>DASTWW010000029.1:0-3367 GCA_035765755.1 Nocardioidaceae bacterium
CGCGGCACCGCCATCGGCTGGCTGGGCTCGATGTTCACCGGCGGTCTGATCATCGGCAGCCTGCTGTGGACCGCGCTGGTGAGCGTCACCTCGGCGTCGGTGACCTGGCTGATCATCGCGGTCGGGATCGGCTTCGCCCAGGGGCTGAGCACGCTGGTCCTGCCCAAGGTCGCGCCGGGGCGTGAGCTGGAAGAGGTCGTCACCTAGCCGTGAGTGCATCCGGGCGACTCTGACCCCCCCGAGACGCTCGCCGTGGACTGCGCCGGAGCGAGGTCAGGATCCGCTGCCGTAGGGCCGGGTGATGATCTCCAGGAAGTGGCCGCCGGGCTCGTCCCAGTAGACGCCCCGACCTCCGTCGTTGGTGTTGAACTCACCCGGGCGACGTCGGCCGGGGTCGGCCCAGTAGGTCAGCCCACGCTCCTTGATCCGCGCGAAGACCTTGTCGAACTCCGCCTCGCTCACGAGGAACGCGTAGTGCTGGGGATGCGCGGGCCCGTGGTCGTCGGCGAAGTCGAGGGACACACCGTTGTCGAGCTCCACGACCAGGAACGGACCGAAGGGGACGGGCGCCGGGCGGTCGAGGATCTCGGCCAGGAAGGTTGCCGACTCGCGCTTGTCCGGGACGTTGACGATCGTGTGGTTCAGCTGGATCACCATGACGCTGCCTCCAGTCGTCACGGTAGCCCGGCCGCTTGGCGACGGGTAGATGCCGGCGATGCCTCAGGCCGCGATCGAGGGCGTGAGAGCGGCCGCGTCGGTCATGAAGTCGTACCAGCCGTGCTCGGTCACCAGCACCACGCTCCCGTCGTAGGCGTTGGTCAGGTGGTTGCTGTCCCGCCAGGCTGACATCCACCTGCCTTCGTTGGGTCCGAGCACGCACAGCCCCCGTCGTACGACGAACGTGATCGCACTGTGCCGCGGCGGCCGCGGCTCGTCCGGGATCGCAAAGGACTGCATCACGTCGTAGAGCTCCTCGCGTGCGTCGTACCAGTCGTCGATGAGCGCCGGAGTGCGCAGGGATCGGACCGCGACAGAAGCGGCGGCAACTGCGCGCCGTGCCCGAGTCGCCCGCGTGACCATCGTTTGAACGTCGCGCCGTAAACCCAGTTTCCGTCCACAGTCGCAGGTCTTCTGTGTGTCCTCCACCGCCTGAAAATCTGTGGTGGGCGGCTGTTCTGCTGCGTCCTAACGTCTCGGTATGACCACGCTTTTGGACCCTCCGGAGCCCGCAGCCAGCGCTGGTGCTGCGGAAGCCGGGTCGCGCGCTGCCGCGGCGCCGGGTCCCGGTGGTTCGGGCCCGCAGGGACCCGGTCCCGCCGCGCATGCGGTGGTGCGGTTCGTGAAGTCGCTGACGGACGCCTTGGACGGGCTGAAGGGCACTCCGGCGTGGTCGATGACCCCCGACGAGCAGCGCCACGCGTTGGTGGAGCTGCGCAAGCAGCAGGCAAGGCTGCGTGAGCTGGAGCTGCGCGTGCTGGAGGCGGCGGACCGAAACGACATCGGCGCGGAGTCAGGCGCCACCTCGACGCCGGCCTGGTTCGCGCACCAGACCAAGACCAACCGCGCCGCCCGCTTCGCGGACCTGCACCTCGCCCACGCCCTCGACGAGGAGTTCGACGCCACCCGCCGGGCGCTGGCGGAGGGGGAGATCGACGTCGAGAAGGCCGCGATCATCGTCAAGGCGGTGCGCGAGCTCACCGAGGAGTACGACGAGCTGCCGCCCGGCACCCTTGCCGCGGCGGAGGCGCACCTGATCGACCTGGCCAAGGAGTTCGACGCCGCCATGCTGCGGAGGCTGGGCAAGCGGTTGTTCGAGGTGGTCTGCCCCAATGCCGCCGACGAGGCCGAGGGCCGCAAGCTGGCCGCGGAGGAGGAGCGGGCACGACGGCTGGCGTACCTGACCATGCACGACAACGGGGACGGCACCGCAGACGGCCGGTTCCGGCTGCCCTCACTGGACGCGGCGCTCTTGAAGAAGGCGCTCCAGGCGCTCACTGCCCCGAGGCGAATCGGGGAGGGCCGGTTCGACCCGGAGACCGGGAAGAAGCTGCCGGCATCGACGCTGCTCGGGCAGGGGTTCATGGACCTGCTGGAGAACCATCTGAACCTGGACACGCTGCCGTCCCGCAACGGGTCGCCGTTCCGGCTGGTGGTCACCATCCCGCTGAAGCACCTGTGCAGCGGGCTCGGGGTCGCCACCACCGACGTCGGCGTGCGGATCTCCGCGGGCGAGGTGCGGCGGCTGAGCTGCAAGGCGGGCATCCTGCCCATGGTGCTCAACGGCGAGTCGGTGCCGCTGGACCTGGGCCGGGAGAAGCGGCTCTTCGACAAGCACCAGTCGACCGTCCTCGACCACGAGTACGGCGGCTGCGCTGCCGCCAACTGTGACCGGCCACCCGCCTGGGTGGAGTACCACCACAAGAGACCCTGGGCCCAAGGCGGCAACACCGACGTCGGCAACGGCATCCCCTTGTGTCCGCCCCACCACCACATGGCCGACCACCCGGAACACTGGGACATACACACCCTTCCCGATGGAAGAGTCCGCTTCCACCGACGCACGTGACAGGCAGCAGCAGGTGACGGCGGGCTTCTTGTCTTCAGTCGATCAGGTCGGCGGGACTGATCGTCAGCGGGTACGGCGCGTCAACGTGCACCTGTTCGGTGCCCGCCGCGCGCGCCACCTCGACGTACTCCTCGCCCTGCAGTTGCCAGACGATGATCGAGGGCTCGTCGGGGTCGACGACCCAGTACGACGGGCAGCCGGCCGCCTCCAAGCGCGACCGTTTCAGGGCGAGGTCCACCCGACGGGTGCTCGGGGACAGGATCTCGACGGCGAGCAGGGGTGCGACGGGGAGGTCGCGGGCGGTGAAGTCGGTCTTCCGGGCGACGAGCAGGTCCGGCTGAAGCACGGTGTGCTCGTCGAGCGCGACGTCAAGGGGCGCGTACAGAACGCGGAGTTCGTCCGGACAGTTCGCGGCAAGCCGCAGGTACAGGGCAGCAGAGGCCGCCTGGTGCCGTGGCGAGGGCGCTGGCGTCACGATCAATGTGCCGTCGATGAGCTCGTAGCGGTGCCCGTCATCGGGCATCTGCTCCAGGTCGCGCCGGGTCAGCGCCCGGCCGCGGGGCAGTGCGGTCACGGTGCCCATGGTGCCTCCTCTGTCTCATGAGCGACAACCATCGCGCAGATCGCCGCTTGCCGTCATCGCTCGTCCACAGGCTCGACAACGACGGCGGGCTGCTCGAGGACGAGCTCGATGAGCTCGACGAGTTCGATGAGCTCGACGAGTTCGATGATGAGGAAGACCTCGACGCCCTGTTGGATGCCTGGGACCAGGCCGACGCGCAGGCCGCGGGAGTGCTTCAG
>DASTWW010000030.1:0-7382 GCA_035765755.1 Nocardioidaceae bacterium
AGAACTCGGCGCGGTAGGTGCCGGCCTGGGCGCCCTGAGGCGTCCACTCCAGGTTCACGGCATTGCCGAGCACGCCGCCGGCGGCCCACTCGACATGCGGGCACAGCGCAGACGGCGAGGAGTGGACGTAGAGCACGCCCCTTGTCGCTGTACGTGTGGTCACCGTGGCCTCCCTGTCGATCCGGCGTCGAGATACGCCTTCCCCAGCGGTCTGGCGCCGACCGGCAGAACATGGCCGATGACTTGTGTGCAGTTGTCGAGGGACATTGTTACCCACATCGCGCCCCAAACGCCACACTGACACCGATTTCCACAGCAGTTACTTCAGGGGCGCCTCTCTACACGGAGCGGCCCCGCGGCTTCAGCCGGGTGTTCGGCAGTGGTGGCGCGAGCAGCCGGTCCCCCGCGAAGTCGGCGACCACGCCGAACCGGGGCGGCGCGAAGTCGAGCCCGGCGCCGTTCCAGTCCTCGCGCATCTGCACGATCTCCTCGTGGCTGCGGGCCACGAAGTTCCACCACATCACGATCTGCTCCTCGAACGGGGCACCGCCGAGCAGCAGCGCGACGGCCGGTTCGTCCGCGCCGGCCGTCAGCTCGAGGTCGGCGCGGCCGAGGCCTAGGTAGGACATCTGGTTCCGCGGTATCTCGATTCCCGCGACCGTCGTACTGCCGGCCACCGTGAGCACGCCGTACTCGAACTCGCTGTCCAGCGGCACCCTCAGCGTCGCCCCGGGCTGCAAGGTGAGCTCCGCGCCGACCAGCGGGGAGTACGTCGGAGCCTCGGAGCTCGTGCCGGCCAGCGAGCCCATGAAGACCGTCACGGACGCGCCGGGCTCGGCGTACCCGGGGAGCTCCGGCAGGTGCACGAAGCTCGCCGGCGCGCTGTCGCGCAGGTGATCCGGAAGGCAGGTCCAGAGCTGGACGCCGTGGAGGTACGTCGGAGCCTCCGCCGGCGAGACCTCTGCGTGGGCGATGCCGTGCCCGGCGGTCATCACGTTGAGCTGCCCAGGGCGGATCAGCTGGCGCGAACCGAGGCTGTCCGTGTGCAGGCCGAGCCCCTCGAACAGCCAGGTCACGGTCTGCAGGCCGGTGTGCGGGTGGGGAGGCACCCACATGCCGCCGGTGCGCTTGATGTCGTCGGGCCCGTAGTGGTCCAGGAAGCACCAGGCGCCGATCATCCGGCGGGTCTTGTTCGGGACCAGTCGGCGGACGTGTGTGGTCCGGCCGAGCAGCACGTCCCGGGCGACGAGCGGTTCGTGGACGGTGGTGAACGTGCTCACCCGGCCAGTGTGGCACCGCGGTGCGCGGCTCGACACCGCGCGAGCGCCGGCTCAACCTCGCGGGGCATCGGGGCGGCCGTGGCGGACCTTCACGCAGCACAGGCCGGGCTCGGGATCGAGCGCCGCGTGCAAGCCGGCGCAGCCCAGGCCGTCGAGCATCCCGGAGACGAAGCACTCGTTGAGCCCGCAGACCAGCCGGGTGTGCTCGTGCACCAACTGGTCGAACGGGCAGTTGGCGAGCACGATCTGGTCGCCCCGGGTCCGCGGCTCGTACCCGTGCGCGGCGAGGACCCGCGTCGTACGGCCGGCCTCCGACTCAGCCGCTGCCTCGTCCTCCGGTGCCGCCGGCCCGGACTTGCCCGCCTCCGCGCGGTCAGCGACCGCCGTCGCGCCGGCACGCCGGCCGGCCTCCTCCGCGGCCTGCCGCACCGCGGCGTCGACGGGCGCCTGGCCGGACATGGCCCGGTCCACCGCGCTGGCCAGGATCTCGCCGGCCAGGTCGTAGCGCCGCTCAGGCAGCGAGACGCTGACCTGGCGCGCAGACCGCTGGTACAGCTTTGCCGGCCGACCCGCGCCCGGGCCGGTGCGCCCGGTCAGCCGCCGGAACTCGACCTCCAGCAGTCCCTCCGCGACCAGCCGGTCCAGGTGGAACTTCGCGGTGTGCAGCGGCACGCCCACGCCGTCCGCGGCCTGTTCCCGGCTGACCGGCTCCCCGGCGGCGACCACGAAGTCGTAGAGCGCACGCCGGGCCGGCTCGGCCAGGGCGCCGATCCCGGAGGCCCGGGTGGCGAAGTCGTCGTGCACGCCGTCACCTTCTAAAAATCATTCCATTGACTTAAACACATCGCGGCTCTATGGTCAAGACATTCTCTCTTAGAAGGCGGTGGCCATGCGCGTCGTACCGACATCGTGTCTCAAACGCGACCCCCACGTCGCGGTAGCCGTACCGATATCGGTACGACGGGGGGCCGCACGGTGAGCGCGGCACTGACCAGCGAGGCGGTGCAGCGCTGGCGCGCCAGGGTCTCCCACCCGCGTGACGAGGTGGACCTGGAGGCCGCGGAGAAGGCGGCCGCCGACCTCCTGGTGGCGCTCGGGCTGCCCGTGGACGGGCCGGACATGGTCGAGACGCCGCGCCGGATGGCGCACGCCTACGCCGAGCTGCTGGCCGCGCCGGCCTTCGACTTCACCACCTTCCCCAACACCGAGGGGTACGACGAGCTGGTGCTCGTCGAGAACATCCCGGTCCGGTCGGTGTGCGAGCACCACATGCTGCCGTTCGTCGGCGTCGCGCACATCGGCTACCTGCCCGGCGACCGGATCCTCGGGCTGTCCAAGTTCGCCCGCGTCGTGGACTTCTACGCGCACCGGGCGCAGACTCAGGAGCGGCTGACCAAGCAGGTCGCCGAGGACCTGCGGGACCGGCTGTTGCCGCACGGGGTCGGCGTGGTCGTCGAGGCCGAGCACACCTGCATGAGCCTGCGCGGCGTACGCGCGGCCGGGTCCAGCACCGTGACCTCGGCGCTGTTCGGCAGCCTGCGCGAGGACCCCGCCGCACGCGCGGAGTTCCTGTCCCTGACCCACAACCGCCGGGAGAGCAGATGAGCCAGACGTTCGTGATCGTGGGAGGTGGCCTGGCCGCCGCCAAGGCCGTCGAGACGCTGCGGGAGCGCGGCTTCGAGGGCCACCTGGTGCTGTACGGCGAGGAGCACCACCTGCCCTACGAGCGGCCGCCGCTGTCCAAGGGCTACCTCCTCGGCAACGACCCCCTCGACTCCGCCTTCGTGCACCCGCCGGAGTGGTTCGACGCCAACGGCGTGGACCTCCGGCTGGGCACCGCGGTCACCGAGCTGGACCTGCGCGGGCACACCGTGCGCGCCGGCGACGAGTCCGTCGACTACGACCGGCTGCTGGTCGCCACCGGGGCCCGCCCCCGGCACCTCGCGATGGCCGACGACAGCGGCGCCCCGGTGGCCTACCTGCGCACCATCGAGGACAGCCAGCGGCTGCGCGCCGCGTTCACCGAGGGGGCCCGGATCGTCATCGTCGGCGGCGGCTGGATCGGCCTGGAGGCCGCGGCAGCCGCCCGCAACGCCGGCTCCGAGGTGACCGTGCTGGAGACCCTCGAGCTGCCGCTGCTGCGGGTCCTCGGGCCGGAGGTGGCCCGGATCTTCGCCGATCTGCACCGCAGCCACGGCGTGGACCTGCGCACGAGCATCGGGCTGGCCGGCATCGAGAAGCAGGGCGACCGCGCCGTCGTACGCCTCGAGGACGGCACGTCCCTGGACGCCGACCTGGTGGTGGTCGGTGTCGGCGTGACCCCGAACGTCGAGCTCGCCGAGCGGGCCGGCCTGAAGACCGACAACGGGGTCCTGGTCGACGAGCACCTGCGCAGCTCCGACCCGGAGGTGTTCGCCGCCGGCGACGTCGCCAACGCGACCCACCCGGTGCTGGGCCGGCCGGTGCGCGTGGAGCACTGGGACAACGCCATCGAGCAGGGCCGCGCCGCGGCGCGCAGCATGCTCGGCGAGGACGTGTCCTACGACCGGATGCCGTACTTCTTCACCGACCAGTACGACCTGGGCATGGAGTACGTCGGACACGTCGGACCGGACGGGTACGACGAGGTGGTGCTCCGCGGCGACCCGTCGGGGGCGTTCTCCGCCTTCTGGCTCGGCGGCGGCCGGGTGTTGGCCGGCATGCACGTCAACGATTGGGACGCCATCGACCCGATCCGGACCATCGTGGGCAGCAGCGTGCCTGCCGACCGGCTTCGCGACGAGCAGCAGAGCCTGGGCGACATCGCCGGCTGAGCTCCCGTCCGGAAGTGACGAAGTCGTCGCAGGAGGATTCGCGAAGTTCCTGTGCGCCTGGGCGGGATGAGAAATGATGCCGCCAGCGACGACTCCAGGGTGGATTCGCGCGGAGGAAACGGAGCGAATCCATGAAGCACTTCTCGGGCGTGCACACGCGCTGGGCATCGGTGGCCGCCGGTGCCGCGCTCACGGTCACGGTGACCGGGGCCGGCATGGCGCCGGCCCAGTCCGCGACCGACTCCTCCTGCCCCGCGCCGTACCCGGAGACCCAGCTGACCTCCGGCCAGCCGGTCCACGGCCTCACCGTTGAAGGCTCCGCTGGACCACTCGGCACGGCGGGCGCCACCCAGCCGGATGCTTTCAGCGGCACCGTGCTCGGCGTGGTCACCGACGGCATCGCACCCGGCATGGACATGATCATGGTCCGGCTCACCTCCCCCGAGATCGACCGTGTGGGCGGCATCTGGGAAGGCATGTCCGGCTCCCCGGTGTACGCCTCCGACGGCCGGCTGATCGGCGCGGTCGCCTACGGGCTGTCCTCCGGCCCGTCCCCGGTGGCCGGGGTCACCCCGGCCGCCGAGATGGAGGCGCTGCTCGACCAGGCGCCCGCAAGCACGTCCGCTCCGGCGGCGCGGGTCGCGGTGCCGGACCGGCTCGCCCGCGTGGTGGCCGCCTCCAGCGACGTCACGAGGCAGCAGCTGTCCGACGGGTTCAGCGAGTTGCGGCTGCCGTTCGGCATCTCCGGGCTGGCCGGCAAGAAGCGGCTGCACGAGGCCCGCAAGCTGCTCGGCATCCGCGGCGTGCGGATGATGCAGACCGGTGCGGTCGGCTCCGACGCCACCCCGTCCCCGATCCAGGCGGGCGGCAACCTGGCCGCGTCCATGTCCTACGGCGACGTGACCACCGCCGGTGTCGGCACGGTCACCGCGGTGTGCGGCTCGGAGGTGCTGGCCTTCGGCCACCCGATGAACGACACCGGCCCGGCCACCCTGACCCTGCACGGGGCCGACGCGATCTACATCCAGGAGGACCCGTCGGCGCCGTTCAAGGTCGCCAACGTGACCGCCCCTCTGGGCACCGTAAACGGGGACCGGCTCGCCGGCCTGCACGGCGTGCTCGGCGGGCTGCCCACGACGTCGCACATCACCTCGTACGTCGAGAGCGACGGCCGGTCGCGCACCGGCACCACCTCGATCAGCGTGCCCGACGCGGTGCCCGACATCGCCACCATGCACCTGATGGCCGACCAGGACCGGGTCTTCGACGGGGTCGGCGCCGGCAGCGGCACGGTCAGCTGGGTGATCCGTGGGCAGCGCCAGGACGGCACCGACTTCCGGCTGCGCCGCACCGACGTGTACGCCGACCCGGCAGACCTGTCCGGGTCAAGCGCCTTCTCGCTCTACGACACCCTGTCCCAGCTGGAGGCCAACGGCTCGGAGAACATCACCATCTCGTCGGTGCGCACCCGCTCGGTGCTCGACCGGGACTACCGCCACTACCTGATCGGCCGCGTGCAGGTGCGCTGGGCCGGCCGGTGGGTGACCGCCGACCCGAACGGTGTCCTGCCGGTGCGCGCCGGGCACCTGCTGCGAATGCGTGCGCAGCTGACCTCAACGAGCCTGGGCAACCGCTGGGTGCGGGTCTCGGTGCGGGTACCGCACCGGGCCGCCGGCAAGATCGGCGCGCTGGACGTGTTCGGTGGCAACAGCGGCGACACCAGCGGGCTCGGCGACCTGTTCGGGCTCTCCGGCGGCGGCCTCTTCCTGGACAGCAGCCAGCCGGCGCCGGGCTTCGGCGCGGTGCTGCGGCAGCTGCGCCGGGCACCGCACCACGACGACGTGGTGGCCACGCTGTCGCTGTTCTCCCGGCGCGGGCCGGACATGACCCGCACCGGCACGCGCAGCGCCGGTCAGGTCGTGGACGGCGGGGTCAGCCTGCAGGTGGTCGGCCTGCGCTGATGTGAGCGAACTAGGGTCCGAAGACCCTGGCCGCCTGCTCCACGCGGCGGGACGTTCTCCTCAGCTCCGATGCCACGGGGGTTTCGGGCTGGACCGAGGAGACGCTCGATGAGCCGATCACACCTGCCCGGGGCACTCCGGGCCTCGCGTACCAGATGGGCCTCGGCGGGGGTGGCCATCGGCATGACCACCGCCCTGACGACCGCGGGGCTCATCACCACCGGGCTCGGTGCGCCGTCCGCGCAGTCCGCGCCGGACACCTCGTGCCCCGCGCCGTACCCGGAAGCGCAGGTCACCAAGGGCCAAGCGGTCACCGGCCTGACCGTCGACGGGGTGAAGAGCGCCACCGACCCGACCCAGTTCACCGGCACGGTGCTCGGGGTGCTCAAGGACGGCATCGCGCCCGGCCTCGACATGATCATGGCCAGGCTGACCTCCCCGGAGATCGACCGGGTCGGCGGCATCTGGCAGGGCATGTCCGGGTCGCCGGTGTACGCCTCTGACGGCAGGCTGATCGGCGCCGTCGCCTACGGCCTGTCCTTCGGCCCCTCCCCCGTCGCCGGGATCACCCCGGCCTCGGACATGGAGGCGCTGCTCGCGCCGCAGGGCGGCACCGCGGCCGCCCCCGCGGCCCGGGTCGCGATTCCCGGCCGGATCGCCCGCACCGTGGTCTCCTCCGGCGACGCGACCCGCGGGCAGGTCTCCGGAGGGATGACCCAGCTCCGGATCCCGTTCGTGGTCTCCGGTCTGTCGACCGCCAAGCGGATCCACCAGGCCCGCAAGCTGCTGCACCCTGGCAACGTCAGGTTCATGACCGGGAGCGCCGTCGGTGCGGGCTCCACGACGTCACCGATCGTGCCGGGCGGGAACCTGGCCGCGTCGCTGTCCTACGGCGACGTCACCGCGGCCGGCATCGGCACCGCCACCGCGGTGTGCGGCTCGCAGGTGCTCGGCTTCGGCCACCCGATGCTGTTCTCCGGGCCGTCGACGCTGACCCTGCACGGGGCAGAGACGCTGTACGTGCAGGAGGACTCGACGTTCTCGCCGTTCAAGGTGGCCAACCTGACCGGGCCCGCGGGCACCATCGCCCAGGACCGGCTCGCCGGGATCCGCGGCGAAGTCGGTCCGCTTCCCGCGACCTCGCCGGTCACGTCGTACGTCGCGGCGGAGAGCAGGTCCCGGACCGGCACCACGCTGATCAGCGTGCAGAGCCTGTTCCCCGACCTGGCCACCACGCACGTGCTGGCCGACCAGGACCGCGTGCTCGACGCGGTCGGCCCCGGCAGTGGGCAGGCCAGCTGGACGATCCGCGGCCAGCGTGAGGACGG
>DASTWW010000031.1:0-16177 GCA_035765755.1 Nocardioidaceae bacterium
GTCCTTCGCCGCGACGTACAGCTCGTCGGTGCTCAGGGAACCGAGCCGCTGGATCTCGCGGCGGATGTTCCGCATGTGCGTGACCGCGTTCGACACGTCGCCGGTGCCGGCCTCGCCCTTGGAGCGGATCATCGCCGCGCCCTCGGCGATCCGGCGCAGCGCCTCGCCGAGGTTGGTGGCGCCGCACACGAACGGCACCGTGAACGCCCACTTGTCGATGTGGTTGGCGTAGTCGGCCGGGGTGAGCACCTCGGACTCGTCGATGTAGTCCACGCCGAGGCTCTGCAGCACCTGCGCCTCGGCAAAGTGACCGATCCGTGCCTTGGCCATCACCGGGATGGACACCGCGTTGATGATGCCGTCGATCATGTCGGGGTCGCTCATCCGCGACACGCCGCCCTGGGCGCGGATGTCGGCGGGCACCCGCTCGAGCGCCATCACCGCGACGGCGCCGGCGTCCTCGGCGATCTTGGCCTGCTCGGGCGTGACCACATCCATGATCACGCCGCCCTTGAGCATCTCGGCCATGCCGCGCTTGACCTTGGTGGTGCCGGTGGTCGGCGCGGCGGCGCTTCCGGGCTGGACGTCTGTCACTGCTGACCTTCTCGCTTCTCGGGCCGGGCGCTGCCCGGCCACCTCAGGGGAACACCCCCAGACTACGGGTTTCCGGGCGTCGCGGCCCAACCGGCGTCACTCCTCGACCAGCGCCGCCGGGGGCTCGTCGTCGAGGTCGACGGTGCGCAGCTCGGCCGCCCTGCCGGCCAGTCCCAGCCAGCGGACCCGGCGGCGCGAGCGCAGCACCCGCGCGGACACCACCACGTCGTTGTGGAAGCGGCGGGCCAGTTCCACCTTGCGGCAGTCGGTCGCCAGCTCCCGCACCAGCTCGCCGACCTCGTCCTCGTTCTTCAGCGCCCGAGCCTCCTCGGGGTCGTGGAACACCGCACGCAGCGCGTTGGACAGGTCCGACTCGGCGGCTTCGAGGTCCTCTGGCGCGGCACCCCGCGCCTGGTGCGCGGAGTCCACGAGCAGCAGCGACCGGGCCGGGTCGAGCACCCCGGAGGTCGCCAGCTCCACCACAGCCCCGGACCGGCGTTGCAGCTGGGTGGCCAGCGACGCGCGGGCCAGGTCGATGCGGTGGTGCATCCGGTCCAGCCGGTTCGCCGTCCACGACAGCCACCCGGCCACCGCGAGCAGCACCAGGAGGCCGACCAGCACCCACGGCCAGACCATCAGCGCGCCCGCCGCGGAGTCGCGCCGACCACGGTCTCGTAGACCGCCGCGATCCGGCCGGCCACCGCCGACCAGTCGTACCGCCGCACGGCGGTGTCTGCGGCGGCACGGAGCGTTGCCCGGCGGTCCCGGTCGTCGAGTACTCCCGCGACCCCGACGGCCAGGTCGGCGGCGTCCCCGTTGCGGCAGAGCACCCCGAACCGGCCCTCGCCGAGCACCTTCCGGAACGCGGGGATGTCGCTGGCGACCACGGTCGCGCCCGCGGCCATCGCCTCCACCAGCACGATGCCGAAGCTCTCCCCGCCGGTGTTGGGAGCCACGTAGACGTCGGCGGTGCGCAGCGCCCTGGCCTTCTCGGCGTCGTCGACCCGACCGAGGAAGGTGACCTGGTCCCCCAGCTCTGCCGGGACCGGCACGCGCAGCTGCCCGCCGCCCACGACCAGCAGCCGGATGCCCGGACGCTCCGCGGCCAGGGCGCCCAGCGCCTCCAGCGCCAGCGCGAAGCCCTTGCGCGGCTCGTCCAGCCGGCCGACGAAGGCCAGCGTGCCCTCGCTCCCCCGCCACTCGGGGCGGGGAGTCGCCGCGGCGAACCGGTCGACGTAGAGCCCGTTGGGGATCACCACCGGCTCACCGCCGACGTGGTTGACCAGGGTGTCGCGGGCGTACTCCGAGACCGCGATCCGGGCGATGATCTTCTCCAGCGACGGGCGCAGGATCGCCGCGCTCGCCGACAGTGCCCGCGACCGCAGGTTGGAGCTGTGGAAGGTGGCCACCACCGGACACGCGGCGTACCACAGCGCGAGCAGCGAGAGGCTCGGCGAGTCCGGCTCGTGCACATGCACGACGTCGAAGCCGCCGTCGCGCAGCCAGCGGCGGGTCCGCGCGGCGATCACCGGCCCGAACGAGAGCCTGGCCACCGACCCGTTGTACGGGACCGGCACGGCGCGTCCGGCGGCGACCACGTACGACGGAAGGGCGGACTCGTCCTCGGCAGGCGCGAGCACGGAGACGTCGTGGCCGAGGCCGATCAGCGCCTCGGCCAGGTCCTTGACGTGGTTCTGCACCCCGCCGGGGACGTCCAGGGAGTAGGGGCAGACCAGTCCGACACGCACGGCTCAACCACCTTCAAAGGTCGGCTCGTCGAGGAAGATCCGCTGCATCATGTGCCAGTCCTGCGGGTGCGCGCGCAGCGCGACGGTGAACGCGTCCGCCACGGACTGCATCATCGCGGCGACGCCCTGCGGCCCGCTCTGGTGCGGGATCTCGTCGTGCAGGGTCAGCTCCATGTCCGGCCCGTCGTAGGCGAGGGTCACCGGGATGAGGGCGGCCTCGGTCATCCGGGCGATCACCGCCGGCCCCTTGGGCATCCGCACCCGGTGCCCGCAGAGGGTCACCTCCACCCCGTTGCCGGAGATGTCCCGGTCGGCCAGCAGGCAGACCAGGCCCCCGGACCGGACCTGCTCGACGAGTCTGCGGAACGTGCGGTCGTCGCCGTCCAGCGGCAGAATCTCCATCCCGAGGCGGCGCCGGTAGGCGACGAACTCGTCGTACAGCCGCTCCGGCTCCAGCCGCTCGGCGACGGTGACCAGCGGCATCCCGGTGCCGCACGCCCAGGCGCCGGCCCAGTCCCAGTTGCCCATGTGTGGCAACGGCGCGACCACGCCGCGGCCGCGGGCCATCGCCGCGCGCAGCATCGGCTCGTTCACGGTGTGCACGCGGCTGACCATGTCGTCGATGGGCCACGAGGGCATCCGGAAGGACTCGCACCAGTAGCGCATGTAGGAGCGCACCGCGTCGCGGGTGAGTCGCTCCAGGGCCTCCTCGTCGAGCGCCGGCGCGACGCGCGCCAGGTTGCCGCGCAGCCGGCGGACGCTGGCGCCGTTGCGGCGATGCACCTCGTCGCCGATCCTGCGGAACAGCCGCTGCGCGGCCGGCTCCGGCAGCAGCCGGACGAACCGCCAGCCAGAGAGGTAGCCGAACGTGGTGGCGTGCCCGGCGGCGGCCTGCGCGGCCCGGTCGAGGCCGCCGAGCAGCCGGTCGCCTCTCATGCGTGCAGCGCTCACACGGTCGCTTTGGCCTGGCCGCGGACCGCGAGCACCCGTTGGACGACGGTCACTGTGCTCGCTACGGCGAGGACCGCGAGCGTGAGCGGGATCAGGATCGGCACGTTGAAGATGTCGGACAGGCCGGTCATCACCAAGATGGCCACCAGCCGGTCGGCGCGCTCGGCGATGCCGCCCTTGGCCTCCATGCCCAGCGACTCGGCTCGGGCCCGCGCGTAGGAGGTCACCGAGCCCATCACCAGGCAGTACAGCGCGAGGGCGGCCAGCCCGCGGGACTGGCCGGGACCGTCGTAGTACATCACCAGGCCGCCGAAGATCGCCGCGTCGCCGAGCCGGTCCAGCGTGGAGTCCAGGAACGCCCCGAACTTCGACGACCGGCCGGACAGCCGGGCCATGGTCCCGTCGACGATGTCAGAGAACACGAACGCGGTGACCACGATGACGCCGATCAGCAGCTGGCCGCGGGGGAAGAACACCAGCGCCCCGGCGCACACGCCGAGCGTGCCGGCCAGCGTGACCACGTCCGGACTGACGCCGAGACGCAGCAGCAGCCGCGCGAGCGGCGTGAACAGGTTGCCCCAGAAGGCGCGGAATCGGTTCAACATGGCCTGCAAAGGCTACCGGGACCAGGCCTCCGCCAGCAGGTCCCGGGTCTCGGCGAGCAGTTGCGGCATGGTGCGGGTGCGCCCGACGATCGGCATGAAGTTCTGGTCACCGGCCCACCGGGGCACCACGTGTTGGTGCAGGTGGGCGGCGATCCCCGCGCCGGCGACCGCGCCCTGGTTCATGCCGAGGTTGAACCCGTGCGCGGCGCTCACCCCGCGGATGGTCCGCATCGCCTGCTTGGTCAGCTCGGCGATCTCGACCGTCTCGGCGTCGTCGGCCTCGGTGTAGTCCGCGATGTGCCGGTAGGGGCAGACCATCAGGTGCCCGGGACTGTAGGGGTACAGGTTGAGCACGGCGTACGCCGCCTCGCTGCGGTGCACCACCAGCCCCTCCCGGTCGTCGAGGGTAGGGATCCGGCAGAACGGGCACTGGTCGCCGGCCGCGGAGTCGGCCGGCTTGTTCTCCCCGCGGATGTAGGCCATCCGGTGCGGGGTCCACAGCCGCTCGATGGTGTCCGGGACCCCGACGCCGTCCTGCTCGATGCTCATCCCGCGGTCAGACCTGGATGCGGCGCTCGACGGCGTCGACCACCCGGGCGACCGCCTCGTCGATCGGCACGCCGTTGTCCTGGTGGCCGTCGCGGTAGCGGAAGGAGACAGCGCCCTCCTCCACGTCGCGGTCGCCGGCGATGACCATGAACGGCACCTTCTGCAGCTGGGCGTTGCGGATCTTCTTCTGCATCCGGTCGTCGGACTCGTCGACCTCGACGCGGATGCCTCGCTCGCGCAGCCGTGCGGCGACCTTCTCCAGGTAGTCCTGGTGGCGTTCGGCGATCGGGATCGCCTCCACCTGCACCGGGGCCAGCCACGGCGGGAAGGCGCCGGCGTAGTGCTCGGTGAGCACGCCCATGAACCGCTCGATCGAACCGAACTTCGCCGAGTGGATCATCACCGGCTGCTTGCGGGAGCCGTCGGCGGCCTGGTACTCCAGCCCGAACCCCTTGGGCTGGTTGAAGTCGTACTGGATCGTCGACATCTGCCAGGTACGGCCGATGGCGTCGCGGGCCTGCACGGAGATCTTCGGCCCGTAGAACGCCGCGCCGCCGGGGTCAGGCACCAGCTCGAGCCCGGTCTCGCTGGCGACGTCCTCGAGCACCTTCGTGGCCTCGGCCCAGTCCTCGTCGGAGCCGACAAACTTGTCCGGCTTGGAGTCGTCACGGGTCGACAGCTCGAGGTAGAAGTCGTCGAGCCCGAAGTCCTTGAGGAGACCGAGCACGAAGTTCAGCAGGTGCTTGACCTCTTCGGGCGCCTGCTCCGGGGTGACGTAGGAGTGGGAGTCGTCCTGGGTCATCCCGCGCACCCGGGTCAGGCCGTGCACGACCCCGGACTTCTCGAAGCGGTAGACGCTGCCGAACTCGAACAGCCGGAGCGGCAGCTCGCGGTAAGAACGCCCACGCGACCTGAAGATCAGGTTGTGCATCGGGCAGTTCATCGCCTTGAGGTAGTAGCTCGCGCCCTCCATCTCCATGGGCGGGAACATCGTGTCGGCGTAGTACGGCAGGTGGCCGGAGGTGTGGAAGAGGCCTTCCTTGCTGATGTGCGGCGTGCCGACGTAGGAGAAGCCCTCCTCGATGTGGCGCCGGCGGACGTAGTCCTCCATCTCGCGCTTGATGACGCCACCCTTGGGGTGGAACACCGCCAGGCCCGAGCCGAGCTCGTCGGGGAAGCTGAACAGGTCGAGATCACGGCCGAGCTTGCGGTGGTCGCGCCGCTCGGCCTCCTCCAGCCGGTGCAGGTGCGCCGCGAGGGCGTCTTTGGACTCCCAGGCGGTGCCGTAGATGCGCTGCAGCTGCTTGTTCTTCTCGTCGCCGCGCCAGTACGCCGCGGCACTCCGCATCAGCTTGAACGCCGGGATGCGCTTGGTGGTCGGCAGGTGCGGCCCCCGGCACAGGTCCTTCCAAGCCAGCGACCCGTCGCGACGCAGGTTGTCGTAGATGGTGAGGCCGCCCGCGCCGACCTCCACGGAGGCGCCCTCCGCTGCCTCGCGGTGGTCGAGCTGGTCGAGACCCGACTTGAGGCCGATCAGCTCCAGCTTGTAGGGCTCGCCGGCCAGCTCCTCGCGGGCCGCGTCGTCGGAGACCGGCCGCCGGGAGAACTTCTGGCCCTCCTTGATGATCTTGCGCATCCGGGTCTCGATCTTCTCGAGGTCGTCGGGCACGAAGGGCTCGGCGACGTCGAAGTCGTAGTAGAAGCCGTTCTCGATCGGCGGCCCGATGCCGAGCTTGGCCTCGGGGAACAGCTCCTGGACCGCCTGGGCCATCACGTGCGCGGTGGAGTGCCGGAGGATCGCACGGCCGTCCTCGGAGTCGACCGCGACACCCTCGACGCGGTCGCCGTCGGCGAGCTCGTAGGACAGGTCCTTCAGCTCGCCGTCCACCCGGGCCGCGACGACCGACGGCTCGTCGGCGAACAGCTCCCAGGCCTTGGTGCCCGTCGTCACGGCGCGGCCGGTCTGCTGCTGGGCTCCCTCGCCCTGGCTCAGCACGGTCACGGTGATCTCGGACACGGGGGTACTCCTCTTCCACGGGTGCCGGTTCGGCCTGACCCGCCGATCGTATCCACCCGTCGCTACCGCTTTTCGGCCAGCGTGGTCACCGCTCCGATGAGGGCCAGGTGGCTGAGACCCAGCGGGAGGTTGCCGAGCAGCTCCCCGGTGCGCGGGTCGATCTCCTCGGAGTACAGGCCGGTGCTGCCGGTCCGGTGGAGCAGGTCCTCGAGCAGCTCGGATGCGGCGTCGTGGTCCCCGGCGATCGCCAGCGCCTCGACCAGCCAGAACGAGCAGGCCAGGAAGGCGCCCTCCTCGCCGGCCATGCCCGTGTAGCGGTAGAGCAGCGGTCCGCCGGCGGACAGGTCGGCACGGATGGCCGCGATGGTGTCGCCGAGTCGGGGGTCGTCGGGGGCGAGGAAGCCGGTGCGGGCGGCGAGCAGCACCGAGGCGTCGAGCTCGTCGGTGCCTGCGTGGAAGGTGTAGCTCTGCTTGGTGGGCGACCAGCAGTGCTCGTCGACGAAGGACCGCACCGCGTCCCGCTCCCGCTGCCAGCGGCGCAGGTGCCAGCCGCTGAGCCGGCCGGCCTCGGCGAGGCGCACGCCGCGGTCGACGGCGACCCAGCAGCCGATCTTGGAGATCGTGTAGTGCTGCTGGCTGCCCAGCTCCCAGATCCCGGCGTCCTCGCGGCGCCACAGGTCGCAGGCCCGGTCGACGAGAGCGACGATGGTCTGCGCGTCCCGCTCGTCGAGCAGTCCGCCGTGCTCGGTGTAGCGCCAGACCGCGTCCAGCAGGTCGCCGTAGCAGCCGAGCTGGAGCTGGTCGGCCGCAGAGTTCCCGGACTGGACCGGGGGCGAGCCGCGGTAGCCGGGGAACCGGTCGAGCGTGTCCATGTCCGCGGAGGCCGGCTGTCCGTCCAGCGTGTACATCGATCGCACCTCCGGTGCGGTGGCCCGGACCGCGGTGAGCAGCCAGGACAGCGACCCGTGCACCTCCTCGGTCAGCCCCAGCCGCGACATCGCGTCGAGGCTGAAGGACGCGTCGCGCACCCAGCCGAAGCGGTAGTCGAAGTTGCGGGACTTGCCGACCCACTCCGGGAGAGAGGTGGTCGGCGCCGACGCGATGCCCTTCGACGAGGCGACGGTGAGTGCCTTGAGCACGAGGGCGCTGCGCAGGAGCTCGTCGCGGTGCGGTCCGTCGTACGAGATGCCGGCGCACCACTGGCGCCAGAACTGCACGGTCTGCTCCATGCGGTCCCCGACGGACTCGGCGCTGGGCACCGGCACCGGCTCCGCGTCGTTGACCGCCACCGCGAGCAGCGCCGGCTCTCCCGGCATCGCCGTGAACTCACCGAACGCCGACTCGTCGCCGAGGACCGGTCGTCCCACGCCCTGCGCGACGACGGTGAGCATGCTGCTCCCGACGTTCAGGACCGGCGCCTCTCCGCGCCACTGCGTCCAGGGCCGGGCGCTGCCGAGCCGGTGGCCGGGGTGCACCTCCCAGCGCATCCGCACCGCGCCCGAGTCGGCCTCCACGCGGCGGGCCAGCTCGGTCCAGGACAGCGTGCCGGACGCTCCCCGGTTGAGGAGGTCGACCACGCGCACCGTGCCGCTCTCGCAGCGGAAGGTGGTCTCCAGCGCCATGGTGTCGGGGAGGTACCGCGGGGTGCAGTCGAAGGGCTCCTCCGGTCGCAGCGTGAAGCTGCCGCCGCCGTCCGGGTCCAGCAGCGCGGCGCACAGCGGCGGCGCGTCGATGCGGGGCGCGGCGAACCAGTCCACCACCGTCGGCGGCCACGAGCGCCGCTGCCTGGCAGTCGCCGAGCGCGCCGTAGGCGTTGAGCGAGACGTAGCCGCCCTCCCTGATCGGCGACATCATGCGGCGCGAAGCGCCCGACGGGTCAGCCACGCTGCCGCCGCGCCGGCCGAGACGCCGGCCGCGGACAGCAGGCTGCGCCGGTGCATCGACGCCCAGAGCAGCGGGTCGCTGCCGTGCGCCTGGCCGTCGTACGGGCCGTGCGCGCCGCGGTCCCCGTCCTCGTCGCGCGGCATGAAGACGTTGGACCCGAGGCGCGGGGTGTCCTTGTCGGTCTGCTGCGACTTCACGCCGCTGCGGCCGAGGTAGAGGTCGAGCAGCTTGGGCGCCAGCCGCTCGCCGAGGATCGTGTACGCCGTGGACAGCCCCACCCACATGTTGCGACGCGGGTGCTCGGCCAGGAAGCGGATGGCCCGGGCCGGCAGCTCGGGCTGGAAGATCGGCGGCACCGGCATCGGGTGCTTCGGCATCTTGTCCAGGTTCCAGGTGAACTGCGGGGTGTTCAGACCGGGCAGCTGGACCATGCACAGCCGCACGTGGCTCTTCTCGTGGGCCAGCTCGGTCATCACCGACTCGGTGAATCCCTTCACGGCGTGCTTGGCGCCGCAGTACGCCGACTGCAGCGGAATCGAGCGGTAGGCCATCGCGGACCCGACGTTCACGATCACCCCGCGGTCCCGTGGCCGCATCCGCCGCAGCGCGACCTCGGTGCCGTACACCTGGCCGAAGTAGGTGACCTCGGTCATCCGCCGGAACTCCTCCATGCTGGTGTCCCAGAAGAACGCCAGCGACCCGCTGAACGCGACGTTCACCCAGACGTCGATCTCACCGAGCTCCCGCTCGACCTGCTCCGCGGCGCGCTCCACCGCGTCGTGGTCGGCCACGTCGACCGACACCGCCAGGCCGCGTCCGCCGGCCTCCTCGACCTCCTTGACCGCCGCGTCGAGGCCGGCGCGGCCACGCGCCAGCACGGCGACGTCGTACCCCGCCCCGGCGAACTCGCGCACCGTCGCCCGCCCGACGCCTGCGGTTCCGCCTGTCACGACCGCCACCTTGCCTGGCACCCGGCTCACCACCCTCACCTTGGTCTGCTGCTTGGTTGGGGACGCCGTACCCAGCCGACGTCACGGCAACACGCCAGCGGCAGCCGGTGGTCGGTCACGCCGTCCGGCAGGCCCCCATGGCGGAGACGATCTCGTAGACGACGTGGGAGGCGGCGATGCCGGTCATCTCGGCATGGTCGTAGGCCGGCGCCACCTCCACGACGTCCGCCCCGACCACGTCCAGGTCGGCCAGGGCCCTGAGCAGGACCAGCAGCTCCCGTGAGCTCAGGCCGCCCGCCTCCGGCGTCCCGGTGCCGGGAGCGTGGGCAGGATCGAGGACGTCGATGTCGACCGAGACGTAGACCGGCCCGGTCCCGAGACGCTGCCGCATCCGGCCGGCGATCTCCTCGATGCCCTGCACGGTGAAGTCGGTGCTCGGGATCACCTGGAAGCCCAAGCCGGTGTCGTCGGCGAGGTCGGTGTCGGCGTACAGGGGCCCCCTGGTCCCCACGTGCAGGCACCGGGACCTGTCGAGCAGCCCCTCCTCCGAGGCGCGCCGGAACGGGGTGCCGTGCGTGTAGGGGGCTCCGAAGTAGGTATCCCAGGTGTCGAGGTGTGCGTCGAAGTGCAGCACGGCCACCGGGCCGAACCGCCGGGCCGCCACCCGCAGCAGCGGCAGCGCGATGGTGTGGTCGCCCCCGAGGGAGAGGATGCGGCGGTCGCCGGTCGACAAAGCCGACGCGCCGTCCTCGATGGTCCGTATCGCTTCCTGGATGTCGAAGGGATTCACCGCCAGGTCCCCCGCGTCGGCGACCTGCACGTTGGCGAAGGGCATCGTGTCGAGGGCGGGGTTGTAGGGCCGCAGCAGCTTCGAGGACGCCCTGATGTGCGCAGGTCCGAAACGAGCGCCGGGTCGGTAGCTCACCCCGGAGTCGAAGGGAATGCCGAGAATCGCGATGTCGGTCTTCGTCACGTCCTCGATGCGCGGCAGCCGCGCGAACGTGGGAGGCCCGGCGTAGCGAGGGATCCGCGTGGCGTCCACGGGCCCCTGGATCGGGTCATGGTCGGCTGTCACCCGGCGTCCTCCTCGAGTCTGCTGCGTGCGTAGATCTGCGGCCGGCGGTCGGCGTGCACGTCGTTGTGCGTGCTGATCGTCTTGTCCCGCGCCTCGTCGAGCCGGCACCTCGCCACCAGCAGCTGCGGGTCGGACGAGGCGAAGCCGCCGGCGAGCGGCCAGCCGTCCGGGTCGGCGACCACCGAGCCGCCCACCCAGTCGTTGCCCCGTTCGGTCCCGACCCGGTCGCACGCGGCGATGAACATCCGGTTGGCCGAGGCCGCTGCCTGCACCCGGACCACCTCCATCGGGCGCTCCCCGGCCGGCCGGGGGAAGCGCGGCCAGTTGGCCGGCACACACAGCAGGTCGGTGCCCTGCAGGGCAGGCAGCCGGACCCACTCGGGGAACTCCACGTCGTAGCAGACCATCACCGAGAGACGGTGGCCGCCGACGTCGACGACCGGCGGAGCCTGGTCACCCGGGGTGAACACCAGCTTCTCCCGGTCCCACAGATGCGCCTTGCGGTAGCTGGCCAGCACTCCGCGCCGGTCCACGATCACGGCGGTGTTGAACAGGGTGCCGTGACCGCCGTCCTCGCAGACTCCCGCGACGATGGTGACGTCCAGCTCGGCGGCGAGCTGCTGCCAGGCCGTAGTGGCTGGTCCGGGCACCGGCTCGGCCAGCGCGGCGGCCTCGGTCGTGTCGGCGAAGCTGTACCCGCTGGTCATCAGCTCGGGAAGCACCACGACCTCGGCCCCGGAGGATGCGGCCTGCCGGACCGCGACCTCCGCCGCGGCCAGGTTGCCCGCCACGTCGCCGAGCTGTGGGGCCAGCTGGCAGCACGCCACCACCGTCGTACCGCCGGCACCGGAGCTCTCCGCTGCGGTCATGCCGGGGTGTTCACGAGCGCTGCGCGGCTCTCCTGCACTGCTACCCGCTCAGCCGACAGGTCGAGGTTGCGGGAGAACAGGTAGTAGAGGCCCCCGGCGACCGCCAGGCCCACGGCGAAGGAGACATCCGCACCGCCGAGGAGCTTGGTGACCGGGCCCTCGAAGAACGTCAGCGCCACGAACGGGATCATGCACACCAGCCCGGCGAAGTAGGCCACCAGTCCGCGCCAGGCCCACCGGTGGTAGATGCCCGAGGGGTTGAAGATCTCCAGGATGGCGTAGTGCCCGTGCCTGACGAAGTAGAAGTCGACCAGGTTCACGGCCGTCCAGGGCACCAGGAAGTACAGCATCAGGATCACGAAGTTGTTGAAGCTGCCCAGGTAGTTCGTCGGGATGGACAGCGCGACGATGAACGCGATCGCCGAGATCACCACGATGCCGACGACCCGCAGCCGCACGGTCGGGTTCACCTTCTTGAAGGCGTCGACCCCGCTGGCGCTGGTCAGCATCGCGCCGTAGGCGTTGACCGACATGATGGTCACCAGTGCGATGGCCGAGACGATGACGGTGAACGTGCCGAACCCGGAGACCAGCGAGTCCCCGACCTGGCGGACCGTCGTGACCACGTCGGAGCTCGGCAGCGCCGAACCCAGCACGGCGCCCAGCGACATGAGCCAGATGGCCGATCCCGCGGCGCCGAGGTAGGTCCAGGCGATGACACCGACGGCGCTGGAGTCCTCCGGCAGGTAGCGGGAGTAGTCCGAGACGTAGACCGCGTAGGAGATCTGGTAGCCGGCTGCCGCGGCGAAGACGATCAGGAACGAGGCTCCGGAGAAGCCGCCGCCGTGCGCGATCTGCGAGCCGAGGTCCAGCGAGGTGACCGCCTTGACGGTGATGATCGCGAACACGAGCATCAGCACGTAGCTGAGCCACCGCTGCACCAGCATCAGCAGGTCGTACCCGACGACGGCGATGACGACCGACACGGCGACCAGGATGATGTACCAGACCGCGTTCGGTGCCGGCAGCACGGTGTCGAACCCTTCCGCGGCGAGGATCACGTCGAAGACGTTGAACCCGATGTAGACGAACACCACCGCGATGAAGGGGAAGATCGCGCCGCGGACACCCCACTGGGCTCGCGACTGGATCATCTGTGGCAACCCCATGGTGGGTCCCTGGTTGGCGTGGAAACACATGAACAGGGTGCCGAAGGAAGCCCCCAGGCTGACCGCCAGGACCGACCAGCCCACCGCCAGCCCGAGGGAGGGGCCGATGAACCCGGTGACCATCGTCGCGAGCACGAAGTTCCCGGTGAACCAGAACGGTCCCTGGTGCCAGACCTTGCCGTGCCGCTCGGAGGGCGGGACGTAGTCGATGGAGCGGACCTCGACCACCGGCCGGGTTCGGGACGGGAGGTCTGTAGCAGTCATCAGAACCCACCTGTTTCGTGGCCAGGCCGGGCACCGCCCGGCCGCTCGCTTGAGCCGATTCTCCGCCGTCCATCGCCCGCGGGCGCCTGTACATTGAGCACATGTCCGCTCAGCGGCTGGACGGTTCGTCCAGTCCAGGCCACGTCGTCGCGCTCGAGGACCTGGTTCGCTCCCTCCCGGACCTGCGGATCCTGGTGCCCGGCCCCGTGCCCCACCAGCCGATCCGCTGGGTGCACGTCAGCGAGCTCACCGACCCGACGCCGTACCTCCGCGGCCAGGAGCTGCTGCTGTCGGCCGGCGTCCACCTGCCGAAGTCGGCGACGGCGACCGAGGAGTACGTCGCCCGGCTGACCCGGGCCGGGGTGATCGGCCTGGGATTCGGCGTCGACCCCGTCTACCGCAAGGTGCCGCCTCGCCTGGTCGCGGCCTGCCGGGCGAACCGGCTGCTGCTCGTCGAGGTGCCCCCGTCGGTGCCCTTCGTCGCGATCAGCGAGGCGCACGTGCGGGCGCTGGAGGAGGCGAGGGTGACCGCGGCGGAGTCGTCGGCGCGGGCCCAACGCACGATCGTGCGTGCCGCCGCCCGCCCCGACCCGCTGCAGGCGGTGGTGAGTGCGGTGTCCTCGCACCTGCGAGCGAGCACGGTGCTCGAGGACCCCCAGGAGGGGAGTCGCTGGTCGACGGGACCGGCGGTCCCCGCCGTGGAGCAGGCCATCAGCCAGCTGCTCGCGAAGGGCCAGGAGCGCCTGTCGATCCGGGTTCACGAGCCCGGCGGTCACGTGGTCGCGCAGCTGCTGGACGTGGGCGCCCGGCCGATGGTGCTCGCGGTCGGCTCCCCCGCACCGCTGCCGCCAGGCACCGGGAATCTCGTGAACATCGCGGCCTCCGTGGTCTCCCTGGTCGCCGGCCACGTCTCGACCGCCAGGCTCGGGGCTCTCGCCGAGGCCGTGACGCGGGCGGCCACGGGGTCCGACCAGGCCTCTCTGGAGGGCTCGGTCGCCCAGGCGTTGCGGCGTGGCACCGGCGAGCGGTGGAGGGTGCTGGCCTGCGCGCCCGGCCGCGGCCCCACCCGCGCCGACGACCTGCAGCGATGGCGCGACCATGTCGCGGTGTCCGTCCGGACCGTGCTGCGCCTCGACGACGGCGACTCGGTCGTGGCCCTCATCCCGGAACGGGCGGCTCCCGAGAGGATCGCGAAGGACCTCGCGTCCGGGTCGGACGTGGTGGGCCTTTCCGACCCGTGCCCGTGGCAGGATCTGCCGGCCGCCACCCGCCAGGCCCGCCGGAGGCTGGCGGCCGCGCGGGTCGAGGGGGCGCCCGGACCCCGGGTGCGGGACCTGATCGACCGAGAGGCCGCGGAGGGGTTCGCCGAGGCGGTGCTGGGACCGGTGCTCGACCGCCCGGAGCACGAGGCCGCCGCGTTGCTCGCCACCGCCCGCGCGTGGCTGGCTCACGGCGGGAACTGGGACCGCACCGCTGCCGCGCTCGGGGTGCACCGGAACACCGTCCGGAACCGGCTCGCCAAGGTCGCGGCGCTGGTCGGCCGGGACCTACAGGAGCCGCGGCTGCGCGTCGACCTGTGGCTGGCCCTCGAGTGGTACGACGCGGCCGGAGAAGAGAGTGCGGGGTGGGCGATACTGGGTTCGAATTCTATCGCGCGGGTGGCGGCGATACTGGACAGACGCCGACAACAGGCCCCTGACCTGCGATGATACGGATATCTATCGCTCCTCGACGTGGACACGAGTCGACGTTTTCTGCCATTGTTATTGCACGTTGTTGCACACGGGAGGGGAACCGGTGATGGCACGCAGGCGCGGCTTCGGGGCGCTGCGCAAGCTGCCCTCGGGGCGGTGGCAGGCGTCCTATGTCGGCCCGGACACTCTTCGGCACAAGGCGCCGGTCACCTTCGAGACCGCCGAGGACGCCGAGGGCTGGCTGACCGACCGGCGCCGCGAGATCACCAACGAGGACTGGACCCCGCCGCAGACCAAGCGGCCGGTCACGTTCGGCGAACACGCCGAGCGGTGGCTGGTCAACCGCACCCTGAAGCCACGTAGTCGCTACCACTACCGGAAGCTGCTCGACGCGAAGCTGCTGCCCACCTTCAAGGATGTGGCGCTCAAACGCATCACCGCCAACCTCATCGACGACTGGTACTACCGGCTCGGGGACGCCGCGCCGACCTCGCGGGCGCACGCCTACGGGCTGCTGCGGACGATCCTCGGGGACGCGGTGCAACGCCGCCTCATCGACTACAACCCCTGCCATATCCGGGGTGCCGGAAACGTCAAGCGGGCCAAGCGAATCGAGCCGGCGTCTCTGCACGAGCTGGAAGCGTTGACCAAGTCGATGCCCGAGCGCTACCGGCTGATGGTGCTGCTGGCGGCGTGGTGTGGTCTGCGATTCGGGGAGATCACCGAGCTACGCCGCAAGGACGTGGACATCGCCAACGGCGTGGTCAAGGTGCGCCGCGCGGTCGTGCGGGTCGACGGACAGTTCATCGTCGGCACCCCCAAGTCAGATGCGGGAACCCGGGACGTCACCATCCCGCCTCACCTGCTCCCGACCGTGAAGGCACACCTGGCCGGCGACATCACCGGAGGCCGCGACGGGCTGCTCTTCCCCTCTTCCGGGGATCCGACCCAGCACCTGGCGCCCGCCACGCTGTACAAGGTCTTCTACAAAGCACGGGCCGAAGCCGGTAGGCCTGACCTGCGGTTCCACGACCTCCGACACACCGGGGCGGTGCTGGCCGCGAGCACCGGCGCCACCCTGGCCGAACTCATGGCGCGTCTCGGACACTCGACGGCCGGGGCGGCGTTGCGGTACCAGCACGCCGCCCAGGACCGCGACAAGGTGATCGCCGAGGCCTTGTCGAAGTTGGCAACGGAGGATCTCTAGCCAGAGGACCTCATAACCAGTGCAAGCAGGTCGACGAGCACCACGCCGTCCTCGAGCGCCTGGAACCGTGAAGTCCGCTGCGGCCAAGGCGCCGGTGTCGTGTTGGCGAGACCGTCTCCGTCAGGCTCACCGCAGCCAGTTGCCCACCGGCCGCGCGTCGATGAACCGCTCGACGGAGTCGAGCTTGATCCGTAGCGTCCTTCGGCCGAGTCGCACGGCCTCAAGTTGGCCGTCGGCGATGTAGCGGCGGACCGTCCTCGTCGAGACGGCGAGGGCGTCGGCGGCGTCGGCGAGAGAGACAAGCCGGCGGGTGATGGTGGCGGTCACGGTGTCCTCCTTGGGTTGGGGGCGACGAAGCGGTCGCCTCGTTCCCCAGGGACGCGATGTGCCCGCGAGTGGCCAAACAGCGCACCACACCCACGTTCGCGTCTCAGAAGAACCTCGGGTCGACAATGATCAAGCCGGATGTCACCAGCCGGACAGACGTACAGGTCCGTCGGGACCACGAATACCAGGGAGGCCAGGCGATCTGACATGCCGCGCCTGACCGTGTAGGGGACCGGGTAGGTGGTCGCTGCCCGTGCGCGGGTTGACGCCGAGC
>DASTWW010000032.1:0-4308 GCA_035765755.1 Nocardioidaceae bacterium
TGGTGTCCGAGGGGGGACTTGAACCCCCACCCTCTATACGAGGACTAGCACCTCAAGCTAGCGCGTCTACCTATTCCGCCACCCGGACATGGTGGTGCGTCGACAACTCTAGATGAGCGGCCAGCGCGGCGGTAACTGTAGCAAAGCAGCGGTGCCGACGAGGGCAGCGGGCCATCTCGCGCCGAGCCTGTCAGGATGGCTGCATGAGTGCACCGACCGCGACGGAGTACGACCCGGCGGCCGAGACCGTCGAGATCTGCCGAGACCTGATCCGGATCGACACCACGAACTTCGGCGACGGCTCGGGGCCGGGGGAGCGGAAGGCCGCCGAGCACGTCGCCGGCCTGCTCGACGAGGTCGGCATCGACGCCACCCTGGTGGAGTCCGATCCGGGGCGGGCCAGCCTGGTCGCGCACTGGGGCGGTGGCAGTGGTGAGCCGCTGCTGCTGCACGGGCACCTCGACGTGGTTCCCGCCGACGCCAAGGACTGGCAGCTGGACCCGTTCTCCGGCGAGATCCGGGACGGGTACCTCTGGGGCCGCGGCGCGGTGGACATGAAGGACTTCGACGCGATGCTGCTGTCGCTCGTACGCGCCCGAACCAGGGCCGGCGCGGTGCCGGAGCGGCCGATCGTGCTGTGCTTCACCGCCGACGAGGAGGCCGGCGGGCACCGAGGCGCGCAGCACCTGGTCGACAACCACGCCGACCTGCTCGAGGGCTGCACAGAGGCGATCGGCGAGGTCGGCGGGTTCAGCACCACCGTGCGCGGGAAGCGGCTCTACCTCATCGAGGCCGCGGAGAAGGGCATGGCCTGGATGCGGCTGACCGCGAAGGGCAACGCCGGGCACGGCTCGATGCGGCACCCGGACAACGCGGTCACCGAGCTCGCCGCGGCGGTCGCCCGGCTGGGCCGGCACGAGTGGCCGGTGCGGCTGACCCCGTCTATGCAGGTGCTGCTGACCGCCGTCGGAGAGCTCGCGGGCGTCGAGGCGACCCCGGAGAACGCCGAGGCGCTGGTGGAGGAGTTCGGCTCGGCTGCCCGAATGCTCGGCGCGGTGATCCGGCACAGCACCAACCCGACCATGCTGGACGCCGGCTACAAGGTGAACGTGGTGCCGGGCGAGGCGTCCGCGCACGTCGACGGCCGGTTCTTGCCCGGCTACGAGGACGAGTTCTTCGACACCCTCGCCGAGCTGGTCGGGGAGCGCATCGAGGTCGGCTACGTGAGCCGGCAGCACGGCCTGGAGACCACCTTCGACGGCCACCTGGTGGACGCGATCACGAGCTCGTTGCTCGCCGAGGACCCGGAGGCCGTCGTCGCGCCGTACCTCATGTCCGGCGGCACCGACGCCAAGCACTGGAAGAAGCTGGGCATCCGGTCCTTCGGCTTCGCGCCGCTGCGGCTGCCCGCCGACCTGGACTTCACCGCGCTGTTCCACGGCGTGGACGAGCGGGTCCCGGTCGACGCGCTCGAGTTCGGGTCCCGGGTCTTCGACCGGTTCCTCGACCAGGTCTAGGTCAGAACACCAGCGTCGCGCGCTGCCGGATGATCTTCCTGCGCAGCACGACCTTGCGGGTGCCGTCGGGGAACAGCCGCAGCCGGTCCAGCTCCCAGCCGCCGTGCTCGGCACGGTCGATGAGCAGCCTGGTCACGAAGTTGCGGGAGAAGTCCCTGGACAGGGTCAGCCGCTCGAACTCGTACTCCACTCGGGGGCCCAACGCCGTCGCCTTGGCACCGGCGTGGGCGGGTGGACGAGACATGGGAACATCGTGACATGCCGGGCCAACGTCCGCACGGGGCCTTGGGCCATCAGGCGTCGGCGGGTTCCAGATCCTTCCCGGAGGACACGTCGTCCAGGGCGGCCACGATCTCCGCGGGCAGCGTGCAGTCCTCGACGGTCAGCGAGCCGCGCAGCTGGGCGGCGGTACGGGCACCGACGATCGGGGCGGTCACGCCCGGCCGGTCACGGACCCAGGCCAGAGCCACCTCGAGCGGGGACCAGCTCAGCCCGTCCGCGGCGCGGGCCACCGCTTCCACGATCCGGGCGTTGCGCTCGGTGAGGTAGTTGCCCACGAAGTTCGCGAAGTGCGGGGAGGCGGCCCGGGAGTCGGCGGGGGTGCCGGTGCGGTACTTGCCGGTCAGCACGCCCCGCCCGAGCGGGGACCAGGGCAGCACCCCGAGGCCGAGCGCCTCGGCGGCCGGCACGATCTCGGCCTCGGCGCGACGGTTCACCAGGGAGTACTCCACCTGGTTGGAGGCCAACCGGGCCCGACCCGGCACGGCCACCTGCCAGGTGGCGGCCCGGGCGCTCTGCCACCCGTTGTAGTTCGAGACGCCCACGTAGGCAGCCCGGCCGGTCGACACCGCGTAGTCCAGGGCGGCGAGGGTCTCCTCCAGCGGGATGTCGTCGACCCAGGTGTGCACCTGCCACAGGTCGACATGGTCGACCCCGAGCCGGCGCAGGGAGGCGTCCAGGCTGGACAGCAGGTAACCGCGTGAGACGTTGGTCTCGCGGTGCCCGCGGGCCCGGCTGATCCCGGCCTTGGTGGCGATCACCAGGTCGTCGCGGCCGACCACGTCGCCGATCAACGAGCCGAGCAGCTCCTCGGAGGCACCGTCGCCGTAGCCCGCCGCGGTGTCGACCAGCGTGCCGCCGGCCTCCACGAACGCGATCATCTGGTCGCGGGCCTCGTGCTCGTCGGTGTCGCGGCCCCAGGTCAGGGTCCCCAGCCCCAGACGGGACACCTTGAGGCCGGTCCGGCCCACGAAGCGTTGTTGCATGGGGCAACGCTATCGACAGGGGCGGTACGACGGAGGTGCGCCTCGCCGCCCGCGACCCCCACGGGTTGCGCCGACCCGGACCCTGATGTGCGTAACCTTTTCCAGGTCGCCCGGCGCTCGTGGGAACAAGGAAAGAGCTCATGGACTACCTGCAGGCAGTGATCCTCGGCATCGTGGAAGGGCTCACCGAGTTCCTCCCGGTCTCCAGCACCGGTCACCTGACCATCGCCGAGAAGCTCATGGGCCTGTCCATCGACGACCCGCACGTCACCGCGTTCACCGCCGTCATCCAGATGGGCGCCATCGCCGCGGTCGTGCTCTACTTCTGGCGCGACATCTGGCGCATCACCCGCGCCTGGCTGATCGGGCTGGTGAAGCCGGAGTACCGCGGCCGCTTCGACCACCGCATGGGCTGGTTCGTGATCATCGGCACCATCCCGATCGGCATCGTCGGCCTGCTCGCCAAGGACCTGATCACCGGGCCGCTGCGCTCGCAGTGGGTGGTGGCCGCCGCCTTGATCCTGTGGAGCTTCGTGATGCTGGCCGCGGAGCGGTACGCCGCCCAGGACCGCACCGAGTCCCGGCTGACCGTCGTGGACGTGGTGGTGGTCGGCCTGGTGCAGTGCTTCGCGCTGATCCCCGGCGTCTCCCGCTCCGGGGCGACGATCTCCGCCGGCCTTTTCCGCGGGCTGGACCGGGTGGCGGCCACCCGGCTGTCGTTCTTCCTGTCCATCCCGGCGCTCGTCGCGGCCGGGATCTTCGAGCTCAAGGACGCCTTCGGCGGCAGCATCGGGGTCGGCGAGACCGTGGTGGGCACGCTGGTCAGCTTCGTGGTCGCCTACGCCTCGATCGCCTGGCTGCTCAGGTTCGTGGCCCACCACAGCATCGGCCGGTTCGTGCCCTACCGGATCGCCCTCGGCCTGGCGATCATCGTCGCGCTGTCCACCGGGGTGCTCACCGCCGCCTGAACCGGTTTCGAGACGCTCGCTTCGCTCGCTCCTCAACCACCGGTGGTCAGAGCCAGCCGGACTTCTTGAACAGCCGCCAGAGCACCAACGAGGCAAGCACCATCACGCCGAGCGCGTAGAAGTAGCCGAACCGCCACTGCAGCTCGGGGATGTTCACGAAGTTCATCCCGTAGATACCGGCCACCAGGGTGCCGGCCGCCGCGATCGCCACCCAGGCCGAGATCTTCCGCATGTCCTCGTTCTGCTGCACGCTGATCCGGGCCAGGTGCGCGTCGAACGCGGTGGAGAGCAGCGAGTCGAGCGAGTCGATCTGCTCGGCGACCCGGACCACGTGGTCGGCCACGTCCCGGAAGAACGGTGCCGCCTCGGGGCTGATCCCCGGCACCGACCCGGCGATCGCGAACCGCTCCATCGGTCCGCGCAGCGGGTTCACCGCGCGTCGTACCTCCGCGAGCTCGCGCTTGAGGATGTAGATCCGCTGCTCGTCCTGGGTGCGGTCGGGGGAGAACACCGACGTCTCCACCTCGTCGACGTCCACCTCCAGCGAGGCGGCCACCG
>DASTWW010000033.1:0-8351 GCA_035765755.1 Nocardioidaceae bacterium
CCTCGTGGCCCGGACCTGCCAGCAAGCCTCCTAGATGAGGCCAGGATCTGAGGCGGAGGCGCCCTCAGTCTGACCCGTCGCTAGTCGCCTCAGGCGGCGAGAGCGAACGAACTGCGCTTTGCGTTGGCAGTTATTGGTTCCCAAGGATCGTTTACGAGATGACCTTGGATCCTCGACCCGCTTCCCCTGGAACGTACGTCCCAAGTCGAAACCGATCAGCCCCTCTTGAGTTGTCAAGCAGTAGTTACTCTACCTGGCCGAACCAGGGCGGGGCAGCCGATATTCCGGCTCAGCCGAGCAGGGCGGCTGCGTTCTCCCAGCAGACCCTGCGCAGCCACTCCTCCCCCAGGTCCAGCCGCTCGAGCGCCTCGATCTGGTGGGCGTAGGGGTAGGGGATGTTCGGGAAGTCGCTGCCCAGCAGGATCTTGTCGGCCAGCTCCAGCAGGCGTGGTCGCAGGTCGCGCGGGAACGCCGCGGCGGCCTCGAAGAAGTCGGTGAACGCCATCGTGGTGTCCAGGCGGACCCGCTCGTAGCGGTCGGCCAGGTCGAGGAACTCGGCGTACTCCGGGGAGCCCATGTGCGCGATGACGGCCGCCAGCCGTGGGTGCGCGCGCAGCACCTCGCCGAAAGGGCCGGGGCCGGTGTGGTTGCGACGGACCGGGCCCGAGCCGGCGTGCACCACCACCGGGGTGCCGCTGTCCGCCAGCGTGCCCCAGACGTCGTGCAGCAGCGGGTCGCGGGGGTCGAACCCGCCGACCTGCCAGTGCACCTTGAACAGTTCGACCCCGTCGTCGAGCGCTTTGGCGACGTACGCCGCGGCGTCCGGCTCGGGAAAGAACGTCGCGCACCGCAACGCCTCCGGGACCCGGTCGGCGAGCCCGGCCGCCCAGTCGTTGAGGTAGCCGGCGATGCCGGCCTTGTGGGCGTAGGGCAGTGCCGAGAACCGTCGTACGCCGAGGCCGCGCAGCCGGGAGATCCGCTCCTCGTCGCTGAACCGGTAGGTGATCGGCCACGGCCGCCCGATCAGTGGGCCGGCGTCGTCGAAGTAGGCCCAGACCTTGTCCATCACGTTGCGCGGCATGAAGTGCACGTGCACGTCGTACAGCCCGGGTAGGCCGAGCCGCTCGGTCCAGGCAGGGACGTCGGCGTCCGTCAGACCGGACACGGGCTACCGGATGCCCTTCAGGTGCTGGCCCAGCGCCTGCTGCTTCTCCCGGTTGGCCTGACGCTCGGCGAGGGCGTGCCGCTTGTCGTAGCTCCGCTTGCCCCGGGCCAGCGCGATCTCGACCTTGGCCCGGCCGTCCTTGAAGTACAACGCCAGCGGCACGATCGTCAGGCCCTTCTCGCTGACCCGCCGCTCGATCTTGTCGATCTCCGCACGGTTCAGCAGCAGCTTGCGCTTGCGGCGCGCGGCGTGGTTGGTCCAGGTGCCCTGGGTGTACTCCGGGATGTGCACGCCGTGCAGCCAGACCTCGTGGCCGTCGACCTCGGCGAAGCCGTCGACGAGCGAGGCGCGGCCGGCGCGCAGGGACTTCACCTCGGTGCCCTGCAGGACCATCCCGGCCTCGAAGGTGTCCTCGATGTGGTAGTCGTGGCGCGCCTTCTTGTTCTGCGCCACGAGCTTGCGCCCCTGCTGCTTGACCATGCTCCGATTCTGTCAGGTGCGCGCCAGCCGGTTTTCGGCAGCAAGCCGCCGGGCTCGGCTAGAACCAGCTCATCGGGTTCACCGCGGTGCCGTTGGCGAGCACGGTGAAGTGCAGGTGGCACCCGGTCGACCAGCCGGTCGTTCCGACGTACCCGATCACCTGGCCGCGCTGAACATAGGCGCCGGTGCCGACGGTGTAGCCGCTCATGTGGTTGTAGATGGTGGCCAGGCCCACGCCGCGGTGGTAGCCGTTGTCGAGGATCAGCCGGTTGCCCCAGGCGGTCTGGTAGTACTCCTGCATCACCCGGCCGGAGGCGGCGGCGTGGATCGGGGTGCCGCAGCTCGCGGCGAAGTCCACGCCGTCGTGGAAGGACCGGTAGCCGTAGATCGGGTGGATCCGCCACCCGAAGCCGTCGGTGATCGGCGCCGACACCGGGTAGGACAGGTAGCCGTTCGAGGACAGGTTCGGGGTGGCGCTGGCGTGCTGGCGCCGCGCGCGGGCCAATGCCCGCTGGCGGGCCCGCTCGGCGCGCCGCTTCAGGATCGCGCTGATCCGCTCTTCGCGCTTCTGGAGCCGGTGGAGCACCGCCTGGTCGTGCGCCTTGGCCCGCTGGGCCTGCTGCCTGGCCTGCCTCCGTTGCCCGACCAGCTCGCGCACCCGGGCGGCGGCCGCTTCGGCCTGCGACTCCAGCTGCCTCTTGCGCTGCAGGTTCTCCGCCGCCGCCTTCCGCTGTGCGGCGACCTCGATCTCCGCGGCGTGCATCTCCTTGGCGTGCACCTTCAGCAGCACCTTGGAGGCCTGGAGCCGGGCGAGCACCGCGGACTGCTTGTCCAACACGTTCTTCACCGAGTTCAGCTCGCCGGTGAGGTCCTGGGGGTTCTGGGTGGTCAGCACCATGGACAGCCCCATCAGCGCGGGGTCGCCGTCCTGGAAGTTCTGCACGACCAGCTGGCGCAGCGTCTGCTCCTGCCCGGCGATATTGTCCCGGCCCGCGGCGAGGTCCTCGCGCGCTCGCTGCAGCCGGGCCTCCGCGTCCTCGAGCTTGGCCTGCATCCGCTGGTCGAGCGCACGCGCGGCGGCCAGCTGCCCCCGGGTCTTGGCCAGGTAGCTCCTCGCGTCGTCCAGCCGGGCCTGGGCGGCCTGCAGGGCACGGGATGCGGCACGCAGCTGCGAGCTCGACTCGTCCAGCCCTGCCTGGGCACCGTGGATCTGGTGCTGGACGTGGTGCTTCTTGTGCTTGAGGTCGGCCGCGGCCGGCGCGCTCAAAGCGACGCCGACCAGCACGCTGCCGGCCACCAAGGCGGCTACCACGCGGCGAGGGGCAGTGCAGGGGAAGTTGCGTGCCACCGATCTGCCTTCGTTCGAGAACAGGGCAGATCGACGGTATCGGACGCGGCTCAGACTTTGAGGTATTTCCGCGTCATCACGAGCGTCGGAATCAGCGTCAGGCACAGCCCGATCAGCGCGATCCAGCCCACGGCCCAGGCGCCGTCACCCCAGTTGATCCACGCGACGATGTTCGAGCTGGGTCTGAGCGTGCGGTAGATGACGAAGTACATGAACAGCACCAGCGCTCCCGCGGACAGCGCCACTCCGACCAGGGCGGCGACCAGCGACTCCATCAGGAACGGCAGCTGGATGTAGAGGCTGGAGGCACCCACCAGCCGCATGATGCCGATCTCGCGGCGTCTCGCGAACGCGGCGAGCCGGATGGTGTTGCCGACTTGGAGCACGGCGGCGAACACCAGGAAGGCAGCGATCGCGATCGCCCCCCACTTCATCACGTTCATCCAGAAGTAGATCGGCTGCAGCACCTCGCGCAGGTCGCGCACCGTGTTCACCCCGGGCAGGCCCGCTACCGCGCTCTTGATGCCCTCGAACTGCTGCGGGTCCTTCAGCTGCACCCAGTAGGACTCCTGCATGTCCGAAGGCTTGATGGAGGCGTAGACCCGCTTCTCGGTCGGGTTGTTGGCGATGTAGGCGCTCTTCCACTTGTTGTAGGCCTGCTGCTTGGTCTGCAGGCGCCAGGACGCGACCTCCGGGTTGGTGTTCAGCACGTGCTCGATCACCTGCTTCTGTGCCGGCGTGACCTCGCCGTTGACGCAGTTCGCGGTGGTGGAGTTCTGGTTGCACAAGAACACCGTGATCTGGAGCTTGCTGCCCCAGTAGGACTCCGCCTTGTGCGCCTGCGCGTTGAGCAGCAGGCCCATCCCCACCAGGGTCAGGGACACGAAGATCGTGACGATGACCGCCACCGTCATGGACACGTTCCGCTTGAGCCCGTTGCCGAGCTCGGAGAACACGTAGGTCAGCTGCATGGATGCACGGACTCCCTCAGTGCTGGTAGCCGTACACACCGCGCGACTGGTCACGCACGATGTGCCCTCCGGACAGTTCGATCACGCGTTTGCGCATCTGGTCGACGATGCCGGCGTCGTGGGTCGCCATCAGCACGGTGGTGCCGGTCCGGTTGATCCGGTCCAGGAGCTTCATGATCCCGACGGACGTGTTGGGGTCCAGGTTGCCGGTCGGCTCGTCGGCGATCAGGATCATCGGCCGGTTCACGAACGCCCGGGCGACCGCGACCCGCTGCTGCTCGCCACCGGACAGCTCGTCGGGCATCCGGTTCCCCTTGCCTTCCAGGCCGACCAGCTCCAGCGTCTCGGGCACCACCCGGTTGATCTGGGAGCGCGGGCGCCCGATCACCTGCAGCGCGAACGCGACGTTCTCGGCCACCGTCTTGTTCGGCAGCAGCCGGAAGTCCTGGAAGACGGTCCCGATCTGGCGGCGCAGCCCGGGCACCTTCCAGCTGGCGAGCCGGCTGATCTCCTTGCCGGCGACGTACACCCTCCCCTGGGTGGCCCGGGCCTCGCGCAGGACCAGCCGCAGGAACGTCGACTTCCCGGAGCCGGACGCGCCGACGAGGAAGACGAACTCGCCCTTCTCCACCTCGACGGTCACGTCGGAGAGGGCCGGGCGGGTTTGCCCGCCGTACGTCTTGGACACGTTCTCGAAGCGGATCACGGGCGTGGGTAGGCCGGGTTCGGGGACAGAGGGGAGCATGCCGTGTACACGGGGCGGGTACGGCGACATCCGACCAACTCAGGAGTTTAGGCGACGACTCTGGCGGTCCCCAACACGGTGGCCCGGTCGGTGTTTCGTGTCGCGCGGTGGTCGGACCCGACCACTCGGCCGCGGTCAGGCCACCGGCTGGGCGCCGCGGCGCCATCGGATGCCGGCCTCCAGGAAGCCGTCGATGTCGCCGTCGAAGACGGCCTGCGGGTTCCCGGTCTCGAACTCGGTGCGCAGGTCCTTGACCAGCTGGTAGGGGTGCAGCACGTAGTTGCGCATCTGGTCTCCCCAGCTCGCCGCCACGTCGCCGCGCAGCTCCTTGAGGTGGGCCTCCTCCTCGGCCTTCTTCACGGCGAGCAGCTTCGCCTTGAGGATCACCATCGCGCTGGCCTTGTTCTGCAGCTGGCTCTTCTCGTTCTGGCAGCTGACCACGATCCCGGTGGGCAAGTGGGTGAGCCGGACCGCGGAGTCCGTGGTGTTGACCGACTGGCCACCCGGGCCCGACGACCGGTAGACGTCGACCCGGACCTCCTCCTCGGGGATCTCCACCTCGTCGGTCTGCTCCAGCACCGGCACCACCTCGACGGCGGCGAAGGAGGTCTGCCGCCGGCCCTGGTTGTCGAACGGGCTGATCCGCACCAGCCGGTGGGTGCCCGCCTCCACCGACAAGACCCCATAGACGTACGGCGCGTGGATGGCAAACGTGGCCGACTTCAGGCCGGCCTCCTCGGCGTAGGAGGTGTCGAAGACCTCGACGGGGTACTTGTTGCGTTCCGCCCACCGGGTGTACATCCGCATGAGCATCTCGGCGAAGTCGGCTGCGTCGACGCCGCCGGCTCCGGAGCGGATCGTGACCAGGGCCTCCCGGGCGTCGTACTCCCCCGACAGCAGGGTGCGCACCTCGAGCTGCTCGACGGCCTTGTGCACCCGGACCAGCTCCGCCTCGGCCTCGGCCATCGTCTCGGCGTCGCCCTCCTCGGTCGCCAGCTCCACCAGCGTGCCGAGGTCCTCCAGCCTGCCGTTGAGCGAGGTGAACCGCTCCAGCTCACCTTGCAGGGCTGACAGCCGTCCGGTCACACGCTGCGCGTTCTCCTGGTCGTCCCACAGGTCGGGCGCAGACACCTGCTCGCCGAGGTCGGCGATCTCCTTGCGCATCGAGTCGATGTCCAGGACCTGCTCGATGGTGTGCATCGTCGCCTGAAGCTGCTTGACCTGGGTTTCGATGTCGGGGCCTGCCACGACAGGCAAGGGTACGCGCTCGAGCCGCGGAAGCGGTCGCGGGCTCAGACCAGCTCGGCGCGCAGGTCCTTGATGATCCGGGCCAGCAGCCGGGACACCTGCATCTGGGTGACCCCGATGTCCTGGGCGATCTGCTCCTGGGTCCAGGCGTGGAAGAACCGGAGCTCGAGGATCCGGCGGTCCCGCTCGCCGAGCCGGCGCACGGCCGGAGCCAGCAGGATCCGGGCCTCCGCCCGGCCGTAGTCCTCGTCCTCCGAACCGAGCAGCTCCGCCAGCGACGCCGATCCGTCCTCGCCCACCGAGACGTCAAGCGAGGCAGGGGTGAAGCAGCCGTCCGCGGCGAGGGCCTCGATCACAGCCTCGACGTCGATCTCCAGGTAGTCGGCCACCTCCGAGGGCCGCGGCGAGCGGCCCAGGGTCTGGGACAGCTCGTTGGACGTGCGTGAGATCTGCGCCTGCAACTCCTGCACGCGGCGGGGCGGACGCACCGTCCAGCCGAAGTCGCGGAAGAACCGCTTGACCTCGCCGGTGACCGTGGGGACCGCGTAGCTGAGGAAGTCGCGGTCGAAGGACGGGTCGAAGCCGTTGACCGCCTTGACCAGTCCGACGTACGCGGCCTGCACCAGGTCGTCCCGACCGAGGCCGCGGTCGCGGTAGCGAGCGGCGATGGCCTGCGCGACCCCCATGTTGAGCACGACCACCCGGTCGCGCAGCCGGGACTTCAAGGCCTCGTCGTCGGTCCCAGCGATCTGCTTGAGCAGGTCCGCGGTGGCCTCCGCCCGCTCTGCGTCGGAGAGGACCGACCCGGGCGCCGGATCGGCGCCTTTCGGGGGTTCGAGCTGAGATGAAACGGTCATCAAACAACCTCTTCTGACCGGATTTCAGTGGCTCGTCCTTGCTCGACCACTACTCCGTAGTACAACATCCCCTCGCCCCGGCTAGCAAGGGCGGGGGCGTCCGATACGTCCGTTCTGAGTGACTTGCCCGACCGAATTAGGCCGATGCTCAGGTGCCGCTCATCCTCCGACGTCGACGTAGGACGCGGCGCTGCCGACCACCTGCGGCCGGAATCGTCGCCCCGGCAGCCGCAGTGGCAGGTCGAGCGGGGCGGCCACGTGGACCGCCACCGTGTCCGGGCCGACCGTCACCGACCAGGCCAGGCCGGGGAACCGTGCGGCGGCGCCGCTCTGCTGGAGATACGACGCGACGTAGGCGCGGGCCGCCGCCGGGTCGAGCGCGGCCCGCGGTCCCAGGCCGCCCACGTACACCTGGTCGGCGCGGATCCCGTCGGTGGCCGCCAGCGCCGCCCCGTCGGCGAGGGCGTCGAGGTCCTGCCGGCGCAGGTACGCCGCTGACGCGTCCACGACCACCGCCACCAGCATGGCGACCACCAGCGCGAAACCGATGATCAGCAGACTCGTCTGGCCGCGCTCGTACCTCACGAGCGGTCCTCGCGGAACAGCCCGTAGGGCACCTGATGAACGGCCTGCACCCGGATGCTCGGCGTGTTCCCGCCGAGCGCGCTCGGCACCAACGGCAGGGCGACCGGGTAACTCACGGAAACCTGCACGGTCGAGCCCGGGGCCAGGCAGTTGGCGGGGTCCGGCGCGCAGGTGAACGCGACGCTGGCCCGGTCGAGGTCCAGGTCCTGGTCGGCCATCGCCACTCGGGCCGCGGCGACCGCCCGCGCCGAGGCGGCGCTCTCGGACGGGGACAGCACGAAGGCGCGCCCCGCCGCCCTCGCGGCCGCGCTCACCGCGAAGGCCGAGCGCTGCACCTCGAAGACGGCCAGCACGATGTAGAGCAGCGGTACGAGCAGCAGGATCGCCAGCCAGACGAACTCGACAAGGGCGGTGCCGGCCTGGCCGCGGGTTCTCACGGCACCGTCTCCTCCACGGCGTGCCCGGAGACCGTGAGGTGCACGGCCGGTCCCCACAGCCCCAGGGCGGGTACGTCGGCGGTGACGTCCACCCGCACGCCCGGCATGCCGAGCACCGTCTCGCCCCGGGCGGTGACGTCGGTCGCGAACCGTCCGGCGATCGCCTCGGAGATGCGTTCCCGGGTCCTGGCCACGCCTGCCGACAGCGGCCGGTCGGCGGTGGCGGCGTAGCCGGCCCCCTCGGTCGCGGCGGCCACCAGGGTGTTCCGCACGTGCAGGACCAGGGCAACCTGGACGATGCCGAGGAACAGCGGCACCAGCACCAGCAGCACGAGGACGAAGTCCACGACCGCGGAGCCGCGGTCGCTGCGCCTCGCGGACAACCGCTCAGCCCGTCACCGAGGCCAGCGCGTCGCTGAGCATGGTGGTCAGCGTGTCACCGGCCACCGCCCACAGCGCCGCGACGAGTCCCGCGGTCATCACGGTCACGAGCACCCACCCGGGCACGTCGCCCC
>DASTWW010000034.1:0-14951 GCA_035765755.1 Nocardioidaceae bacterium
TCCACGCGTACGCCGTGCGCGCCGAGCGTGACCACGCGCGTCCCGACCCGGGACAGCACCTCGTCGGCGGACCAGCCGGTCTTCTTCTCGATGAGCGCGGACTCGTACTCGTTGGAGAACAGGATCGCCGCCCCGTCGATCAGCTCGCGGATCATCTCCCCGTCGCCGAAGGCGAGCTGCTGGGACGGGTCGGCCACGAACGGGTAGCCGCGCTCGCGGCACTCGGCGGTGTGCCGCAGCATCGCCTCCGGGTCGTTGGGACCGATGAGGACGTACGGCGTGCCTCCGACCCGGCCCACGATCGGGGCCAGCTCGATCTCCCTCGCCTCGCTCATCGCGCCGGCGTAGAAGGACGCGATCTGGGCCATCGACGAGTCGTTGGTGCACACGAACCGGGCGGTGTGCTTGGTCTCGGAGACATGGACCGATTCGCAGTCCACGTTGTGCCGCTCCAGCCAGGCGCGGTACTCGACGAAGTCCTCCCCCACCGCGCCCACGAGGACCGGTCGCAGCCCGAGGCAGCCCATGCCGAAGCAGATGTTGGCTGCGACGCCGCCGCGTCGTACCTCCAGGTCGTCGACCAGGAACGACAGCGAGATCTTGTCCAGCTGGTCGACCACCAACGAGTCGGCGAACTTGCCGTCGAAGGTCATCAGGTGGTCGGTGGCGATGGAGCCGGTCACGAGCATCGGCACAACAGGTCCTGTCGGGGTGGGAGATCCGCTGCTGACAGTCTGCCGGATCCAGCCGCCACGGGGAGGGCCAGGTGTGTCGCGGGTGATTGCCCGGTGATCTGGCGGCGGTTTCCCAGGTGCGCCGCGGCGCCGGCGCTGGCATGCTCATACAGGTGGAGTCACGTCGGCGGTGGGCGCCGGCCGCCGCCTCGCTCGCGGTGCTCGCCGTGGTGGTGGGGACCTGGTCGCTGGCCGGCCCCGACCAGCCGCCGCGCCCGGTCGCGAGCACCCCGAGCCCGCTGCCCTCACTGCCGACCAGCGCGTTCATCGGCGGGCCGCCTCGGACCCCGGTGGGCGCGAGCAGCCACCCGCCGGTGACGGTGCCCCGCGGGGTGGCCATCGACAGGTACACCCTGCTGGACCCGACCCACCTCTTGATCAGCTACTCGATGGCCGTGAGCAGCTGCTACGGGGTCATCGAGCAGCCGCTGGTCCAGGAGTCCTGGTCCGCGGTGACCGTGACCCTGACCCGCAAGCGGGCGCGATCGTCGGGCGGGTCCTGCCCGAGCATCACGCTGATGGAGGCGGTGCACGTGACGCTGTCCGCGCCCCTCGCCAAGCGCGAGGTCAGGGACGGCGCCACCGGCGGCACCCCGGTGCCGGAAGGTCCGCGCCCGCCACCGTGACTTTCGGCGTGTCCCTGGACGCGAGCATACTCGGTATGCATACTCCGTAGGTATGTCGATACGTCACGGCCTGCTCGCCCTCCTCGAGCGCGAGCCCATGCACGGCTACCAGCTGCGCGCCGAGTTCGAGTCCACCACCGGGTCCACCTGGCCGCTGAACGTCGGGCAGGTGTACACCACGCTGTCCCGACTGGAGCGGGACGGCCTCGTGGAGGCCTGCGGAGAGGATGCCGACGACGACTCGGCGGCCCGGGTCCGCTACGCGATCACCGCGGCCGGCCGCGCGGAGCTCAGCCAGTGGTTCACCTCGCCGGTGACCAGCCGGGACCGTCCCCGCGACGAGCTCGCGATCAAGCTGGCGCTCGCGGTGACCGTGCCCGGCGTGGACGTCGCCACGGTGATCCAGCGCCAGCGCGCGGCCACCGTGTCGACGCTGCAGGACCTGACCCGGCTCAAGCGCGACGGCGACGACGACCTGTCCTGGTCGCTGGTGCTCGAGGCGATGCGGTTCCAGGCCGAGGCCGAGGTCCGCTGGCTCGACCACTGCGAGGGCGCCCTGGCCCGGGCCGCTCGGCACCGTCCCGGCTCCGGAGGTACGACGGAGGCGGCCGGCCGGCCCGCCGACCACGAGGGAGCCCGGCGATGACGAGCACCCCCGCCCTGGTCCTGGACGACGTCAGCCGGATCCACGGCCGCGGCGACGCGGCGGTGCACGCGCTGCGCAACCTGTCCCTGACCGTGCAGCCCGGCGAGCTGGTCGCCGTGATGGGGCCCTCCGGTTCCGGCAAGTCCACCCTGCTCAACCTGGCCGGCGGCCTCGACCAAGCAACGGCCGGCCGGGTCCAGGTGCAGGGCGAGGAGCTCGGCTCGCTGTCCAAGGTGGCGCTGGCCGCGCTGCGCCGCCGAAGGGTCGGCTACGTGTTCCAGGACTACAACCTGATCCCGTCGCTGACCGCGCTCGAGAACGTCGCGCTCCCGCTGGAGCTGGACCGGGTCCGCGGCCGGCGCGCCGCGGCGATCGCGCGTGCGGCGCTGGACGAGGTCGGCCTCGAAAGTCTCTACGACCGGTTCCCCGACAACCTGTCGGGAGGGCAGCAGCAGCGTGTGGCGATCGCCCGCGCGGTCGTGGGCGACCGGTGCCTGGTGCTCGCCGACGAGCCCACCGGGGCGCTGGACTCCGAGACCGGCGAGCAGGTGCTCGCGCTGCTTCGCAGCCGCTGCGAGGCCGGGGCCGCAGCGCTGCTGGTCACCCACGAGGCCCGGCACGCCGGCTGGGCGGACCGGGTGGTGTTCCTGCGCGACGGCACCATCGTCGACCAGACCGTCTCCGCCACCCCCGACGTACTCCTCTCGAACGGGTGACCGGGATGCTCGCTCGATGGCTTCCCGCGCTCCGGATGGCCCGCCGGGACATGCGCCGGCACCCGCTGCGCACCGCGCTCACCGGGCTGCTGGTGATGATCCCCGTTCTCGGCGCGACGTTCGCCGCGCAGCTGTTCAGCGCCACCGGCAACCACGGCGAACAGCTCGCCCGGCAGCTGATGGGCGGCGCGGATGCCCTGGTCGAGGTCACCCGGTTCCCCGACGTGCGCGAGACGTACGAGGCCGACGGCCAGTACCTGTCGATCCGGCCCACCCGGTTCACGCACAACGCGAACGGCCACCGGACGCCGGTCAAGCGGCCACGGTCCGCGGTGTCGCTAGCGTCGCTGCTGCCTCCTGGCACCCGGGTCATTTCGGCACCGACGGACGGTGGGACGGAGCTGGCCAGCGGCGGAAACGCCGGGGTTCTCTTCGTGGACCTCGCCGACCCGATGACCGAGGGCATCGCCTGGGTGGACCAGGGCCGCGCCCCGGCCTCGCCGGACGAGGTGGCGCTGCCCCGGGCGATGGCCGACGAGCTGGGCATGCTCGACGGCTCCGGCTCCCTGCGTCGGCACGCGACGCTGCGTCTGGCCGACGGCCGCGCCCTGTCGGTGGTCGGCCTCGGCTTCGCCACCGCGTGGGGCACCGGCGACGCGGCCGCGCGCATGATCGCGGCGCCGGACAGCGTGCTCAGCCACCCGGCGCCGCACCGCTTCCTGGTCGACCTGCCCGGTCCGGCCACCCTGGCCCTGGTCAGGGACCTGGCCACGCACGGTGTCGCGATGGAGCCCCGGGACGTGGTGTTCCACCCCCGGGCCTGGCACGCCGTCCCGGTGATGGGCCCGCCAGTCGACCCGCGTCAGGTGGCCGTCGCGATGATGCTGTTCGTGCTGGCGCTCGCCGAGGTGGTGCTGCTGGTCGGCTCGGCGTTCGCGGTCGGGTCGCGCCGCCAGGTCCGTGACCTCGGGCTGCTCGCCTCATCGGGCGGCGCGCCGTCCGACGTACGCCGGGTGGTGCTGGCGCAGGGCGCGCTGCTCGGCGTCGGCGCCACCGCCGTCGGTCTGGCCGCCGGTGTCGGGCTGTTCCTGCTCGCCGGCGACGCGCTCTGGTACGACGTGGTGCGCGAACGCATCTGGTCCGACGCGATCGCCTGGGGCTGGTTGGTCGGCATCGGCGTGCTGGGCTCGGTCACCGGGCTCGCGGCGGCGCTGCTGCCCGCCTGGAGCGTGGGCCGGCTGACGCCGGTGACCGCGCTGTCCGGCCGGTTCCCGATCCGGCCCGGGGAGTCACGGGCGCACCTGCCGGCCTTCGTGCTGGCCGGCTGCGGGGCGATGGTGCTGGCGTTGACCGGCTTCTGGACCGCCGCCGAGTACGCCCCCCAGCACGGGCGCGGCTACCACCCGCCGTCGTCCTCGCCGGTGCTGCTCGGCTGCTTGGGCCTGCTGATGCTGCTGGCCGGGGTGGTGTGGTCCGCGCCGTACGTCGTACGCCGGCTCGCCGCGGTCGGCCGGCACCTGCCGCTCTCGGCGCGGTTCGCGTTCCGGGACGCAGCCCGGCACCGGTTCCGCACCGCGGCCGCGGGCGCCGCGCTGACCGTGACCGTGGCGAGCGGCGTGTTCGTCGGGTTCGTGCTGCAGTCGGTGGTGACGGGCACGGCGGCGAGGACGAGGATCCCGCCGCAGACCGTGAGCGTCTACCTGCCGACCGACCCGGCAGCCGGGGAGGGCCCCAGCCCGCAGCAGCTGCACCGGGTCGCGGACACGCTCGGCGAGGTGCTCGGACCGGTACGCAAAACCGTCATCTGGGGGGTCTTCCCGTCCGGCTCCGGACCCGGCGGCGCAGGCGAGGTGGGCGTCCCGCTCGGGCGCAGCTCCTACATGAACGTCAGCGCGGTCGACCGCGCCACCCTGCGCAGGATCCTCGGACCCGGACATGACGCCGCGGTGCAGGCGTTCGACGCGGGAGGGGTGGTCGCACTCGACGCGAGGATGGTGCGCGACGGGTCGGTGACCGTTGCCACGATCACCGACCCGCGGCACCCGGTCAAGCGCTGGACGCTCCCCGGCGTCTCTGTGGCACGGCTCCCGGCGGAGCACCGCGGTCTCGCAGGAGCGTGGATCAGCCTGAGCACCGCTCACGACCTCGGGCTGTCCACCGCACCGATGGACATCGAGGTGCACACCGACCACCTGGTGACCAACGACGACCTGACCCGGCTGGCGGTGCACGGCATCAACGCCTGGTCCCAGGACCCGCAGCTGGGCGTGGTGACCTGGATCCGGCTCGGGGTGCTCGGCCTCGCCGGGCTGCTGACGCTGGTGGTGGCCGGGATCGCGGTGGCGCTGGCCGCGGCCGAGGGTCGCGCCGACACCGCCACGATGGCTGCGATCGGGGCCGGTCCGTGGCGCCGACGTGGCCTCGGGGCGATGCACGGGCTGTTTCTGGGGGTGGTCGGTGGTCTCCTGGGCGTGCTGGTCGGGCTGCCCTCCGCAGCCTCGCTCCTGCAGGCCGACGGCCTGCCGGGCATCGCGGTCCCATGGCTGGTGATCGCGGCCGCCCTGCTCGTCGTACCTCTGCTGGGAGCCGCCGCGGGTTGGGTGGTCACCCCGACCCGGCTGCCGCTGGTGCGCCGCACCGGCTGACCCTCAGCGGGGACTGGTCCGGTCAGCGACGCCAGGGGTGACCTCGACCGCAGGGGAGCCGGGGTCACCGAGGGGACATGACAAGACCCCCGTCCGGTGCACCGGACGGGGGTCGTGTCGATGGATCAGTGGAAGGAGTCGCCGCAGGCGCAGGAGCCGGTGGCGTTCGGGTTGTCGATCGTGAAGCCCTGCTTCTCGATGGTGTCGACGAAGTCGATCACGGCGCCGTTGAGGTACGGCGCGCTCATCCGGTCCACGACCACGTGCACGCCGTTGAAGTCGGAGACGAGGTCGCCGTCGAGGTTTCGCTCGTCGAAGAACAGCTGGTAGCGCAGCCCGGAGCAGCCACCCGGCTGCACGGCGATCCGCAGCTGGAGGTCGTCACGACCCTCCTGCTCCAGAAGGCTCTTCACCTTGGAGGCGGCGGCGTCGGAGACGTTGATGCCGTCGGCGCGCTGCTCGGTGGTCTCGACCGGCTGGGTCATGGTGTCGCTCCCGGTAGTGCAGTTGCTGGGTCCCTTGCTCTCGTCCAATGGTCCCACAGTTCCCGATATTCCCAAGCCCAACCCCGCCGGTCAGTCCGTGCCCCAGGTGCGGGCCACCCGCTCGGCCAGGGCGGCCAGGCTGCCGGCCGGGTCGCCGAAGGAGGCCTCCTCCCCCACCAGGTCGACCATCGAGTACGCCGACTCGATCCCGGTGGCCCGCATCTCGCGGGAGCCGACCAGCACCCGTCCGGCCAGCGCGATGCACGGCTGCAGCGCCTCGGCGGCCACGGCCGCGACGCCTGCGGGGACCTTCCCGGAGCGAGAGGAGAAGTCGAAGGCGCCTTCGCCGGTGATCACCAGGTCGGCTCGCCGCGCCCGGGCCGGCAGCCCGACCGCGTCGGCCACCAGGCCGAGCCCCGGCTGGCGGGTCGCCCCGAGCAGCAGCAGCGCGAACCCCAGCCCGCCGGCCGCACCGGCGCCCTTGGCGCGGGCCAGCTTCTTGTCGGTGGCCTCGGCCAGGATCTCCAGCATGGCGTCCAGGGCCTGCAGCCGCTCCTCGGCGACCCCCTTCTGGGGGCCGTACACGTTGGTCGCGCCGATCAGCCCGAGCAGCGGGTTGTCCACGTCGGAGGCGGCCACCAGCTCCACGCCCCGGACCCGCTCCCTGGCCTTGGTCAGGTCCACGCTGGTCAGGCTGCTCAGGCCGGTCGGCCCGCGGTCCAGGGCGTCCGCCGGCTCGGCCTCAGCGCCCAGCGCGGCCAGCAGGCCGGCGCCGCCGTCGTTCGTCGCCGACCCGCCCAGCCCGACCACCACTCGCTCGGCGCCGGCGTCGATCGCGACGGCGACCAGCTCGCCGACTCCCCGGCTGGTGGCCCTCTCCGGGTCCCGCTGGTCGACCGCGGTCAGGTGCAGCCCGCAGGCCTGGGCGCACTCGACGTACGCCGTGCCGTCCACCATCAGCACGGAGGCCGGCACCGGCTCGCCGTACGGCCCGGACACGGTGGCTGCCAGCAGGTCTCCCCCGAGGCTGGCGCGCAGCACGTCAACGAACCCGGGACCGCCGTCGGCCATGGGCACCAGCTCGAGCGCGTCGTCGGGACGCCGCCTGCGCCAGCCCTCGGCGACCGCGGCCGCCGCCTCCACGGCGGTCAACGTGCCGGCGAACTTGTCCGGGGCGATGAGCACGCGCATGGCGCCATCCTGCCGGGCCGGGACGGGGCGGGGCCGTCGGGGTCCCTGCGCCGGACCGCCGGGAAGCGGCGGGGCCGTCGGGGTCCCTGCGCCGGACCGCCGGGCCGGGTAGGTTCCGTCCCGTGGCCGCCGACTTCCTGATCCGACCGATGGCCGCCCAGGACGTGCCCGCCGTCGAGCGGCTCACCGCCGAGGGCTTCCACGAGCTCGACGTGCGCACCAACCCCCGCGACTGGCCCGAGCCGACGCCCCGGTCCGAGGCCAAGGCGGAGGCCTGGCGGCGCCGGATGGCGCACATCCTGCGCCACGACCAGGGTGGCTGCTGGGTCGCGGAGGACGAGTCCGGGCTGATCGGGGTGGCCGCGGCGATGCGCCGCGACCTGGTCTGGATCCTTGCCACCTTCGTCGTCCGGCCGGGGCTGCAGGGCCGCGGCGTGGGCCGCACGCTGCTGGACGCCGCGCTGTCCTACGGCACCGGCTGCCTGCGCGGCATGCTCGCCGCCTCCGGCGACCCGAAGGCGGCCCGCCGCTACCGGCTGGCCGGCTTCACCCTGCACCCGTGGATGGTGCTGACCGGGCCGGTGGCGCGCGACCGGCTCCCCGTGGTGGAGCGGGTCCGCGAGGGCAGCACCGGCGACGTCGACCTGCTGAACTCGGTGGACCGGCAGGTCCGCGGCGCCGCGCACGGCGTCGACCACGAGATCCTCACCGCGACGTACCGGCTGGTCGTGGCGGACCGGACCACCGGTTCCGGCTACGCGTACGTCGAGCCGCATGGCGGGCCCTACCTGCTCGCGGCGACCAACCGGCGCACCGCCGCGGACCTGCTCTGGGAGGCGCTGGCCGCCTCCACGTCCGACGCCCCCTGCTCGATCGCGCACGTGTCGGCGGCCAACGAGTGGGCCATCGACGTGGGCATGACGGCCGGGATGAGCCTGTACACCAGCGGCTATCTCGCGCTGCGGCACATGAAGCCGCCCATGCCGTACCTGCCCAGCGGCCACTTCCTGTGAGAGGGCAAGCCCCGTATTCTCGCTGACAGGGGGGCCCTGTGCGCCTTCGGAGGCGACCATGCGCCTGTTGACCGCGTCCCTGCTCGCCGGCCTGCTGCTGCCGCTGACCGCGCTGACCGGCGGCGGGTCCACGGCGCCCGGGCCACCTCCGACGCCGGCCGGCTCCTCACCACCCGCGCACCCTCAGCGGCCGTTCATCGCCTACGGCCCGCAGTCCTTCCTGCAGTCGAGGCTGACCGGGGCGCCGATCAACCAGGGGCTCACCCAGGAGTTCCACCACTTCATGGCCACCTTCCACGGCCAGGCCGGCACCGACTACCCGACCATCCACGGCGTCGAGGGCAACAAGTGGGGCATGCCGTTCGCGATGTCCACGTGCTCGGACCCGCTGTGGCGGATCGGCTCGGCCAGCGGCAGCGCGCCGCCGCGGTGGAGCCGGCTGCGAGGCATCGGCTTCCACGCGCCGGCGGACATGGGTGCCCAGCTCACCGGCACCAACGACTCCCCGTTCGTGGTCATCGACCTCTGCGACCACATCACGGTGTGGGCCTCCAACGCGCGGGTGGCCGGCGACCACGTGATGGACGTGAAGTCGTTCGGCGCCTTCGAGCACGCCTCCAACGGGCTGGACCGGCGCAATCCCCGCTCGAACAGCAAGAAGAACTTCCGCAGCCGGGGCGTCATCCCGGACTCGATGCTGATCCGCCAGGACGAGATGCACTACGCGGTCGTGCACCACACCGACCTCGGCCAGGTGTTGGAGTTCTTCTTCGTCGAGACCAACGGCAACGGCCAGCCCTGCTTCACCAACCCGATGGTCGCCTGCGAGCCCCGGCACGACGGCTGGGGACGGGAGGGCCTCCGGATCGCGGTCGCGCCGCGCGTCAACCTGACCAAGCGTCCCTGCAGCCCGCAGGCGCTGGTCATCGCCCGGACGCTGAAGCACTACGGCGGCTACCTCGGCGACAACTCCGGCGGCTCGACGGGCCTCAAGGCCCAGCAGGCCACGCCCGGCCACCCGGTGTGGCAAGGGGTGCTGACCAGGGACGAGCTGAAGGGCTGCGTCAGCTGGCAGGACTTCGTGGTCATCCAGCCCGGCTGGCAGTGAGCGGCCCGGGTCGGACGAACATCTCGCTGTGAGTCCGCCCACCCGGGAACGTCCAGTTCGCCCGAATGGTCGGGGCAGCGAGCTCGGCTCATATGGCCCCAAACACGGTCATTTCCGCCCTTCAGACAGCGCTAGACCGGCAGGGCAATCGGGGCCTACGGGTTGAGTTCGGCCGATCGGTCCATCTACCTTCAATCCGGAAAGTAAAGACACCGGCGGACGCCGAATCCCATCTCCCGCCGGTGGACCGTTAGAGCAGATCCACGAGATGGGAGCGGGGGACCCAGAACATCAGCGCCTCGTCGTACACGTCTGCCCTCGTGCAGGTGACGGGCGCTTGGGGTGAAGCCGTACGACGTACGGCCGGGCAGTCTCCGCCCGAACCCGACAGCTAACTCCGCAGGCGTTGGAGAAGGAACAGCCGCATGGCACATCGCCCTGTCCCGCGCCATCGCGCGGAGACCACCACCCGACGCCGGCTCCGCCGCGCCGCCACCTCCGCAGCCGTCGTGGCCGTGGGCGGCTCCGCGGTCGTCGCCGGTACCGCCCCCGCAAACGCCGCCAGCGTCGCCACCTGGGACCGGCTCGCCCAGTGCGAGTCCTCCGGGAACTGGCACATCAACACCGGCAACGGCTTCTACGGCGGCCTGCAGTTCACCGAGTCGACCTGGACCGGCTTCGGCGGCGGCCGCTTCGCGCCGCGCGCCGACCTGGCCACCAAGGCCGAGCAGATCGCCATCGCCCAGCGGGTGCTGCACGCCCAGGGCTGGGGCGCCTGGCCGTCCTGCTCGAGCCAGCTGGGCCTGACCGCCGCCGACGCGGCCGGCCGCCCGGGCAGCAACGCCCGGGTCGGGCACCACGCCCACCATGCCCACCACGCCAAGGCGGCGCGCACCGCCGCGCACGTCGGGCACCACTACCGGGTCCGCCCCGGGGACACGCTGTCCACGATCGCCCGGCAGCACGACGTCCGAGGCGGCTGGCACCGGCTGTACCGGCTCAACTCCGGCCGGATCAGCGACCCGGGCCACATCTACGTCGGTCAGGTCCTGCGACTGCCCTGACCGTCCCAGGGGCTCCCCGCCCTCGGCGGCGGGGAGCCCCGTCCAGGCGCGCACGACGTTCCAGAAAGCCGACTCCATGCGCATACTTGCATCATCCATGCTCGCCGGGCTGCTGATCCCGGTCACCGTCCTGTTCGGACACGGCGCCACGCTGGCCTCCGGGTCCACCTCCTCCGGGTCCGCCTCCTCCGGGTCAACCTCCACCGGGTCCAGCTCCACCGGGTCCACCTCGGCGCGCTCCGCCGCCTCCGGCTCGCACCGCCCGTTCATCGCCTACAGCCGGAACTCGTTCCTGAAGTCGAAGGTCACCGGCGCCCCCGTGGACGGGACGCTGACCCGGCAGTTCCAGCGGTTCATGGCCAGCTACCCCGAGCAGGCGGGCACCGACTACCCGACCATCCACGGGGTCGACGGCAACAAGTGGGGCATGCCCTACGCCATGGGCCACTGCAGGCAGCCGGTGTGGAAGATCGGCTCGGTCTCCGACCACGACCCGCGCCAGTGGCGCCGGCTGAAGAGGACCGGTTTCCACGCGCCCGCGAACCTGGCGTCCCGGTTCACCGGCAACAACGACTCCCCGTTCGTGGTCATCGACCGGTGCGACCACATCACCGTCTACGGCGCGAACGCGGTCGCCAGAGGCCACCACGTGATCGACGTGTCGACGTTCGGAGCGTTCCACCACAACTCCAACGGGCTGGACGGGCGCAACCCGGCGTCCAACAACAACCAGAACTTCCGCAGCCGCGGCGTGATCCCCGACTCCATGATGATCCGCAAGGACCAGATGAGGTACGCCGTCTCGCACCACACCGACCTGGGCCAGGTCCTGGAGGTGTTCTTCGTCGAGACCGACGGCTCCGGCTCCCCCTGCTACACCAGCCCGATGGTCGGCTGCGAGCACCGGCACAACGGCTGGGGCACCGAGGGCACCCGGATCGCCATCTCCCCGTCGGTGCACCTCTCGCGGCGCAGCTGCAGCCCGCAGGCGCTGGCCATCGCCCGGACGCTGCAGGACTACGGCGGCTACCTCGGCGACAACTCCGGCTCGACCACCGGGCTGAAGGCCGAGCAGGAGACGCCTTCGCACCACGTGTGGCACGGGACGCTGTCGCGGGACGAGCTGAAGGGCTGCGTGTCCTGGAAGGACTTCGTGGTCATCCAGCCCGGCTGGCAGTGACCGACCTGTCAGGCGGTTGACCGCTCATGGCCGGTCAGCCGTCTGCCAAGTCCGCGGGCAGCTCCAGCCACACCAGCGCTCCCCCGGCCGGTCCGTCGGCCATCCCGATGGACCCGCCGTGGGCGCGGACGATCCGCCGGCAGATGGACAGGCCGAGCCCGGCGCCCTCGGTGGACCGGTCCCGACGCACCAGCGGCTCGAAGACCCGCTCCCGGTCCTCGGCGGGCACGCCGGGCCCATTGTCGGCGACCTCGATCCGCCAGCCCCGCGCCACCGGCCGCGCGCTCACCGTCACCACCGGTTCACGCACCGGTCGGGTGAATGTGACCGCGTTGCCGACCAGGTTGGCGAGCACCACGGCCAGCTGGGTGCGGTCGGCGGGCACCACCGGCAGCGTCCCCTCGACGAGCAGGCACGCGCCGGCCAGGGCGCCGTCGAGGTCGGCCCGCAGCTGGTCGACGAGCGCGGCGAGGTCCACCGGTCCGGTGCGCAGCTCGCCGCCGACCTGGGCGTAGCCAAGCAGCTCGCCGATCAGGGAGTCCATCCGCCCCGTCCCGCCCAGCGCCCGCTCCACCATCCACCGGGCGTCGTCGTCCTCGAGCACCGAGGGCTGCTCGGCCAGCATCTGCAGCGACATGGACACCGACGTGAGCGGGTTGCGCAGGTCGTGTGCCGCCTGGCCGGCGAACGCGGCGAGCTGCTGGTTGGAGCGCCGCAGCTCCTCGCGAGCGGCGCGCAGCCGCAGCAAAGACACCTCCAGCTGGGCGGTCCGGCGACCGAGCTCGAGTACGTCGACGACGCGGTCGGCAAGGGTGGTCAGCGCGCTGCGCTGCTCCTCCGACAGAATCCGCGGCTGCCTGTCGAACAGGCACAGCGTGCCGATCGCGACCCCGGCCGGGGTGATCAGCTGGCTGGCGGCGTAGAAGCGGATGCTGTCCAGGCGGCCGTCCACGAACGGGTTCCCGGACAGCCGGGGGTCACAGCTGGCGTCGGGGACGAACACCGGCTCGCCGTCGTCGAGGATGGCCGCGCACATCGAGTCCTCGATCGAGCACATCTGCGCCTGCCAGCCGTAGGTGGCCACCGACACCTGCTCCGAGGCGGTGATCAGGTTCACCGCCGTGCACGGCACCTGGCAGGTGTGCGCGGCGAGCTCGACCAGGGCGAGCAGCTGCGGGCGGGGCGGATCTCCCACCGCGTCGTACGCCTCCAGCTCCGCGACCCGCGCGGCCGCCGGGCTCTCCCCCGACTCGCTCACAGCCCGGGCGCGCCCCACACCGGCATCCAGCGGTTCAGCTGCGACTCGATCGGCAGGTCGTTCCTGACCAGGTCGCGGATCTGGATCTCCAGCAGGTTGTCGCGCCGCTGCCCGTCTCCCGGCTGCGGCGCGAAGGGGTAGAAGGTGCCCTGCTTGTAGAGGTAGACCAGGCCGAGCCGACGGCCCGACGCGTCGGCGAACCCGACCAGCGAGCACAGCAGGCCAGGGCCGAAGCCCTGCGCCTCCAGGGTGGTGTTCACCGCGTGCAGGTCGGTGACCAGCCCGGCCACGTCGCTGGGGTCGTGGCGGGCGAGCAGCCAGCTGAACCCGAAGGAGTCGCTGCTCTTCTCCACCGCGGGGCCCTCGTCGGCGTCGAGCAGCGCGACGATGTCGGTCTCGGTCTGCGCGAACGCTGCGCCTTCGGCCTCCCGGTAGCACACCGAGCCGAGGCCGGTGGGCTGGAACCCGGCGCCGGCCTGCAGGGTCAGCGCCGCGGTGGGCAGCGCGAACAGCGCGTCCAGGTTGGCCTTGACCGGCTTGCTCCGCCCGGTCAGCACGTCCCAGAGCCTCACCGGCCGCCGCCGGTGCCTGGATCGGCCGGGGTCACTGGCCGAGGCCTGGGGTGGTGAACCCGCCGCCCATCGGGCCGCCGTCCATCGGCTTGCCCAGGTCGGCGGCGATCTTGGCCAGCTGCTCGAGCCGCTGCTCGAGGGACGGGTGGGTGGAGGTCAGCGTCCGGAGGCTGGCACCGCTGATCGCCGGGGCGATGAAGAACGCGTTCATGGTCTGCGCGGAGCGCAGGTCGCGGTTCGGGATGGCGGCGATCTCGCCGGTGATCTTGGTCAGCGCGCTGGCCAGCGCCGACGGCTTCTGGGTCAGGATCGCGCCGGAGCGGTCCGCGCACAGCTCGCGGTAGCGGGAGAGCAGCCGGGTCAGCAGGAAGCTGATCGCGTAGACGACGAGGCTGATCGCCAGGGCGACCAGCAGCATGACCGCGCCGCCGCCGTTGTCGTCATCGTCGTCGCGGCCGCCGCCGAACCAGAGGCCGTACTGCGCGCCGCGGGTCGCCATCCCGGCGATGATGCCGGCCGAGGAGGCCAGGGTCATCACCAGCACGTCGCGGTGCGCGACGTGGGACAGCTCGTGGGCGAGCACGCCCTCGAGCTCCTCCACGGTGAGCCGGTCGAGGATGCCGGTGGTCACGCAGACCGCCGACCGGCTGGGCGAACGGCCGGTCGCGAACGCGTTGGGCATGTCGGTGTAGGAGATCGCCACCCGCGGCTTGGGCATGTCCGCGGTCGCGCACAGCCGGTCGACCACCCCGTGCAGCTCCGGCGCCTCCTCCGGGGTCACGTCGCGGGCCCGCATGGCGCGCAGCGCCATCTTGTCGGAGTTGTACCACTGGTACCAGGCGATGCCGATGCCGACGAGGCCGATGATCGGCACCAGCCCGCCGTAGCCGGCGTTCCCGGCGACGTACATCAGCGCGACGATCAGCGCCACGAACAGCGCACCGAGCAGGAACATCACCAGCGTCATCCGGGCGGTGAGCCCGGTGTCGTTGACGAAACGGGTCTTGGCCATCAGCCCGGGATCAGCCCCTCGTCGGTGAGCAGATCCCGCACCTCCTCGAGTGTCGCGTCCGCGGGCGGGAGAATCAGGTCTGAATCCTTCAACGCGTCGGCGGGCAGGGGTGTTCCCCCGGTGCGTACGGCGTCGAGCAGCGCCGCCATGGTGCGCGCGAAGGTCGCCTCGTCACCGGACTCCACAGCCGCCTCCACCTCGTCGTCGAGCCGGTTCAGGGCGTCCAGCTGGTCGTCGGACACCTCCCACTGGCCCTCCTCGAGGATCCGGACGATCACGCCGACCCCTCCTCGTGGGTCTGCTTGGCGGACTCCTCCGCGGCCGGGGTCGCGTCCCCGGACTCGAGGGCGCCCTGCTGGTCCGAGCTGCCGGCCTTCAGCGCGGCGAGCTCGGCCTCGACGTCGGTCTGGGAGGACATCGCCTGCAGCTCGCGGGCGATGTCGTCGCCGCCGCTGAGCTGGGAGGCGTCATCCAGCGCGCCGGAGGCGATCAGCTCGTCGATCGCCCCGGCGCGGGCCTGCATCTGCGCGGTCTTGTCCTCCGCCCGCTGCACGGCCATGCCGACGTCGCCCATCTCCTCGGAGATCCCGGAGAACGCCTCGTTGATCCGGGTCTGCGCCTCGGCGGCGGTGTAGGTGGCCTTGATGGTCTCCTTGCGGGTCCGGAAGGCCTCGACCTTGGCCTGCAGCCGCTGCGAGGCC
>DASTWW010000035.1:0-32086 GCA_035765755.1 Nocardioidaceae bacterium
GCCGTACGACGTGCTCGCCATCAACTCCGCCTCGCTGTCCACCCAGCTCTCCGGCCTGCCGTTCTCCGGCCCGGTCGGCGGCACCCGGGTGGCGCTCATCGACGGCCAGTGGGTGGCCTTCCCGACGCACAGCCAGCTCGAGGACGCGGTCTTCGACATGGTCGTCGCGGGCCGGGTCACCGAGACCGGCGACGTGGCGATCATGATGGTCGAGGCCGAGTCCACCGAGTCCACCTGGGAGCTGGTGCGCAGCGGGAAGCAGGCGCCGACCGAGGAGGTCGTCGCGCAGGGCCTGGAGGCCGCCAAGCCGTTCACCAAGCAGCTGTGCGAGGCACAGGTCGAGCTCGCCAAGCAGGCCGCCAAGCCGGTGCAGGAGTTCCCGATCTTCCTCGACTACGAGGACGACGCGTTCGCTGCGGTCGAGGCCGCTGCGTCGACCGACCTGGGGCAGGCGCTGACCATCGCCGGCAAGCTCGAGCGCGAGTCCAAGATGGACGAGGTCAAGGCCGGCGTGCTGGACAAGCTGGCCGAGCAGTTCGAGGGCCGCGAGAAGGAGATCGGCGCCGCGTTCCGGGCGCTGACCAAGAAGCTGGTCCGCGAGCGGGTGCTGCGCGACAAGGTCCGCATGGACGGCCGCGGGCTCACCGACATCCGGACGCTGTCCGCCGAGGTCGGCGTGGTGCCGCGGGTGCACGGTTCGGCGCTGTTCGAGCGCGGCGAGACCCAGATCCTCGGGGTCACCACGCTGAACATGCTCACCATGGAGCAGAAGCTGGACACCCTCTCCCCGGAGAAGACCCGGCGCTACATGCACAACTACAACTTCCCGCCGTACTCCACCGGCGAGACCGGCCGCGTCGGCTCCCCGAAGCGGCGCGAGATCGGGCACGGCGCGCTGGCCGGCCGGGCGCTGATGCCGGTGCTGCCGACCCGCGAGGAGTTCCCCTACGCCATCCGGCAGGTCTCGGAAGCGATGGGTTCCAACGGCTCTACGTCGATGGGCTCGGTGTGCGCCTCCACACTGGCCATGCTGCACGCGGGTGTGCCGCTGCGCGCGCCGGTGGCCGGCATCGCGATGGGCCTGATCTCCGGCGAGGTCGACGGTCAGACGAAGTACGTCGCGATCACCGACATTCTCGGCGCCGAGGACGCCTTCGGTGACATGGACTTCAAGGTCGCCGGCACCAAGGAGTTCGTGACCGCGCTGCAGCTCGACACCAAGCTCGACGGCATCCCGGCCGACGTGCTCGCCGGGGCGCTGACCCAGGCCCGGGACGCCCGGCTGGCGATCCTGGACGTGATGGCCGAGGCCATCGAGGTGCCGGGCGAGATGTCGGTGCACGCCCCGCGGATCATCACCATGACCGTCCCGGTCGACAAGATCGGCGAGGTGATCGGCCCCAAGGGCAAGGTGATCAACCAGATCCAGGACGACACCGGCGCGCAGATCACCATCGAGGACGACGGCACGATCTACGTCGGCGCCACCAACGGCGAGGCCGCCGACGCGGCCCGGGCCGCGATCAACGCGATCGCCAACCCGACCATGCCGGAGGTCGGCGAGCGCTACCTGGGCACGGTCGTGAAGACCACCAACTTCGGGGCGTTCGTCTCGCTGCTGCCCGGCAAGGACGGCCTGCTGCACATCAGCAAGCTGCGCGCGCTGGCCGGCGGCAAGCGGGTCGAGGCCGTCGAGGACGTGGTCTCGGTCGGCCAGAAGATCCAGGTCGAGATCGGCGAGATCGACGACCGCGGCAAGCTGTCGCTGGTCCCGGTCGTCGAGGAGTCCGGCTCCGAGGAGTCGGCGCAGGGGTCGGAGGACGCAGGCTCCAAGTGAGCAAGGCTGTGTCCGCAGCTTCCCAGAAGCCCGGGACGACCCGCACCCTGCTGGAGGAGAAGGACGACGGCGGTTCGGTGATCAGCCGGGTCCGCCGCACCGTCCTCCCCGGCGGGCTGCGGGTCGTCACCGAGGCGATGCCCGGGGTCCGCTCCGCCTCGATCGGGGTGTGGGTCGGGGTCGGCTCCCGGGACGAGTCGCCGACCCTGTCGGGTGCCTCGCACTTCCTGGAGCACCTGCTGTTCAAGGGCACCCCGACCCGGTCCGCGATGGACATCTCGGTGGCCTTCGACACCGTGGGCGGTGAGCTCAACGCGTTCACCGCCAAGGAGTACACCTGCTACCACGGCAGGGTGCTCGACCAGGACCTGCCGCTCGCCGTCGACGTGCTCGGCGACATGGTCACCTCGTCGCTGATCGCCGCCGCGGACGTGGAGGCCGAGCGCGAGGTGATCCTCGACGAGATCGCGATGCACGACGACGACCCCGACGACGTGGTGAACAACCTGTTCGCGGAGAAGGCGTGGGGGTCCTCGCCGCTCGGCCGGCCGGTGGCCGGCACGGTGGAGTCGATCCGATCGCTGACCCGCGCGCAGATCGCGCGCTACTACAAGTCCCGCTACCGCCCGGAGAACATCGTGGTGGCGGTCGCGGGCAACGTCGACCATGCCTCCGTCGTACGCCTGGTGCGCAAGGCGTTCTCCCGGGGCAGCTTCCTGGCCTCCACCTCGGCCCGGCCCGCGCCGGTCCGCCGCGGGGAGCGGGGACGCCGTACCTCTGCCGGAGAGATCGCCGCGAGCCGGCCGTTCGAGCAGGTCAACCTGGTGCTCGGCGTGAACGGGCTGATCCGCACCGACGAGCGGCGGTTCGCGCTCGGCGTGCTGAACGCGGCGCTGGGCGGCAGCACGTCCTCGCGGCTGTTCCAGGAGGTGCGCGAGCATCGCGGGCTGGCGTACTCGGTGTACTCCTTCGCCGCCCACTACGCCGACTCCGGCATGTTCGGGGTGGCGCTCGGCTGCCTTCCGAACCGCACCGAGGAGGTGCTGTCGGTGGTGCGCGACGAGCTGCGCAAGGTTGCCGAGGACGGCATCTCCGCCGAGGAGCTGGAGCGCGGCAAGGGTCAGCTGCGCAGCGGGCTGGTGCTCGGCCTGGAGGACTCCGGGTCGCGGATGAGCCGGCTGGCCAAGGCGGAGCTGCTGTACGACGAGCTGCTCGGCATCGACGAGGTGATCCGGCGTATCGACGCGGTGACCCTCGACGACGTGCACGTGCTGGCCAAGGAGCTGTTCAGCCAGCCGCAGACGCTGGCCATGGTCGGCCCGTTCGACGAGCTGACCTCGCACCCGCGGGCGCAGGCAGGTCCGCGGTGAAGGTCGCCGTGCTCGGCGCCGGGGGCCGGGTCGGCTCCGAGGTGTGCCACGCCGTGCAGGCCGCCGACGACCTCGAGCTGGTCGCCCGGATCGGCTCGACCGATCCGGTCGAGCGGATCGCCGAGTCCGGCGCGGAGGCGGTCGTCGACTTCACCCGCCCGGACGTGGTGATGGACAACCTGGCGTTCTGCATCGGCCGCGGCATCCACGCCGTGGTCGGCACCAGCGGCTTCGACGACGCCCGGCTCGCCGAGCTGCGCGGCTGGCTGGAGCGCTCCCCGGACACCGGCGTGCTGATCGCGCCCAACTTCGCGATCGGCGCGGTGCTGATGACCCGGTTCGCGGCCCAGGCCGCCCGGTTCTACGAGTCGGTGGAGATCGTGGAGATGCACCACCCGGACAAGGTGGACGCGCCGTCCGGCACCGCCCGTCGTACGGCGGAGGTGATCGCGGCGACCCGGGAGCGGGCCGGCTGCGACCCGATGCCGGACGCCACCTCGAGCGGCCTGGAGGGCGCCCGCGGCGCCGACGTCGCGGGCATCCGGGTGCACGGCCTGCGGGTGCGCGGGATGGTGGCCCACCAGGAGGTCGTCCTCGGCATGCCCGGCGAGCTGCTGACCATCCGGCACGACTCGATGGACCGCGCCTCGTTCATGCCCGGGGTGCTGCTCGGCCTGCGCCGGATCGCCGAGCTGCCAGGGCTCACCATCGGCCTGGACGAGCTGCTGGACCTGGACTGATGCGCACCAAGGCCACCATCGCCGTGCTGGTGGTGGTGCTGGCCTTCTACGCCGCGATGATCGGCTGGAAGGGCGTCGAGCTGTTCGGCAGCGGCTCGGCGGTCAGCGTGCTGCTCGGTGTCGCGCTGGTGATCCTGCCGGTGGTCGCGGCGTACCTGGTCTGGCGCGAGATCGACTTCGGGCGCCGCTCGGCGCGGCTGGCCGCCGTGCTCGACGACGAGGGCGGCCTGCCCGTCGACGACCTGCCGCGCCGCCCGTCCGGGCGCGTGGACCGGGCCGCCGCCGAGGGGCTGTTCGAGCAGATGCGCGTCGAGGCCGAGGCGGACCCGGACAACTGGCGGGTGTGGTACCGGCTGGCGCTGGCGTACGACGCGGCGGGGGACCGGACCCGGGCCCGCGCGGCGGTCCGCCACGCGCTGACGCTGTTCTCGGTCAGTGGCGGTGCCGGGACCTGACCCGGACCGGCGCGCCCGAGTGCGGGTGCCGGAAGTCGTGCACGAGCAGCATCGCGAGCAGCGCGCCGAACGCGGCGCCTAGGACGGCACCCCCGCCGGCGAGCATCGGGCCGGGAAGGCTGGCGGCCAGCCAGGTACCCACCCCCACGCAGACGACCAGGGCACAGGCAATCACGACGATCCGATAGATCGTGGGCAGCGGACCCAACACGTCGACTCCTCACAGCTGGCTCGTCCGCGCCCGGCTCCGCGCCAGGCCTACGTACACAATGACGAGCAGGACCGAGCAGAGGTTGCCCCGGTCCAGACAGCCTCAAACGCGGACTCGAGGGTCCGACTCGGCGGTCCGGTGCGGTCGCCGTGCGGATCAGGGCTCGGACAAGTCGGTGTGCAGCCGGACCTGCTTGACCCGCACCGAGCCGTCCCCGTGCAGGTCGAGCTCGCGGTGCGCCCCGTCGGGGGCCCAGCCGGACTCGGTGAGGAACGCCCGTCGTACGTCGTCGGTGCTGGTCAGCCAGGTCACCGCACGGGTGAACTTGTCCGCCCGCAGCGTGTCCACCGCGGCGTGCACCAGCCGGGAGCCGTGCCCGTGCCGGGTCTGCTCGGGGTCCACGGTGAGCTCGCGGACCTCGCCGTCGGACACCGGGTCGGTGTCCGGGTCGGAGGCCGGCGCGGTGACCGCGAAGCCGCGGATGGTGTTGCTCTCCAGCGCCACGAGCACCCGGTTGCGAGCGTCCTTCGGGGTGCTCAGCGACGCGTGCCAGGCGCCGGCGAACTCCTCGGGGTCGAGCTGGTCGAGCACCTCGGAGGGGAGCAGCCCGTCGTACTCCTTGCGCCAGGCGCGGACCTGCACCTCGGCGATGCCGGCCGCGTCGTCGGCCCAGCCGATCCGGACCGAGACGTCTGCGGTGGGTCCTGGGTGCTCGCTCATGAGGCCCATTCTCGCGCGAGCCCCGGTGTTACACCGACCCGGCTGCGGTGCGGGCAGCTGTAACACGACTGGTAGCCTGGGCACATGTACGGCAACGACTTCTCCGCGCCCGGAACGGCGCCGCAGGCCCCGCCCGACACCGAGGACGGTTTCGAGGACTTCTGGGCGGTGGTCGACGCCGACGGCCGGATCGAGCCGCGCGACGCGATGCCGGAGGCCTACCGCAAGAGCCTGGTCCGGCAGATCGCCCAGCACGCGCACTCCGAGATCATCGGCATGCAGCCGGAGGGAAACTGGATCACCCGTGCGCCCAGCCTGCGCCGCAAGGCGATCCTGATGGCCAAGGTGCAGGACGAGGCCGGGCACGGGCTGTACCTCTACTCCGCCGCGGAGACGCTCGGGGTCGACCGGGCCGACCTGCTGGACATGCTGCACAACGGCAAGCAGAAGTACTCCTCGATCTTCAACTACCCGACGCTGACCTGGGCGGACATGGGCGCGATCGGCTGGCTGGTCGACGGCGCCGCGATCGTCAACCAGGTGCCGCTGTGCCGCTGCTCCTACGGGCCGTACGCCCGGGCCATGGTCCGGATCTGCAAGGAGGAGTCGTTCCACCAGCGGCAGGGCTTCGAGATCCTGCACAGTCTGTCGCACGGCACCGAGGCGCAGCATGCGATGGCGCAGGACGCGGTGAACCGCTGGTGGTGGCCGAGCCTGATGATGTTCGGCCCGCCCGACGACGACTCGCCGAACTCCGAGCGGTCGATGCGCTGGGGGATCAAGCGGTTCTCCAACGACGAGCTGCGGCAGCGTTTCGTGGACATGACCGTGCCGCAGGCCGAGGCGCTCGGGCTGACCCCTCCGGACCCGGACCTGCGCTGGAACGAGGAACGCGGCTCCTACGACTTCGGCGAGATCGACTTCACCGAGCTGTTCGAGGTGATCAAGGGCAACGGGCACTGCAACAAGCAGCGCATCGGTCACCGGCGCAAGGCTCATGAGGACGGGGCGTGGGTGCGGGAGGCCGCGGACGCGTACGCCGCCAAGCGGGCTCGTCGTACGACGGAGGTGGCCTGATGAATCACCCCACGAAACTGCTCGCCTCGCTCGCCCTTCCGCGGGGGCCCCGATGACAGACAGGCGGGACTGGCCCCTGTGGGAGGTCTTCGTGCGCGCCCGGCGCGGGTTGTCGCACGTGCACGCCGGGTCGCTGCACGCCCCGGACGCGGAGATGGCGCTGCGCAACGCGCGCGATCTCTACACCCGCCGCCAGGAGGGCGTCTCGCTGTGGGTGGTGCCGGCGAGTGCGATCACCGCGTCCAGCCCGGACGAGAAGGACTCCTTCTTCGACCCGGCCGGCGACAAGATCTACCGGCACCCCACCTTCTACGACATCCCCGAGGGAGTTGAGCACCTGTGACTCCGGAGTTGTCAGGAGGTCGCCCGGCTACCGCCGGGCCAGGCACTGACAAGTCGGCGAGCTATGCGCTGTGCCTGGGCGACGACGCGCTGGTGATGGCGCAGCGGCTGGGGGAGTGGATCGCCGCCGCGCCGCAGCTCGAGGAGGACGTCGCGCTGGCCAACATCGCGCTCGACCAGCTGGGACAGGCGCGCTCCTTGCTCGGCTACGCCGGGTCGCTGATGCAGCCGGCGCGCAGCGAGGACGAGCTGGCGTACTTCCGCGACGAGCGCGACTTCCGCAACGTGCAGATGGTGGAGCGGACATGGGCGCTCCCCGGGGGCACCGGCAGCGACTTCGGGGTGACCATGGCCCGGATGCTGATCTGGTCGACGTACCAGGTCGAGCTCTACTCCCGCCTCGCCTCCAGCGCCGACGAGACGCTGGCCGCGATCGCGGCGAAGGCGGTCAAGGAGGTCGACTACCACCGCGACCACGCCACCATGTGGGTGCTGCGGCTCGGCGACGGCACCGAGGAGTCGCGGACGCGGATGCAGGCCGGGCTCGAGGCGGAGTGGGGGTACGCCGAGGAGCTGTTCGACCCGTCGTACGTCGACCAGGAGCTTGTCGCGGACGGCGTCGCCGTCGACCCGAGCGTGATACGGGACCCGTGGAACAGCCGGATCGACCAGGTGCTCGCCGAGGCGACGTTGGCCCGTCCGGAGGTTTCTCCGGTGCGGGGCGGTGGCCGCGAGGGCATTCACACCGAGCAGATGGGCTACCTGCTCGCCGAGATGCAGCACTTGGCCCGGTCGCACCCGGGGGCGTCGTGGTGACGGTCTCGACGGGCTCGACCACCAGGTGGACGCGGGAGCTCGCCTGGGAGGCGGCGGCCGGCGTGCTCGACCCCGAGGTGCCCGTGCTCACCATCGAGGACCTCGGCGTGCTTCGCGCGGTGGACGTCACCGAGGACGGCGCGGTGCGGGTGCGGATCACCCCGACGTACTCCGGCTGCCCGGCGATGGACACCATCCGCGCCGACGTGGAGCGCGCGCTGGCCGAGGCCGGCTTCGAGCGGGTGCAGGTCGAGCTCGTGCTCGCCCCGGCCTGGACGACGGACTGGATGAGCGAGTCCGGGAAGCAGAAGCTGGCCGACTTCGGCATCGCGCCGCCTCAGCCGCGCGAGCACGGGGGGGTGGTCAGCCTGTCGCTGAGCCTGCGCTGCCCGCACTGCGACTCGCCGGACACGCGGGAGCTGAGCCGGTTCGGCTCGACGGCGTGCAAGTCGCTATGGGTGTGCAACGCCTGCCGGGAACCCTTCGACCACTTCAAGGCACACTGAATGACCACCACCGAGGCCACCGAGGCGGAGCAGGCCGCTTCGCACCACTCCGTCTTCCACCCGTTGAGGGTGGCGGCGATCGAGCCGCTGACCGACGACTCGGTCGCGGTGACGTTCGAGGTGCCCGAGGCGCTGCGCGAGGCGTACCGGTTCACCCAGGGCCAGCACCTGACCATCCGCACCGAGCTGGCCGGCGACGACGTGCGCCGCAACTACTCGATCTGCGCAGCCGTCTCGTCCGGGGAGCTGCGGATCGCGGTGAAGCGGCTGCCGGGCGGCGCGTTCTCCGAGCACGCGCTCGAGGTGCTGAAGGTCGGCGACGAGCTGGACGTGATGACGCCGAGCGGCCGGTTCTTCACCCAGCTCGACCCGGCGAACCAGAACCACTACGTGTGTATCGCCGCCGGGTCCGGGATCACGCCGGTGCTGTCGATCATCGCGACCACCCTGGAGACCGAGCCGCACTCGCAGGTGACGCTGATCTACTCCAACCGCACCCACAAGAGCGTGATGTTCCTGGAGGAGATCGAGGACCTCAAGGACCGCTACCCGGACCGGTTCTGCCTGATCCACGTGCTGACCCGGGAGCCGCAGCCGGTCGAGCTGTTCTCCGGCCGGCTCGACACCGACCGGATGCTGCGGTTCCTCGAGGCGGTGGTGCCTCCGGAGACGGTGGACCACTGGTTCCTGTGCGGGCCGTTCCAGATGGTGGCCGAGCTGCGGAAGCTGCTCATCGCGGAGGGCGTGTCGAAGCGTGCCCTGCACGCCGAGGTGTTCCACGTCGACAGCGGCACCGGCCCCGTCCGTCGTACCCCTCAGGCGGGGGAGGAGACCGGCGCGGAGGTGACCATCACCCTCGACGGGCGGCGCTCGACGTTCCGGCTGCCCAACGACGGGCCGGTGGTGCTGGACGCGGCGCTGGCGGTGCGCGCGGACGCGCCGTACGCCTGCAAGGGCGGGGTGTGCGGCACCTGTCGCGCCAAGCTCGTCGAAGGCACCGTCGAGATGGAGCAGAACTGGGCGCTCGAGCCGGAGGAGATCGACAACGGCTACGTGCTCACCTGCCAGTCGCACCCCACCTCGGAGAAGGTCGTCCTCGACTACGACGCCTGACCCTTTACCGACATCGTGTCGCTAACGCGACCCATACGTCGCGGTAGACGTACCGATGTCGTGTCGATAACGCGACCCATAGGTCGCGGTAGACGTACCGATGTCGTGTCGGAAACGCGACGCATAGGTCGCGGTAGGCGTACCGATATCGGTACGACGGGGGCGATAGGCTGACCCGGTGCAGGCGTACCACGACCTCCTCCAGCGCATCCTCGACGACGGCGTCGAGAAGGGTGACCGAACGGGCACCGGAACGCTGAGCGTGTTCGGGCACCAGATGCGCTTCGACCTGTCGCAGGGCTTCCCACTGGTGACCACCAAGAAGGTGCACACTCGGTCGGTGTTCGCCGAGCTGCTGTGGTTCCTGCGCGGGGACACCAACGTCCGCTGGCTGCAGGAGCGCGGGGTGAGCATCTGGGACGAGTGGGCCGACGAGAACGGCAACCTCGGTCCGGTGTACGGCGCGCAGTGGCGTTCGTGGCCGGCGCCGGACGGCCGGCACATCGACCAGCTGCGCAACGTCGTCGAGGCGATCGGTAAGGACCCGGACTCGCGTCGTCATGTCGTGAGCGCCTGGAACGTGGCCGACCTGCCGCGGATGGCGCTCGCGCCCTGCCACGCGCTGTTCCAGTTCTACGTGGCCGACGGCCGGCTGTCGTGCCAGCTGTACCAGCGCTCCGGGGACGTCTTCCTCGGCGTGCCGTTCAACATCGCCTCCTACGCGCTGCTCACGCACATGGTCGCCCAGGTCACCGGGCTGCAGGTCGGTGACTTCGTGCACACGCTGGGCGACGCGCACCTCTACCTCAACCACCTCGACCAGGCCCGGCTGCAGCTGACCCGGGAGCCGCGGACGCTGCCGCGGCTGCAGCTGGACGGCTCGGTGACCGAGCTGGACGCGTTCGAGCTCGAGCACATCACGCTGGAGGGCTACGACCCGCATCCGGCGATCAAGGCCCCGATCGCGGTATGAGCAAGCGGATCGTGATGGTCGCCGCCGTCGCCGACAACGGGGTGATCGGCCGCGACGGGGACATCCCCTGGCACCTCCCCGAGGACATGAAGCACTTCCGCGAGGTGACCCGCGGCCACACGGTGATCATGGGCCGGGTCACCTACGAGGGCATCGGCCACCCGTTGCCGTACCGCACCAACATCGTCGTCACCCGCCGGCCGGACTGGGCGAGCGACGGCGTACTGGTGGCGGGCTCGGTCAAGGAGGCCATCGACCGGGCCGCGGAGCTCGACGGCGACATCGTGATCGGCGGTGGCACGCAGATCTACGAGCAGGCGATGCCCTTCGCCACCCACCAGGTCCTCACCGAGGTGCACCAGTCGCCCGCGGGCGACACCCGGTATCCGTGGTACGACCGGGACGAGTGGACCGCGACCCGCCGCGAGGACCGGGACGGGTTCAGCTGGGTCTGGCTCGAGCGCGTCACGGCCGGTGGGGACCGCGTCCGCTAGCCTGGGTGCCATGACGTCCGGACTGCTTCCGCAGGCCCCGTTCGGGCGGGTCCTGACCGCGATGGTCACGCCGTTCCGCGACGACGGGTCCCTCGACCTCGAGGCCGCCGCTCGGGTCGCCGAGCACCTGGCCGACCACGGGCACGACGGGGTGGTGGTGCTCGGCACCACCGGCGAGTCCCCGACGGTCAGCCAGGACGAGGCCGGCCGGCTGCTCCGCGCCGTCGTCGACGCGGTGGGGAGCAGGATGCGCGTGGTCGCCGGGGTCGGCTCGAATGACACCGCCCACTCCGTCGTACTGGCCGAGCAGGCCGAGAAGTGCGGCGTGCACGGGCTGCTGCTGGTGACGCCGTACTACAACAAGCCCACCCAGGAGGGCGTCGCCAGCCACTTCGAGGCGGTCGCCAACGCCACCGGGCTGCCGGTGCTGCTGTACGACATCCCCGGCCGCACCGGGATCGCCATCGCCGAGGACACCTACCAGCGGGTGGCCGAGCACGAGCGGATCGTCGCGGTCAAGGACGCCGTCGGCGACCTCTCGCGCGGCGTACGGATCATGACGCAGACCGGCCTGAGCTTCTACTCCGGCGACGACGACATGAACCTCGGCTGGCTGACGCACGGCGCGGCCGGCGTCGTGTCCGTGGTCGGGCACGCCGCCGGCAAGGAGTACGCCGCGATGGTGGCTGCCGTGGACAGCGGCGACCTCGTCACCGCGCTGGCCTGCTACCGGCGGCTGGTCCCCGTGGTGGACGCGGTGATGCGCCAGGCGCCGGGCGCGATGATGGCCAAGGCCGCGCTGCAGCTGCTCGGCGTGCTCGACAACCGAACCATGCGGCTTCCGCTGGTGCCCGCCTCCGACGACCTCGTCGCGGGGCTGCGCACGGCGCTCGCCGACGCCGGACTCCTGCCGACCCACTGAAAGGCATTCATGAGTCACCCGCACCCGGAACTATCCGCGCCCGGACCGCTGCCCGCAGGAGGGCTGAGGGTCACCCCGCTCGGCGGGCTCGGCGAGATCGGGCGGAACATGACCGCGTTCGAGTACGACGGACGGCTGCTGCTCGTGGACTGCGGGGTGCTGTTCCCCGAGGAGAACCACCCCGGCGTCGACCTGATCCTCCCCGACTTCCAGCCGATCCGGGACCGCCTCGCCGACGTGGAGGCGCTGGTGCTCACCCACGGACACGAGGACCACATCGGCGCGGTGCCGTACCTGCTCCGCGAGCGGGGGGACCTCCCGGTGGTGGGCTCCAAGCTGACCCTGGCGCTGCTGACCTCCAAGCTGCGTGAGCACCGTCTCAAGGAGACCGCGCAGTACGTCGTACGTGAGGGCGAGCGGATCAGCTTCGGCCCCTTCGACCTCGAGTTCGTCGCGGTCAACCACTCCATCCCCGACGCGCTCGCGGTGGCGATCCGCACGGGTGCCGGGATGGTGCTGCACACCGGCGACTTCAAGATGGACCAGCTTCCGCTGGACGGCCGAATCACCGACCTGCGCGCGTTCGCCCGGCTCGGCGAGGAGGGTGTCGACCTGTTCATGGTCGATTCCACCAACGCCGAGGTACCCGGCTTCACCACCTCCGAGGCCGACATCGCGCCCGTCCTGGACCGGGTGTTCCACCGCAGCAGCCAGCGCATCATCGTGGCCTGCTTCGCCTCGCACGTGCATCGCGTCCAGCAGGTGATGGACGCCGCGGTCAACCACGGCCGGAAGGTGGCGTACGTCGGACGCTCCATGGTGCGCAACATGGGCGTGGCCCGCGACCTCGGCTACCTGACCGTGCCGCCGGACACCCTGGTCGACGCGCGTGACCTCGGCGACTACCCGCCGGAGAAGGTGGTGCTGATCTCCACCGGCTCGCAGGGGGAGCCGCTGTCCGCGCTGAGCCGGATCGCCCAGCGCAACCACAACTTCGTGCACATCGAGCCCGGTGACACCGTGGTGCTCGCCTCGTCGCTGATCCCCGGCAACGAGAACGCCGTCTACCGGGTGATCAACGGGCTGACCCGGTGCGGCGCCAACGTGGTGCACAAGGGCAACGCGCTCGTCCACGTGTCCGGCCACGCGTCGGCCGGCGAGCTGCTGTACTGCTACAACATCGTGCAGCCCCGCAACGTGCTGCCCGTGCACGGCGAGTTCCGGCACATGCGCGCCAACGCCGACCTGGCCCGCGACACCGGGATCCCCTCGGAGAACGTCGTGGTCGCCGAGGACGGCGTGGTCGTCGACCTGGTCGAGGGCGTGGCCCGGGTCGCCGGCAAGGTGGACTGCGGTTACGTGTTCGTCGACGGCTCCTCGGTCGGGGACGTCACCGAGTCCTCCCTCAAGGACCGCCGGATCCTCGGCGAGGAGGGCTTCATCTCGGTGATCGTGGTGATCGACTCGGTCACCGGCAAGGTGTCCGGCGGTCCGGAGATCCACGCCCGCGGGTTCCTCGAGGCCGACTCCATCTTCGACGACGTCAAACCGGCCATCGTGGAGGCGCTCGACAAGGTGACCGCCGAGGGCGTCGACGACAACTACCAGCTGCAGCAGACCATCCGCCGGGTGGTCGGGCGGTGGGTCAGCAACACCCACCGTCGCCGGCCGATGATCGTGCCCGTCGTGCTCGAGGCCTGAGCCGGATCGGGCGGGGCGGGGCCCGCACGATCGGCGACTTCCCACGGAAAGGTACCGCTGCCCATGGTGAAGTCACCCTGGGCAGCGGGCCGTTACCAGGGGACCCTGGTAAAGAACCAGGCGGCGGCTACTCGGTCCGATGCGTCTCGTAGTCCCGCTCGGACTCGACGGACTCCATGCGCCGGTGCTCGGCCGGCGGCGCGACGTCGCGGACCCCGAGCACGGTCATCCGGCCGAGGGCCAGCGCGCCGAAGAAGGTGATCACCACGCCGAGACCGGCGAAGAAGCCGATCTGCTCCACGGCGCGGTGCACGGCGCCGAGCCCGGCGGGAGAGCCCGCGGCGGGCAGGCCGAGGGTCCACAACGTGCTCAGGATCGGGCCCACCACGAACCAGGCGCCGGCCACGGCGGCCAGCCAGCCGGCGAACAGCCCGGTCACCCGGTTGGCGCCGCCGAGCAGGATCAGCCCGGCCAGCAGCGTTGCGGCGCCGGGCAGGATCTCCAGCCACAGCCGGCCGCTGGTGTAGGTCCACGCGGTGGCGGGAGAGTAGGCGTAGCCGAAGATCGGCCCGATGAAGGGGATCAGGGCTCCCCAGAGGCCGAGCAGCACCAGCGCCACGCCGCTGACGGCGCCGCGGCTCCGGCGCACCCGGAATCGGTCGCTCATGGGTACACGCTGGGTCGCAGACATGTTTTTCCACCTCGTTCCTGGCGCACGTCCGCGCGCCCCTTGGTGACACGCGGGCTGACGGTGCCTGCTGTTGCAACCTGTACCCGGAACGGCCGGCGCGCAACCCTCCCTCGTGGTCGGCGTGTGAACCGTGAGGCTGGTGTGACATTCGCCTACCATGGTCACCATGGCGACCCGTACGTCTTCCCCACCGGCGTCGCGAACGAGCCGAACCCGTTCGGCTTCTTCGAAGACCCGGTCGTCCGGCAGCCAGACCCGCAGGACCTCGTCGAGCCGTAGCTCCAGCAAGCGGCCGGCACCGAGAGCGGTCCGCAGCGGGCCTGGCCCCGTGTCGCGCCTGTTCGGCGCCCTGCTCACCGCGGTGGTGAGCGTGGTGCGCGGCGTGTGGCTCGGGGTCGCGCACGTGGTCGGGGGAGCGGTCCGCAAGGTCGGCCACTCGGCCGCCGAGCTCGAGCCCGAGCACCGCCGCGACGGCGCCGGGCTGTTCCTGGTCGGCCTCGCGGTGGTGGTCGCCGCCGCGGTGTGGTGGCAGCTGCCCGGCGGCCTGGGCACGTTCGTGCGCACGGTCGTCGCCGGCTCGGTCGGCCTGCTGGCCTGGATCGTCCCGCTGCTGCTGTGCTTCGTCGCCTGGCGCAACCTGCGCAACCCGGAGAGCAACGGCCCGGCCGGCCGGCAGGCGATCGGCTGGACGGCGCTGCTGCTCGGCGTGGTCGGCCTGGTCGAGGTGGCCAACGGGATGCCGGCCCCTCATCACGGCGACATCGAGGCGTTGCAGCACGCCGGTGGCGCGCTCGGCTTCGTGGTCGCCACCCTGCTCATGGATCTGCTGCGCAGCAGCTTCGTCGTGGTGCCGCTGCTGGTGCTGCTCGGCATCTTCGGGGTGCTGGTGGTCACCGGCACGCCGGTCTACCAGATCCCCGAGCGGCTTGCCGCGCTGCGCGACCGGCTGCTGGGCCGCACCAAGCCGGAGGAGCCCGCGGAGGAGGCTCCGACCGAGAAGCTCAAGCGGTCCCGGCCGCGACGTCGGGTCGGGGTGTACGACGGGGAGCAGGACACCGGCGACAAGCCCTATGACACTCCCGTGCTGGAGGGCCGCGAGCTCGGCAAGCGTGGCAAGCCGAGCGAGCCCCCCGTCGTACCGGAGGAGAAGGCCGAGCTCGAACCGCCGCAGCACACGCCCTTGCCCGCGCGGGTCGAGCAGCTGGCGCTGTCCGGCGACGTCACCTACGCGCTGCCCGGCAACGACCTGCTCAAGCCGGGGAGCGTACACAAGGCCCGCTCCAAGGCCTCCGACGACGTGGTGAACCGGCTCACCGAGGTGCTCGAGCAGTTCGACATCGACGCGCAGGTCACCGGCTACACCCGGGGACCGACGGTCACCCGCTACGAGGTCGAGCTCGGCCCGGCCGTGAAGGTGGAGAAGGTCACCGCGCTCGGCAAGAACATCGCCTACGCGGTCGCGTCCGCGGACGTGCGGATCCTGTCGCCGATCCCGGGCAAGTCCGCGATCGGCATCGAGATCCCCAACAGCGACAAGGAGATCGTCTCCCTCGGCGACGTGCTGCGCTCGGGCAGCGCCCGCAACGACCACCACCCGATGATCGTCGGGCTGGGCAAGGACGTGGAGGGCGGCTTCGTGGTCGCCAACATGGCGAAGATGCCGCACCTGCTGGTCGCCGGCGCCACCGGCTCCGGAAAGTCCAGCTTCGTCAACTCGATGATCACCTCGATCCTGATGCGCTCCACCCCGGACGAGGTGCGGATGATCCTGGTCGACCCGAAGCGGGTCGAGCTGAACGTCTACGAAGGCGTGCCGCACCTGATCACCCCGATCATCACCAACCCGAAGAAGGCCGCTGAGGCGCTGCAGTGGGTCGTGCGCGAGATGGACATGCGCTACGACGACCTGGCCGCGTTCGGGTTCCGGCATCTCGACGACTTCAACAAGGCGGTCCGCGCCGGCAAGGTGCAGCCGCCTCCGGGGAGCGAGCGGGTGCTCGCGCCGTACCCGTACCTGATCGTGGTCGTCGACGAGCTCGCCGACCTGATGATGGTCGCGCCGCGTGACGTCGAGGACGCGGTCGTCCGGATCACCCAGTTGGCGCGGGCGGCCGGCATCCACCTGATCCTGGCCACGCAGCGCCCGTCGGTGGACGTGGTGACCGGGCTGATCAAGGCCAACGTGCCCTCGCGGCTGGCGTTCGCGACCTCCTCGCTTGCCGACAGCCGGGTCATCTTGGACCAGCCGGGCGCGGAGAAGCTGGTCGGCCAAGGCGACGGGCTGTTCCTGCCGATGGGCGCCAGCAAGCCGGTGCGGGTGCAGGGCTCCTGGGTCACCGAGGCGGAGATCCACAAGGTGGTCGAACACTGCAAGCAGCAGCTGGCACCGACCTACCGCGAGGACGTGACCGCGCCGGCGCAGTCCAAGCGCGAGCTCGACGACGACATCGGCGACGACCTGGACCTGGTGGTGCAGGCCGTCGAGCTGGTGGTCTCCACCCAGTTCGGGTCCACCTCGATGCTGCAGCGCAAGCTGCGCGTCGGCTTCGCCAAGGCGGGCCGGCTGATGGACATCCTGGAGAGCCGCGGCGTGGTCGGGCCGAGCGAGGGCTCCAAGGCCCGTGACGTGCTCGTGAAGCCCGACGAGCTCGACGAGGTGCTCGCCACCCTGCAGGACCAGTCGTGAACCCCCAGCCGGACCCGAGCCTTGTAGTGAGCGGAGAGTCATGAGCGCGATGCCCGACGAGCTCCACAACGACGACGCTGTCGAGCCCCCGTCGACCGACGACACCGCCCTGGGCACACCCGTCGTGGTGCGCCGCAACGCCGGCCTCGCCGCGCTGATCGGTGCGACCGCGTCGGCGATCGCGATCGCGTACCTGTGGCGGGCCTCGCAGACCGGCCTGCTGGTCGACTGGGCGCTGTGCGCGGTGATGACGGTCATCGGCGCGGCGTACCTCGCCGCGCTGGTCGACTCGCGCACCCCGCTGCTGGTCGCCGACGACCTCGGCGTGCGGATCCGGCTCGGCAGCCAGTGGCGCGGCCTGCCCTGGGAGGCCCTCGGACGCGTGCTGGTCCGGCCGCGCCGCGGCCTGCTGCGCGACGGCACGCTGTTGTTCGCTCCGCGCAGCGCCGACCGGGCGATGGTCGGACTGGACGCCCGCGGTCGCTGGCACGCGCGGCTGAACGCGAAGATGTACGGCGCGGCGCTGGCCGTCCCGATGGGCATGACCACCCGGCTCGCCTCGGACCAGGCGGTCCGCGAAGCCCTGGAGACTTTGGCGGCCGGACGTGTCGAGGTGGTGGAGGAGACACCGGCGCCCTCTGGATCGACCCCCGAAGTCGTGGGCTCGGGCCGGCCGTCTGCTCGGACCTCCGAGCGAGTCGCGGATCGATCCTCCGACCGCGCGGCCGATGTCTCCTCGGGGCGGGTCTTCGAGCAGCTTCCGGAGCAGGTTTCGGGGCAGTCATCCGAGCTGGCCTTGACGGCAAGCTCCTCCCCGACGGAGCCGGCCGGCCCCCGTCGTACCCTCTTCGGCACTCTCGGCACGATCGTCTCGCGCGCCGCCAAGCGCCCAGAACCGGAGCGCTCCGAGCCCACCCCTGCGGCCGTCGAGGAGCCGCCCCCTGGTCCGGCGCTGCCGTTGCGCCCGACCCGGCCCGCGCTGCGCGCCGAGGTGACCCGCGACGCGCCCGCCACGCTCGGGAACGCCGCCCTGCACCTGGACCCGGCGGACGATGGCGGGAGCGACGCGCTGCCGGAGCGCGGCACGCTGCACCGGCCGGGCAGCGTGGACCTGGTCCTCGAACCGCCCGACCAGAGCACCGTGCGCCCGATCGCCCGGGCCGGCGCAGCCGTCGAGCCGCTGGTCATCGACGAGTTCGTCGTCGAGCCTGCCTACGACCCGGTGATCGGGCCGGAGCTGGCCGCTGCCCGGACCCGGCTGGGGCTGTCGGTGGACGACCTGGCCGAGCGCACCCGGATCCGGCCGCACGTGCTGGAGTCCATCGAGGTCGACGACTTCGCGCCCTGTGGCGGCGACTTCTACGCGCGAGGACACCTGCGCACCCTGGCCCGGGTGCTCGGCAAGGATCCGCAGCCGCTGCTGACCGCGTTCGAGGAGAGGTACGCCACCGCTCCGCTGAACGCCCGCCGGGTCTTCGAGGCCGAGCTCGCCACCGGGATGACCGGCAGCATGCGGCGTACCGCCGGCGGGCCGAGCTGGGGAGTGCTGGTCGGGGCCGTGCTGTGCGTGGTGCTCGTCTGGGGACTGGTCCGGCTGTTCGCCGGGACGCCGCAGGAGCACCTGGTCCCCGTTCCCACGGTGCAGGCGCCGTCCGTGGCCAAGAACGCCTACCCGCAGGCTGCGGTGCCGGAGCCTGCGCCGGTTCCGACGCGGGTCACGCTGTCCGCGGTGCGCAGCACCGGCACGGTGGTGGTCCGCGACGGCCAGGGACGGATTCGGTTCAGTGGCACCCTCGCGCCGGGTGAAAGCAAGCACCTGCGCGTGAGCCCGCCGGTCCGTGTCCGGGCTGCCGATGCTGGGGCGGTGGACGTGCTGGTGCGCGGCCGCGACCTCGGCTCGGTCGGCGCGGACGGCCAGCCCGGGCACCGCACCTTCCACCGCTGACCGGCTTCCCTGCTGCCTCTCCGGCCCTGCGCTTTGCAGTTTCTCGCGGGATGTGGACGCCGGAGCACGGGGGCGCGGTTCGCCAGGGCAACCGCCCGCCCGTCATACTCGATGGCGGCATGACTACTTCCCAGGATGCAGCAGCGCCCGCGGCCCCCACGGTTGCCCTGGTCACCCTCGGCTGCGCGCGCAACGAAGTGGACTCCGAGGAGCTGGCCGGCCGGCTGGAGGCGGGCGGGTTCCGGCTGGTCGAGGACCCGGACGCGGCGCAGGCCGTCGTGGTGAACACCTGCGCGTTCGTGGAGGCCGCGAAGAAGGACTCTGTGGACACCTTGCTGGCCGCCGCCGACCTGCGTGAGAGCGGTCAGGCGCAGGCGGTCGTCGCGGTCGGGTGCATGGCCGAGCGCTACGGCAAGGAGCTTGCGGAGGCGTTGCCGGAGGCCGACGCGGTGCTTGGGTTCGACGACTATCCGGACATCGCCGGCCGGCTGGAGGCGGTGCTTGCGGGCGAGCAATTGCACCCGCACACCCCACGAGACCGGCGGCTGCTGCTGCCCATCGCGCCGGCGGAGCGGAACCCGGACGCGGTCGTGCTGCCCGGGCACACCATCGCCGCGCCGGACCTGCCCGACGGTGCGGGTCCGAGCTCGGGGCCACGGGCGGTACGGCGGAGGCTGGACGGTGGCCCGATGGCCCCGCTGAAGCTGGCCAGCGGCTGTGACCGGCGGTGCACGTTCTGCGCGATCCCGAGCTTCCGCGGCTCGTTCGTGTCCCGGCGTCCTGTCGACGTGCTGGGGGAGGCCGGCTGGCTGGCCCGCCAGAACGTGCGGGAGCTGTTCCTGGTCAGCGAGAACTCTACGTCGTACGGCAAGGACCTCGGCGACCTGCGGCTGCTGGAGAAGCTGCTGCCCGACCTGGCCGCCGTGGACGGCATCGACCGGGTGCGGGTGTCGTACCTGCAACCGGCCGAGACCCGGCCCGGCCTGCTGAAGGCGATCACCGGGACGCCGGGGGTGGCGGACTACTTCGACCTGTCCTTCCAGCACGCTTCCCACGCGGTGCTGCGCCGGATGCGCCGGTTCGGGGACGCGGAGTCGTTCCTGGCGCTCGTCGAGCAGATCCGCGCGGAGGCGCCCGCGGCGGGCATCCGGTCCAACGTGATCGTCGGCTTCCCCGGCGAGACCGAGCGCGACCTGCGCACGCTGTGCGACTTCCTGGCCGAGGCCAGGCTGGACGTGGTGGGCGTGTTCGGGTACTCCGACGAGGACGGCACCGAGGCCGCGTCGTACGACGACCAGGTGGACCCCGACGAGATCCATGACCGCGTGGAACGGGTCACCGCGCTGGTGGAGGAGGTGACCGCCGCCCGCGCTGCGGACCGGATCGGCGAGCGTGTCGACGTGCTGTTGGAGACGGTGAACGGCACCGCCGGCGAGGGCCGCGCCGAGCACCAGGGCCCAGAAGTGGACGGCTCCACCCGGCTGACCGGTCTGCGGGCCGGGGCCAGGGTGGGTGACCTGGTGGCCGCGACCGTGGTCGACTCCGACGGCGTGGACCTGGTCGCGGTCCCGGGATGACCGAGTCGCAGCCGGCGGCCGGGGCCGCCTCGGCCTCGATCTGGAACCTGCCCAACGCGCTGACCATGCTGCGCATGGTGATGGTGCCGTTCTTCGGCTGGGCGCTGCTGGTGGACGGAGGGCAGTCGATCGCCTGGCGGCTGGTCGCCTATGGCCTGTTCGCGGCGGCCATGGTCACCGACAAGATCGATGGCGACATCGCCCGGAAGCGCAACCTGGTCACCGGGTTCGGGGAGATCGCCGACCCGATCGCCGACAAGGCGCTGACGGGGATGGCCTTCGTGGGGCTGTCCGTGATCGGTGCGCTGTGGTGGTGGGTGACCGCGGTGGTGCTGGCCCGCGAGTGGGGCATCACGCTGATGCGGTTCTGGGTGATCCGGCACGGCATCATCGCGGCCAGCCGCGGCGGCAAGCTCAAGACGCTGCTGCAGACCTTCGCGCTCGGGCTGCTGATCCTGCCGCTGCGGCTGCTGCAAGGCCCCTGGGCCACGGTCGGCCTGGTGCTGTGGTGGATCGCGGTGGTGCTGATGGCCGCCGCGGTGGTGGTGACGGTGGTGACCGGGGTCGACTACGTGCTCAAGGCCCTGGAGGTACGACGGGCGGGGCGGGCCGCCGACGGCTGACCCGGCCCGAGCTCCCCGGAGCGGCCGGCGTCACTCCGACGTCGTGGACTCCCGCGGCGAGCCGGTGCTCTGCTTGACCGCGTCCAGGGTGACCGCCGCCTGCACCAGCGCGAGATGGCTGAACGCCTGCGGGAAGTTCCCGACGAACCGCTTCTGGACCGGGTCGTACTCCTCGGCGAGCAGGCCCACGTCGTTGGGCACCTCGAGCAGTCGGTCCATCAGCTTCTCGGCGTCCGCGACCCGGCCGGCGCGGGCGTAGGCCTCCACCAGCCAGAACGAGCAGGCCAGGAACGGGTGCTCGGAGCCGCTGAGCCCGTCCACCCCGGAGGAAGTCCGGTAGCGCAGAAGGAAGCCGTCGGTCAGCAGGTCCTCCTCGATGGCCTTGATGGTGCCCAGCATCATCGGGTCGTCGCCGTCGATGAAGCCGACCTCGGGCAGCATCAGCAGCGCCGCGTCCACCTCGGAGGTCTCGTAGTGCTGGGTGAAGGAGTTGCGCGCGGTGTTGAAGCCCTTCTCCAGCACCTCCTCGCGGATCTTCTCGCGGATCGCCCGCCACTCGTCGACCGGGCCGGGCAGGCCGTGCCGCTCCACAGCGGCGATCGCTCGGTCGAAGGCCGCCCACACCATCACCCGCGAGTGGGTGAAGTGGCGCAGCGGCCCGCGGATCTCCCACAGCCCGTTGTCCGGCTGATCCCAGTGCTTGGCCATCTCCTCCACGAGCGTGCGCTGCAGCGACCACGACTCGCGGTTCTCCTTCAGCCCGTGCTGACGGGCCAGCTGGAGCGAGATCATCACCTCGCCGAGCACGTCGGTCTGCCGCTGGGTGGCCGCGTTGTTGCCGATGCGCACCGGCTTCGACCCGTCGTACCCCGGCAGGTGGTCCAGCTCGCGTTCGAACAGGTCGCGGCCGCCGTCGACGGTGTACATGATCTGCAGGTCGGCCGGGTCGCCGGCCACGGCGCGCAGCAGCCAGTTGCGCCACAGCCTCGCCTCGTCGCCGTACCCGCAGGCGAGCAGCGCCTCCAGGGTCAGCGAGGCATCCCGCAGCCAGCAGAACCGGTAGTCCCAGTTCCGCTCGCCGCCGAAGTCCTCGGGCAGCGAGGTGGTGGCCGCGGCCACGATGCCGCCGGTGCCGCTGTGGGTCATCAGCCGCAGCGTGATCAGGGAGCGCAGCACCGCGCCGCGGTACGGACCGTCGTAGGTGCACATGGCCGCCCAGGAGCGGGCCCGGGCGGTGCTGTCCTCGATGCGGTGGTCGAACTCCAGCGGCTTGGGGAGCCGATGGTGGGAGGCGACCCAGGTGGTGGCGAAGGTGAGCTGGTCACCGGCAGAGACCTCGAACTCGTCGACGTGCCGGCCGTCGTGCGCGACGGGCAGTCGCGGCCCGCGCAGGAGCAGCTTGTCCGGGCCGGCGACTGCGACGATCACCTGCTCGCCGTGGTCGTCGCGGCGGCTGACCCAGGGGCGGACCCTGCCGTACCCGAACCGGACCACCCACTCGTGGCGGACCCGCACGGTGCCCTCGACACCGGTGATCCGGCGCACGATGTCGGCACGATTGTCGCCGAACGGCATCAGGTCGAGCACCGTCATGGTGCCGGTGTCGGTGGTGTAGGTGGTCTCCAGGGCCACGGTGTTCTCGAGGTACCTCCTGCTCACCCGCGCCTCGTCGGCGGGGCCGAGCAGCCAGTGGCCGTTGTCGTCGTCGCCCAGCAGGCCCGCGAAGCAGGCCGGGGAGTCGAAGCGCGGCAGGCACAACCAGTCCACCGACCCGTTGCGGCCCACCAGGGCAGCGGTTCCGGTGTCGCCGAGCACGGCATAGTCCTCGATTGGTAGAGCCATGGGCTCACCGTACCGAAGCCGGGTCCCACGCCCGTCGTACCTCCTCGGGCCTCGCTAGCATCCCCTCATGCCCGACGACGCCGATCCGCAGGTGATGGCCGCCACGCTGCACGCAGAGCTGCTGCGGCGCTCGGCGATGATCGCGACCGCCGAGTCGCTGACTGGCGGGGCGCTGGGGGACCTGCTGTCGGCCGCGCCGGGGGCCAGCGACACCTACCTCGGCGGGGTGGTGTCCTACGCCACCGCGGTCAAGCGGAAGCTGCTGGGGGTGTCCGACGCCACGGTGCGCGAGCACGGCGTGGTGTCCGCGGAGTGCGCCGCGGAGATGGCGGCCGGGGTGCGGCGGCTGCTGGACGCCGACGTGGCGGTGAGTACGACGGGGGTGGCCGGCCCCACCGAGCAGGAGGGCAAGCCGGTCGGCACGGTGTTCATCGGGGTCGCCACGGACAACGGGGTGAGCACCACCTGTTTGGACCTCGAGGGTGACCGGCCCTCGATCAGGGAACGCACTTGTCGCGAGGCGATCTCCGCGGTGCTCGCCGCGCTGGTCCCGTAGGCTGGTGGGACGGGGGCGCCGCCCGGAAGTTTCCGTCGCCGGGTAGCGTTGAGGGTCCAGAGGCAGCACGCGCGGGAAGGAGCAGGGGCATGGTGCTTTTTCGTCGCTTGCTCGGTGAGGTACTCCGTTCCCGCAGAGTCCGCCAGGGGCGCACCCTCCGGCAGGTGTCCGCGGACGCCCGGGTGAGCCTCGGGTACATCTCGGAGATCGAGCGCGGCCAGAAGGAGGCGTCCTCCGAGCTCCTCGCGGCGCTGTGCGCCGCACTGGACGCCCCGCTGTCGGAGATCCTCTCCGAGGTCAGCGACGCGGTCGCCCTCGAGGAGGCCCGGGTCGCGATGCAGCTCGAGGCCACCCTGGAGACCAGCAGCATCCCGGCGCCCACCGACGGCGACGGCGGTCGCCGCGGCGACGTCGTAGTCTCCGCCGCCTGACCCGTTGCTGCCGCAGCGCGCGTTCATCGAGCACGTCCGCGCCGATCTGGAGGCCCTCCAGGTCGTCCGCGGGCTCTGGCTGACCGGCAGCTTCGGGCGCGGCACCGCCGACGAGCACTCCGACGTGGACATGTTCGTGCTCGTCCCGGCCGAGCAGCGCGACCAGCTGGTCTCCGGGTGGCCGTCGGTCGCCGGGCGCTACGACCCGTTGCTGGTGAACCGGCTCGGTGGCGCGCCGGTGTACACCCACGTGCTGCCCGGCTGGCTGCGCTGGGACGTGGTGATCGGCAACGACACCGAGCTGGCCAGCGTGGACCGGCGCCGGGTCGAGGAGCTGTTCAACAAGGACGGCGTCTCGCCGGGCTCTCCCGGGCACCGGGGCGCCGACCCCGACGTGGTCCGCGAGATGACCGAGGAGTTCCTGCGGGTGCTCGGCCTGCTCGTCGTCGTCCTTGCCCGCGACGAGTTGGTCACCGCCGTGTCCGGGTCGGGGCTGCTGCGGCAGATGCTCACCACGCTGCTGCGCTACCGGGTCGAGGGAGATCGGCTCTCCGGTGCGCTGCACCTGAGCCGGGTGCTGCCCGCCGACGAGATGGCCGCCCTTGCCGCGCTGCCGGTTCCCTCACCGGAGCGTGCGTCGGTGATCGAGGCGCACCTGGCCTGCGCGAGGCTGTTCCTGCCCGTCGCGCGGCAGCTGCTCGGCCCGTCGTACCCCTCCGAGCTCGAGGCGGCCTGTCTGGAGCACCTGCACACCCATCTCGGGCTCAGCCTGTCCGTCTCCGGTTGACCCGGCGCCGGGGCCGGCCCGGCCCGAGCGGCGCTCAACGGGGTTGGCAGGTGGGACACCAGTACGTCGCACGCTCAGCCGTCTCGAGTCCAGCGCCGCCATCGTCGGGACCTTGCATGGCGACCCGGATCGGCGTGCCGCAGCGGCGGCAGGGCTGGCCGTCGCGGCGGTACACCCAGGTCCGCCGCCCGCGACGCAGGTCCCCGGTCGTGGTCTGCTCGACGCGCTCCTTGTTCGCCTCCAGCACCGCCTTCGCGCGTCGCACCAGCCGGGCCAGGTCGATCGACGACACCGGCGTCCACGGGTCCGCGCCGAGCAGGAAGCACAGCTCGGACTTGTACAGGTTGCCGATCCCGGCCAGGTTCCGCTGGTCGAGCAGCGCCTCCCCGACCGGGCGGTCCGGCGACGCGGCCAGCCGGCGCACCGCCTCCTCGGCGTCCCAGTCCGGGCCGAGCAGGTCCGGCCCGAGAGGAGGGAGTACGTCGGACTCGGTGCTCGTCTCGACCAGCTCGACGGTGCCGAGCGCGAACCCGACCGCGGTCCACTCCTCGGTGACCAGCGCCACCCGGGCCTCGTGAGCGGGGCGACGCCAGCGGGAACCCGGCCGGTACAGGTGCCAGCTGCCCTCCATCTTCAGGTGCGTGTGCAGGGTCAGCGCCAGCCCTGCCGTCCGGTCCGGACCGGGGCCGGACACGTCATGCGGGACCGGGCCGAACCGGGTGAGCAGGTGCTTGCCGCGCGAGACGGTGCCCAGCACCTCGGCCCCGGCCAGGTCGACGGTGGCCAGCGCGGGCACCCGGAAGTCGCTGCGCTGCAGCACCAGCCCGGTCATCGCCTCGTCCAGGTGCCGGGCAGTGCGCCAGACGGTGTCGCCCTCAGGCACGCAGCCGCAACCCCCGCGGCGTCGCCACGAACCCGGCCGCCTCCAGCGCCTCCCGCAGCGCGGCCGGCCGCTCCCCGGAGGCGAGAATGTTCTCCCCGTCGGCGCGTTCCACGGTCAGCCGACCCAGCGCCCCCTGCCGGACCGCGCGCGCCAGCGCCTCGATGGCCGGACCGACCACGAGGCGGTCGTCGCTGAAGGTGAGCAGGGTCCGCCCGCCCCGTTCGACGTACACCGCCAGCTCGCCGGCCACCAGCACCACCAGCGCGCCGGCCTTGCGACCCGGCCGGTGCCCGGTCAGACCGTCGAGGGCCGGCCAGGGCAGCGCCGCGCCGTACGGGTTGGCCGGGTCGGTCGCCGCCAGCGGCACCGCGACCGGCTTCTCACCCGGAGCCGAGACGTCGGAGGAGAAGCTGCGCAGCCGGTCCACCGCGCCCGGCACGCCGAACTGCGCGGCACCCAACGAGGCCACGAAGTAGCCGCGCCGGCAGCGGCCGGACTCCTCGAACGCCGAGAGCACCTTGTACACGCCGGCGAAGCCGCCGGGCACCCGCTCGCTGGTGACCGCTCCGCGGGTCACCACCCCGTGCCGGTCCAGCAGCGCCTCGGCGGTGGCGTGCGCCCGGAGGGTCGGATCGGGCTCCACGTCGGGCAGCAGCGACCAGCGGCCGGCCGTCGTGGGCGGGCCGGTCCGGCTGGTCAGGTTCGGCCGACGCGCGCCGTACCGCGCCCGCGGCGGCCGGCGCCGCGAGCGGTGCGCGGAGGTCCCGGTGGAGGTCAGCGCCCGCAGCGGCGCCAGCGTGTCGTTGCCGAGGCGTCCGGACCAGACCAGGTCCCACAGCGCCGCCTCCAGCGCCTTGTCGCCGCCGTCCACGACTGCCTCGCCGATCGCGTCGGCCAACTGCCGGAAGAAGAAGGCGCCCCCGCCGGCGAGCGCATCGAGCACCGCTTCGTGCAGCGGTGACGAGTCCAGAGCCTCCCGTTCCGGCAGGGTCAGTGGCGCCGAGTCGGCCAGGTGCAGCGACACCCAGCCGTCGGCCCCGGGCAGCGACCCCTGCCCGGCCCACAGCACCTCGCCGGCCGCGGTCAGCTCGTCGAGCATCGCCGGGGAGTAGTCGACCACGCGCGCGGACAGCACCAGCGGCTCGAGGGCGGAGGCGGGTACGGCGCAGCCGGCGAGCTGCTCCACCACGGCCAGCACCCCGTCCACACCGCGCAACCGGCTCCCGCCGGTGGACACGTGCTGCCACGCGGGCAGGAACCGGCCCAGCGCCGCCGGCTCGACCGGCTCGACCTCCTTGCGCAGCACGGCCAGCGACCGGCGCCGCAGCCGACGAAGCACCTCGGCGTCGCACCACTCCGACCCGGCCCCGGTGGGCCGGAACTCGCCCTCCAGCACCCGGCCCAGCGCGCCGAGCCGGGCCAGCGTCTGGCGTACGACGGCGGGACCGAGTCCCAGCCGTGCCGAGACATCGGCGACGGTGAACGGGCCGTGGCTGCGCGCATAGCGGCCCACCAGGTCGGCCAGCGGATCCTCGACCGGCTCGGTGAACGCCTCCGGGGTGCCTGGCGGGACCGGCACCCCGAGCCCGTCGCGCAGCCGGCCGACGTCCTCCACGCCCGCCCAGCGGTCCTCGCCGGCCACCCGCACCGGCACCACCCGGCGCGCGTCGCGGAGCATCTCCAGCCAGGCGGCCACGTCCGACTCGGGGCGGCACCGGGACTCGACTTCGGCCGTGGACAGCGGGCCGAGCAGCCGGAGCAGGTCGGTGATCCCCTCGGCGTCCTTGGCATGTCGGTCCGGCACCAGCCGCTGCAGCTCGCCCTCCAGCTCGGCGAGCACGTCGGCGTCGAGCAGCTCCCGGAGCTCGGCGCGGCCGAGCAGCTCGGCGAGCAGCCCCTGGTCCAGCGACAGCGCGGCCGCCCGGCGCTCGGCGATCGGGGAGTCGCCCTCGTAGACGAACGCGGCGACGTACCCGAACAGCAGCGAGCGCGCGAACGGCGAGGGCTGCTGCGAGGACACCTCCGCGACACTGACCCGCCGTGACGCCAGCGCCTTCATCAGCGCGACCAGCGCCGGCACGTCGTACACGTCCTGCAGGCACTCCCGCACCGCCTCGAGCACGATCGGGAAGGACGGGTACCGCACCGCTACCTGCAGCAGCTGCGCGGACCGCTGCCGCTGCTGCCACAGCGGGGACCGGCGGCCGGGGTCGCGCCGGGGCAGCAGCAGCGCTCGGGCCGCGCACTCGCGGAACCGGGAGGCGAACAACGCCGAGCCGCCCACCTCGGTGGTGACGATGTCCTCGATCTCCTCGGGGTCGAAGACCACCACGTCCGCCCCGGGCGGGTCCTGGTCGGTCTCGGGTACCCGCAGCACGATCCCGTCGTCGCCGGGCAGCGCTTGCGCGTCGATGCCGTATCGCTCCCGCAGCCGGACCCCGATCGCCAGCGCCCACGGCGCGTGCACCTGGGCGCCGTACGGCGAGTGCACCACGATCCGCCAGTCGCCGAGCTCGTCGCGGAACCGCTCCACCAGGACGGTCTTGTCGGTGGGCAGCGCGTTGGTGGCCTGCTTCTGCTCGGAGAGGTACCGCACCAGGTTCTGCGCGGCCCAGGCGTCCAGCCCGGCGTCCTCGCATCGCTGCACCGCCTCGCGTTCCGCGGTGGCCGCGAGCTCGCGGGTGAACGCGCCGATCGCCGCGCCGAGCTCGGCGGGACGGCCGAGCTGGTCGCCCTTCCAGAACGGCAGCCGGCCCGGTTGGCCGGGGGCGGGGGAGACCAGCACCCGGTCGTGGGTGATGTCCTCGATGCGCCAGCTGGTCGCGCCCAGCGCGAACACGTCACCGACCCGGGACTCGTAGACCATCTCCTCGTCGAGCTCGCCGACCCGCCGTCCCGGGCCGGACTCGCCGACCAGGAACACCCCGAACAGCCCCCGGTCCGGGATGGTGCCGCCGGAGGTGACGGCGAGTCGCTGCGCGCCGGGCCGGCCGGTCAGGGTGCCGGCGACCCGGTCCCAGACGATGCGGGGTCGGAGCTCGGAGAACTCATCTGACGGGTACCGGCCGGACAGTAGGTCCAGCACCGCGTCGTACGCCGAACGCGGCAGGGTCGTGAACGGCGCCGAGCGGCGCACCAGGTCGTACAGCTCGTCGACCTGCCACTGCTCGACGGCGGTGGTGGAGACGATGTGCTGGGCGAGCACGTCGAGGGGGTTGGCCGGCACCCGCAGCGCCTCGATGGCGCCTTGGCGCATCCGCTCCACGGACACGGCGGTGTGCACCAGGTCGCCGCGGTGCTTGGGGAACAGCACTCCGCGCGAGGTCTCGCCGACCTGGTGGCCGGCCCGGCCGACCCGCTGCAGCGCGCTGGCCACCGACGGTGGGGACTCCACCTGCACCACCAGGTCGACGGTGCCCATGTCGATGCCGAGCTCCAGGCTGGAGGTGGCCACCACGCAGGGCAGTTGGCCGCGCTTGAGGTCGTCCTCGATCAGCGCCCGCTGCTCCTTGCTGACCGACCCGTGGTGGGCCCGGGCGATGACCGGCTCCGCGCCGTACGACTGTCCCGACTGCGCCATCACCTGCGCCGGCGTCCCGGCGTTCCCCGAGGGTGGTCGAGGAGCGAGCGAAGCGAGCGTCTCGGTACCACCGTCAGACAAGTCTGATCTCTCGGCGGCGATCTCGTTGAAGCGGGCGGTCAGCCGCTCCGCGAGCCGGCGGGAGTTCGCGAACACGATGGTGGAGCGGTGCTCGGTGATCAGGTCGACGATGCGTTCCTCGACGTGCGGCCAGATGGAGGAACGACGCTCGTTGCCCGCGGCCGGGCCCTCGAGGTCGCCGGTCGTCTGACCGAGCTCGGTCATGTCCTCGACCGGCACCACCACGCGGAGGTCCCAGCGCTTCTCCGCCTCGGGGGCCACCACCTGCACCGGCTGGTGGCCGCCGAGGAACCGGGCCACCTCCTCGATGGGGCGGACGGTGGCCGACAGCCCGATGCGCTGGGCCGGCTTCTCGAGCAGCGCGTCGAGCCGCTCCAGGCAGACCGCCAGATGGGCGCCGCGCTTGGTGCCGGCGACCGCGTGCACCTCGTCGACGATCACCGTCTCCACCCCGCGCAGCGCCTCCCGGCCGTTGGAGGTGAGCATCAGGAACAGCGACTCGGGGGTGGTAATCAGGATGTCCGGGGGAGTGGTGGCCAGCCGCCGCCGTTCCGCGGCCTGGGTGTCACCGGAGCGGATGCCGACCGTCAGGTCCGGCGCCGGCTGGCCGAGCCGGGCGGCGGCGTGGCCGATGCCGGTCAGCGGGGCGCGCAGGTTGCGCTCCACGTCGACGGCGAGCGCCTTGAGCGGGGAGACGTAGAGCACCCGGCAGCGGCGCAGCTTTTCCGCCGGGTGCGGTTCGCGAGCCAGTTTGTCGATGGCGGACAGGAAGGCCGCCAGCGTCTTGCCGGAGCCGGTCGGGGCGACCACGAGTGCGTGCCGGCCCGCGGCGATCGCGTCCCAGGCCCCCACCTGGGCCGCGGTCGGCTCCGCGAACGAGGAGGTGAACCAGGCCCGGGTGGGCTCGCCGAAGCCCAGCAGGGTCCGGTCGGCGGAGTCGTTCACCCCACCATCCTCACCCATCGCGCCGACAGGCCGGGTCCGCCGCTGGCCCTGTCGCGTTTTCCGGTGGGGGCCGCAGCGTCAGCTGACGCGGCGATAGCGGATGTGGGTGGTCAGCGGCGAGTGAAGGACCTCGACGGGTTCGAAGTCGAAGGACCCGATCCCGTCGAAGATGCGCTCGCCCGAACCGAGCAGGACGGGGGCGATGTCGAGGGTGAGCTCGTCGATCACGCCGGCGGTCAACGCCTGTCGCACGGTCGAGGCCCCACCGGCGATGTCCACACCGCTCTCACCGGCAGCCTCGCACGCGGCGGCGTAGGCCGCGTCAAAGCCTCCTGTGACGAAGTGGAACGTCGTCCCGCCCTCCATCTGGATCGGATCATGGCGGTGATGGGTGAGCACGAAGACCGGCGCGTGGTACGGCGGCTCGGGACCCCACCAGCCGGTCCATTCCTCGTCCCAGTCCCCGCGGACCGGACCGAACATGTTCCGGCCCATCACGTACGCGCCCCGCGGGCGCATGAGCCACTCGCTGGCGGTCTTGTCGGCCTCCGTGGCCCGCGGGTCGCCGATGTGCCAGCCGTGCAGCTCCCGCCCTCGCTTCCCCAGAGGGTCCTCCCGGCTCTGGTCCGGTCCGGCGACGAAGCCGTCCAGCGAGATCGACATGTGGCAGGTGGTGTCCGGCACCGCGAACCTCCGCTGATCGGTAGCCGCAAGACCGCACTGTAGCGCCCCGAAACTGGCCCCTTCGAGGAACTCGTCATGTCCGTGGCGGAAGAGAAGCGCCAATCGCGGGACCGACGGCAAGGTTTCTGTGGCAAGTTTGTCGTATCGGCGCGATGCCCTTCGTGGTGCGAGTGGAAGGCGATCAACGGGATCGCCCGGAACTGAGGAGAAGTGGGATGACGCACTACCTGCTGGCCGTGCACGGCCCCGCCGAGATGGGCGAGTTCGGCAACTACGGGTCCAAGGAGGAGATGGAGGCAGCGTTCGCCGCGACCGGAGCGTTCAACGACAAGCTGCACGCGGATGGTTACTGGGTATTCGCTGGTGGGCTTCAGCCGGCCTCGACGGCAACCGTCGTCGACGGCCAGGGTGAGACACCGGTGATCACCGACGGCCCCTACCTCGAGTCCAAGGAGATCATCGGAGGCTTCTGGGTGATCGAAGCTCCTGACCTTGACGTGGCGCTCAGCCTCGCGGCCGAGGGATCCAAGGCGTGTCGGGCCAAGGTCGAGGTCCGTCCGTTCGAAGGCCTCGCCTGAGCCAGCACGATCCATGTCTGTGAGGGGTGCGCTGCTCGCGTCGGGTCACTAGTCTGGGATCGGCCACTCGCCGTACGTCTGGGAGCACCATGTCGCAGGTGAAGCAGCACAAGTTTCAGCTCGATGAGAGCCAGATGCCGACCCGCTGGTACAACGTGCTGCACGACCTGCCCACCCCACCGCCGCCGGTGCTGCACCCGGGCACCGGGCAGCCGGTGGGGCCGGACGACCTGGCTCCTTTGTTCCCGATGGCGTTGATCCTCCAAGAGGTGTCCACCGAGCAGTACGTCGACATTCCGAGGGAGGTCCTTGACGTCTACCGGCTGTGGCGGCCGAGCCCCTTGTATCGCGCACACCGGCTCGAGGCGGCGCTGGGCACGCCGGCGCGGATCTACTACAAGTACGAAGGGGTCTCGCCGGCCGGCTCGCACAAGCCGAACACCGCAGTCCCCCAGGCGTTCTACAACGCCCAGGCTGGGATCAAGAGGCTCACCACGGAGACCGGGGCCGGGCAGTGGGGCACGGCGTTGGCATTCGCCTGCGCACAGTACGGCCTCGCCTGCGAGGTCTGGCAGGTGCGGGCGTCGTACGACCAGAAGCCCTATCGGCGAATGATGATCGAGACGTTCGGCGGCACGGTGCACCCGAGTCCCTCGGAGCTGACCGAGTCCGGCCGCAAGATCCTGGCCGACCACCCCGACTCGACGGGCTCGTTGGGGATCGCGATCAGCGAGGCCGTCGAAGTCGCGGCGCAGGATCCGACCTCGAACTACGCGCTCGGCAGCGTGCTCAACCACGTGCTGATGCACCAGACGATCATCGGCGAGGAGGCGCTGCTCCAGCTTGCCCAGGCGGGGGAGACCGCCGACCTCGTGATCGGATGCACCGGTGGCGGGTCGAACTTCGGCGGGTTGATGTTC
>DASTWW010000036.1:0-5481 GCA_035765755.1 Nocardioidaceae bacterium
CGCCCAGCAGCATCGACACGGCCCGCTTCGGGTCGAAGTCCGGAAACTCCTCGATGCTGATCGCCATAACCCCCATCACAACGGAGACCACCGACAAAACCGGCCCCCACAACCCCGCCGGTCTAGACCATTTCCGAAGAAGCTTTCGGACCGCCGACGTTTGGATTGTTGTCGGGCACGAGGGGTCCAGCCGCCGCCGATGAGGTGGTTCAGTGGGTGATTACGGTGAGGAGGTGGCCGAGATGGCCTCATCGCTACTGGCAGTCGTGGTGGACTGCCGCGATCCCCGCTCGCAGGCCGACTTCTGGTCCAAGGCCCTGGCTCATGACGTGGTCGAGCGCAACCGGGACGAGTTCCTGGTCAACGGACCGGATGGCGCGGCGTCCCCGTTGTACTTCATGAAGGTCCCCGAGCCGAAGGTCGGCAAGAACCGGCTGCACCTGGACCTGGTCACTGAAGGACCACTCGATGACGAGATCACCCGGCTGAAGGAGCTCGGGGCACGTCTGGTCGAGGTCCGCAGAGACCCGGACGCTTTGCAGAACCCGGACACGTGGGCGGTCATGGAAGATCCGGAAGAGCACGTGTTCTGCGTGAGCAGCCGTACGACGATCACCGGATGGGGCTAGCCGACGGTCTCCACCCGCCGGCCAGCTCGGTCCGATTCCGGCCCCGGCCCGGTCAGGCGGCCGGCGAGAGCTCCTCCTCGTGCGGCGCCTGGACCGCCGGCGCGGGCGCCACCCGGCCCTGCCGGCCGAGCAGCACCGCTGCGACCACCACGCCGGCGAGCACGAAGCCCGCGCCGGTCAGGAAGGCCGCCGGCATCCCGCTGACCAGGTTGCCGGGTGTGCCGGCCGAGGCGAACACGGTGACCAGCACCGCCAGGCCCAGCGACCCGCCGACCTGCTGGCCCATCTGCAGCAGGCCGGATGCGGTCCCGGCGTGCTCGGGGGCGACCTCGCTGAGCATCGCCACAGTCAGCGGCATGAAGCCGAGTCCCGCGCCCACGCCGATCAGCAGCATCGGCACCAGCAGGTGCGGCAGGTAGCCGCTGCTCGTGTCGATCGTGGCCATGACCAGGTTGGCGGCGGCGACGAGGCTGAGCCCGACGAGCACCACCGGCCGGACCCCGAACCGGCCGACCAGCCGGGGGCTGACCCGTGAGGTGGCGAAGATCAGCAGGGTCAGGGGAAGGAAGGCGAACCCGGACTGCAGCGCGCCGTACCCGAGCACCGCCTGCATGAACTGCACGCTGAAGAAGAAGAACCCGAACTGCGCACCGATGAACAGCGCCATCACCGACACCGCTCCGGCGCGACCCCGGTGGCGCAGCAGCGCGAGGTCGAGGACGGGCGCGGAGGCGCGGCGCTCGACGGAGACGAACGCGAGCAGGAGTACGACGGCGGCCGCGAACGAAGCGACCGTGCCGGGCGACGTCCACCCGTGGTCGGCCGCGTGGATGAACCCGAGCACCAGCGCGGACGAGCCGAGCGTCGCGGTCACCGCGCCGGGCACGTCGAACCGGCCCGGGCGGCGGTCGGTCTCGGCGACGAAGCGCGGGACCAGCGCCAGCACCAGGAGGCCGATCGGCACGTTGATGAACAGCGACCAGCGCCACGAGGCGTATCCGGTGAGTGCGCCGCCGAGCAGCAGGCCCAGCGACCCGCCGGCCGACGACACGGCGCTGAACAGCGCCAGCGCACGGTTGCGCGCGGCCGGCGTCTCCGCGGAGGTGCTGATCAGAGCCAGCACGTTCGGCGCCGCGACCGCCGCACCGACGCCCTGCAGGGCCCGGGCGGCCACCAACAGGCCGGCGGTGGGGGCGAGCCCGCCGAGCAGCGAGCCGAGCGTGAAGACCGCGACACCGGCGAGGAAGGTACGGCGCCGGCCGAGCACGTCGCCGATCCGGCCGCCGAGCAGCAGCAGACCGCCGAAGGTGAGCGTGTAGCCGTTCAGCACCCAGGACAACGACGAGGTGCTGAAGCCCAAGTCGCCACGAATCTGGGGAAGCGCGACGTTGACCACGGTCAGGTCCAGGATCAGCATCAGCTGGACCAGCATCACCAGGCCGAGGCCGATGGCCGGCCGGCGGATGCGAGGCAGCACGGGGGCTGCGGGGGAGAGAAGCTGGGACACGGGATGATCCTTCGAACGAGGAGTAAGATATCCGGAGAGTGCCTCCGAGCGGAGAGGCTCTCCGGTTAACGACTATACGGAGACTGTCTCCGGTTAGACAAGGGGTTTTCGAGGTGTCCGCGCAGAGTGCCGTCGACAAGCAGACGAATGCCGAGCAGAGCGCTGCCGAGAAGCCGCTGCGCGCCGACGCCCAGCGCAACCGCGACAAGATCCTGGACGCGGCCCGGGCCGTCTTCCGGGAGCGCGGCGCGGCCTGCTCGCTGGACGAGATCGCCAAGCGGGCCGGGGTCGGGGCCGGCACCCTCTACCGCCACTTCCCGACCCGCGACGACCTGATCGACGCAGTGATGCGCAACTGGGCCGACCGCATCGAGGCCGACTGCCAGGCCGTGGTCGACTCCGACCTGCCGCCGCGCACGGCGCTCACCGAGTGGTTCAACCGCTTCGTGGAGAACGTCGGCATCTACCAGGGCGCGGCCGCCAAGCTGATGTCCGCGATGGACGACCCGTCGTCCCCCATCTACCGCAAGTGCCAGGTGCTCGTCGCGGCCAACGCCAAGGTGCTCGACAGCGTGCGGGCCAAGGGGGCGCTCCGCGACGACGTCGACGCCCGCGAGGTGATGCGCCTGGTCAGCGGGGTCGCCTCGGTGGCGGACAGCTCGCGCCTGGCGCCCGATCAGGCCGGCCCGATGCTGGCGATCGTCCTGGAGGGGATCCTCAAGCCGGATGCTTCGTGAGGTTCGTCTGACGCGGACGTCGCCCGGGATGTGATGCTCGCCAGCGGGTAGAAGGCAGCCATGGCTCTGCTTTTCACCAACGGCCCGGTCTTCGACGGCCACCAGCATCTGCACGGCGTCTCGGTCCTCGTGGAGGGGAACCGGATGGTGGCCGTCGGCCCCGACCGCGAGGTCCGGGAGCGGGCCGGCGGGGCCGAGGAGGTGGACCTGGCCGGCGGGCTGCTCGTCCCCGGCTTCACCGACGCGCACATGCACCCGATGGTCGGCGGGCTGGAGCGGCTGCGCTGCGAGATGTACTCCCTGAGCAGCGCGGACGACTACCTGGACGCCATCAAGGAGCATGCCGCCAAGCAGCCGTACACCGAGTGGTTCCGGGGCGGCGGCTGGTCCGTGGACGCGTTCCCGCCCACCGGCCCGACCGCGGAGCTGCTCGACCGACTGGTCCCGGACCGGCCGGCGTTCCTGCCGAGCAGCGACCACCACGACGCCTGGGTGAACAGCTTGGCGTTGAAGGTCGCCGGCATCACGAAGGAGACGCCCGACCCGCCGGACGGCTGGTTCGAGCGCGACGAGCAGGGCCGGCCTACCGGGACGGTCCGCGAGGCGGCGATGGCCCTGGTCCAAGAGCACATCACCACCAGCCGTGAGGAGTACCACGCCGCGCTGCTCGAGGCGCAGGCCTTCCTGCACTCCTGGGGGATCACCGGCTGGCACGACGCGCTGATCGGCGGCTACGCCGGCATCGACGACCCCACACAGGCCTACCTCGACGTGCTGGCCCGGGGGGAGCTCACCGCGCGGGTGCGTGCATCGCAGTGGTGGGACCGGCACCGCGGGGTCGAGCAGGTCGAGCAGCTGGAGGAGACCCGGCGGCGGCTGGCCGGGGCGGGCCTGGACGCCGGGTCGGTCAAGGTGATGGTCGACGGCATCGGCGAGACGTTCACCGCGGCGGTCACCGAGCCGTACCTCGGCGACTTCCACTGCCGCTGCGGCGACCGCGGGCTCGCTTTCCTCGACCACCAGCAGCTGTACGACGCGGTCACCGCGCTCGACGCGGCCGGCTTCCAGGCGCACTTCCACGCCATCGGCGACCGCGCGGTGCACGACGCCCTGGACGCGGTCGAGCGGGCGCGACGCGCGAACGGTCTCAACGACCACCGGCACCAGATCGCGCACATGCAGCTGGTCCGCCCCGAGGACCGGCCCCGCTTCCGCAGGCTCAGTGTCGCGGCCAACCTTGAGGGCATGTGGGTGCGCAAGGAGGCGCCCGCCGTACAGCTGCTGCTGCCGCACCTGGACGCCGAGCGGATCGACTGGCACTACCCGTTCGCGGACATCGCCGCCGCCGGCGCCCACCTGGCCGGAGGCAGCGACTGGCCGGTGAACCCGCCGGAGCCGATCTCCGCGATCCACGCGCTGGTGAACCGCCGCAAATTCGTCGGGGACGAGGAGCAGCCGGAGACGCTGCTTCCCGAGCAGGGGCTCACCCTCGCCCAGGCGCTCGGCTGCTACACCAGCGGCTCGGCGTTCGTGAACCACAGTCCGGACACCGGCACCATCCAGGTGGGGGCCCGCGCCGACCTGGCGGTGCTGGACCGCGACCCGTTCGCCGGGCCGCTGGACGAGATCGGCGCGGCGACGGTGGTCCGGACCGTCGCGGCCGGCCAGGTGGTCTTCTCGTCGTGACGCCGGCGCTCGACCCCCGCGTTAACAAACGCTAACCTGGGATGACTGACGTGGAGGTGGGAGGCGACCAGTGACGGCGAACCAGGTGCAGGACGTCGAGGCACCGGTGGGCATGCGCGCGCTCGTCGATGAGCTGCGGGAGCGGCTCGCGCAGGTGCGCGTCGGCGGGTCCGAGGCGGCCCGCAAGAAGCACCTCGGCCGCGGCAAGCTGCTGGTCCGCGACCGGGTGGACCGGTTGCTCGACCCGGGCAGCCCGTTCCTCGAGCTGAGTCCGCTGGCGGCGGACGGCATGTACGGCGGCGCCGTGCCCTCCGCCGGCGTGGTCACCGGCATCGGCCGGGTCAGCGGGCGCGAGTGCGTGGTGGTCGCCAACGACGCCACCGTCAAGGGCGGCACCTACTACCCGATGACGGTCAAGAAGCACCTGCGCGCCCAGGAGGTCGCGAGGGCGAACCGGCTGCCGTGCATCTACCTCGTCGACTCCGGCGGCGCGTTCCTGCCGATGCAGGACGAGGTGTTCCCCGACAAGGAGCACTTCGGCCGGATCTTCTTCAACCAGGCCACGCTGTCCGGGGAGGGCATCCCGCAGGTCGCCGCGGTGATGGGGTCCTGCACCGCCGGCGGTGCGTACGTCCCGGCAATGTCCGACGAGACAGTGATCGTCAAGGAGCAGGGGACCATCTTCCTCGGCGGGCCGCCGCTGGTGAAGGCGGCCACCGGCGAGGTGGTCACCGCCGAGGAGCTCGGTGGCGGGGAGGTGCATGCCCGCAAGTCCGGCGTCGTGGACCACCTCGCCAACGACGACGCGCACGCGCTGGAGATCGTGCGGTCCATCGTCGGCACGTTCGAGCGCGGCTCCAGTGGTTTCGAGGCTCGCTCCGCTCGCACCTCGACCACCGCGGGGCACTGGCTCGTCCGGCAC
>DASTWW010000037.1:0-6705 GCA_035765755.1 Nocardioidaceae bacterium
CGCGCCTCCTCGAACGCGTCCGGACCCCACTGCCACCAGTCGACGGGATTGTCCTTGTGCTGCAGGAGGTACGGCGAGGTCGCGCTCGCCAGCCGGTTCGTCATGTCCCCGACCGTAGCCCGCCTCCCTTCTCGACGAGACCACCCCCGGATGGGCCAGGATGTGCCCATGCCCGATGCCGGACCACGCCTGCTCCTGACCGAGCGCGACAACCTGCTGCCCCTGCTGCGCCGTACCCCCGAGGACGCGTTCGACCGGCCGACGGTGTGCACCGGCTGGTCCGTCCGGGACGTCATCGCGCACTGCGCGGCGGCACTCGTCCGGGCCAGCACCGGCGACCTGCACCGGTTCACCCCGGAGGACAACCAGGGTGACGTCGACGCGCGCAAGCAGTGGCCGGTCGGCCAGGTGCTCGACGAGCTCGCGCGTGGCTACGCGATGGCGGCAGGCACCGACGTCGGGAGCGCGCTGGCGCTCGGGGAATGGGTGCACGGCGGGGACGTCCGCGAGGCGCTCGGTCTGCCGGACGCGTACGCCAGCGCCGGGATCCAGGACGCCCTGGCCGTGCTGGCAGAGGTCAGCATCCTCCGCGCTCTCCCGGCCACCGAGGTCGAGCTGACCGACGCCGCCGGCCGCTCCCTGCCGGCCGGCCGGCTCCGGCTCGGTGACCCGGACGCCGAGGTCCGCGGCCGGCTCCGCACCGACACGGTCGGCCTGGTCCGCCTTGCCGCCAACCGGCGCCCGGCGACGGTGGTCGCCGAGCTGCGGGGGGTGCCGGCCGAGGCGCTCCGCGTCTTCTAGGGGGACCGGTGAAGCGGGGCCGGCGGGACGGGCCGTGGGCATTCGCCGGGTCTGGGGCGATTCGTCCATCACTCCTGTGAAAAAAGTGACGCCGATGGACGCGATTTACCACGTCCCCTGAGTGAGGGACCTTATGGTCGCGGCATGCGAAGCCCAGTTCCGTGGCTCGTGGTGGCGCTGGGGGCGGCGCTGCTCGGCCCGGCCCTGCTCGCCCCCGCCGACGCCAGTCCACGCCCAGGACTGCAGGTCTATGTCGGGTACATGGACACCCACACCCGGGCCCACAGCCGCCGACAACCCGACCCGTGGCCGCACCGCCAGCCACGCCACTTCGTGGGCACCCCGTGCCGCCACTACGGCACCTCGCGCCAGTGCTGGGACGCTGGCGCGGTGCGCATCGACAACCGCACCGACCGCCCGGTCCGGGTGCGGGTGACCGTGGTCGTCGGCGACCACGTCTACGATCTGTGGGGCCGGCACCGGATCAAGGCCGGCCAGCGGCTCGTGCTCACCGAGACCGGGCGGCATGCGAACTCCGAGAACTTCGACCTCTCGGACTCCGCGCCCAACGACTACGCCGGCGGCAACCAGGCCTCGTGCGCGAACTCCGGCGTCATCCCCAAGGTGCGGGTGCGGGTCGGCCGGTCGATGCGCATCTACCGCGACCGCGACCAGGTGCTGAACACCGGGGGCGTCGACGCCGGCCACTGCGTGGACGGGCACTACGTCGAGGACCGACGCGACGAGTCACACCGGTGGGCGTTGATCCGCCATTACGCGCACCGCTGACCCGGCCGGTCAGGCCGCCCGACCCATCGGGGTGTGCTCTCTCGGCACCACCTCTGTGGGCTCGGGCGGTGGCGGCGGGGTGCCGTCGCCGAACGGCCGGCCGCCGAGCTCCTCGCGGCCGTGCGGAGCCAGCCACCCCGACAGGTCCGGGCCCTTGGGCACGATGCCGGTCGGGTTGATGTCGCGGTGCACGCAGTAGTAGTGCGCCTTGATGTGCGCGAAGTCGATCGTGTCGCCGAACCCGGGGGTCTGGAACAGGTCGCGCGCGTAGGCCCACAGCACCGGCATCTCGCTGAGCTTGTTGCGGTTGCACTTGAAGTGGCCGTGGTAGACCGCGTCGAACCGCGCCAGCGTGGTGAACAGGCGTACGTCGGACTCGGTGATCGTCTCCCCCATCAGGAACCGGCGGTCGGCCAGCCGGTCCTCCAGCCAGTCCAGCGCCGCGAACAGCCGGTCGTACGCCGCGTCGTACGCCTCCTGCGAGCCGGCGAACCCGCAGCGGTACACCCCGTTGTTCACCTCGGTGTAGACCCGCTGCATGACCTGGTCCATCTCGTCGCGGAGCGGCTCGGGACAGAGGTCCGGCGCGCCCTCGCGGTGGAACTTCCGCCACTGCGTGGAGAGATCCAGGGTGAGCTGCGGAAAGTCGTTGGTGACCACCTGGCCGGTCTCCAGGTCCACGATCGCGGGCACGGTGATGCCCTTGGCGTAGTGCGGGTCGCGGGCCAGGTAAGCCTCCTGCAGCCGCTCGTACCCGAGCACCGGGTCCCGGCCTTCCGGGTCGAGGTCGAAGGTCCAGCTGCGCTCGTCGTGGGTGGGTCCGCAGATGCCCATGCCCAGCACGTCCTCGAGGCCGAGCAGCCGGCGCACGATGATCGCCCGGTTCGCCCATGGGCAGGCGCGCGCGGCGACCAGGCGGTAGCGGCCCGGCTCCACCGGGTAGCCGTCGCGGCCGTCCTCGGTGATCCGGGTGGTGATGTAGTCGGTGTCGCGGTCGAACTCCCCGGGTTCGACGTAGCCCGCGCTCTGCTGCTCCGCGGTCTCGGTCGCCATGGTCTCCTCCGCCTCGTCGAGGGTGCTCGATCCTGGGTACCCGGTCCCCGCCCCGCGGCAAACCTTGGAATGTCCGCACCCCTGGCATCGTTGAGATCGGTATCAGCCATCGACCGTCCGGAGGACACAGCACATGGCCACCACCACCCTGACCGCCAGCGACTTCGAGAAGACCGTCCAGGACCATGACATCGTCCTGGTGGACTTCTGGGCCTCCTGGTGCGGCCCGTGCCGCCAGTTCGCCCCGGTCTACGACAAGGCCTCCGAGGCCAACCCGGACATCGTGTTCGGCAAGGTGGACACCGAGGCGGAGCAGGCGCTGGCCGGCGCCGCCAACATCACCGCCATCCCCACGCTGATGGCCTTCCGCGAGGGCGTGCTGGTCTTCGCCCAGCCCGGCGCGCTGCCGCCGCAGGACCTGGACAAGGTGATCACCGCAGTCCGAGACCTCGACATGGAGCAGGTGCACGCCGCGGTCGCCGAGCGCGACAACGACGCCCAGGCGTGACGCGTTCTTGACCACCATGGACGCCCGGGCCTGGGACGAGAGGTACGCCGCCTCCGAGCTGGTCTGGTCCGCCAGGCCGAACCAGTTCGTCGCGACAGAGCTCGCCGACCTGGTCCCCGGCCGGGCGCTCGACCTCGCCTCCGGTGAGGGGCGCAACGCGCTGTGGCTGGCCGCCCGAGGCTGGGAGGTCACCGCCGTGGACTTCTCGCTCGTCGGCCTGGACAAGGGCCGGTCCCTGCAGACCCGGCACCCGCGCGATCGCGACCTGAACGTGGACTGGGTGCACGCTGACGTGCTCGAGTACATCCCCTCCCCAGCGTCGTACGACCTGGTGCTGCTCGCCTACCTGCAGCTGGTGCCCGAGCAGCGCCGGGTGGCGGTCCACGCCGCGTTCTCCGCACTGCGCGTCGGCGGCACCTTCTTCCTCGTCGCTCACGACAGCACCAACCTCACCGAGGGCACCGGCGGCCCGCAGGACCCGAGCGTGCTGCTCACCGCCGAGGACGTGCTCGCCGACCTGGACGGGGAGCGATTCGAGGTGCAGTGCGCCGATCGGGTGACCCGGATGGTCGACCAGCCCGACGGCTCGCAGAAGGCTGCCTACGACGCCCTGGTCCGCCTCGTCCGCACCGCCTGAGGTGCGCCTTTCGTCGTAGGAGCTCCGTCCTCGGACCTGCCTAGCATGAGGGCGTGACGCCGGCGCAGCTGAAGGCCTTCGCGTGCGTGGTCCGGCTCGGTTCGGTGAAGGCGGCCGCCGACGAGCTGGGGATCAGTGAAGCCGCCGTGTCGATGCACGTCGCCCGCCTGCGCCGCGAGCTCGGCGACCAGCTGTTCACCCGCGCGTCCGCCGGCCTCGCGTTCACCCCCGGAGGGCTCCGGCTGGCCAGCCGGGCGGTGGAGATCGTCGGCCTCCAGGACCGCACCGTGCTCGAGGTGAGCCAGGCCGGGCACGGCGGCCGGCTGCTGCGGATGACTGCCTCCCGGCTGTTCGCGGAGCACGCGGCCCCCGGCCTCATCGACCTGTTCACCAGCCGCGCCGACGACCTCGCGGTCGAGCTGAGCGTGCACCCCCCGGCCGACTTCCCCGACCTGCTCAGCTCGCGGACCGTGGACGTCGCGGTCGGCCCGGTCCCGGCGACACTGCCGGACCCGCTGACCGCGACACCGTTCCTCAACTACGAGGTGCTCGCCGTGGCGCGTCCCGCCCACCCGCTGGCCGGCCGGAGCGTCGGACGCGGCGAGGTGCGCGGGCAGACCTGGTTGCTCGGCCCGTCCGCCGTCGATGGCGAGGGGCTGCTCCCGGGCATGCTGCACCAGCTCGGCGTGCCCGAACGGCAGCAGCGGATCTTCCAGAACGACGCGGCGGCGCTCGACGAGGCCCAGCGCAGCGACGGAATCGCGCTGGCGCTGCGGTTCGCGGTCGCCGGCCACCTGGCCGCCCGCCGGTTGTGCGCCCTCGACGGGCCGGGCCTGCGCGGCCACGGCCGCTGGGCGGCGATCGCGCTGCCCGCCCACGACCGGCTGCCGGCCACCGCCGAGCTGCTCCGGTTCATCACCACGCCGCGGGCCACGCAGGCCATGGTGCGCGGGACCGGGGTGCACGTGGGCCGGTTCCGGCCCTCGCTGCACGTCACCTTGTGGAGCTAGCGGACTCCACCAGCGCGTCGACGACCTGGCCCAGCTCCCGCAGCGTGTGGGCGGGCAGGAAGGCGTCGCAGAACGGCAGCGCGGCGGCCATCGAGCCGACCAGCGGCGCGAAGCCGGGGCTGGCCGCCCGCGGGTTCAGCCAGATCACGGTCCGTGCCCGCCGGCGCAGCCGGGTCATCACCGCGGCCATCCGTTCGGGGTCGTCGCTGTCCCAGCCGTCGGAGGCGATCACGACCACCCCGCCGCGCAGCGCGTTGCCGTGCCGGGAGGCCAGCAGCGCAGCGAGGCTGGCGGCCAGGTGGGTGCCGCCGTAGCGGTCCACCACCCGCTCCGAGGCCAGGGCGACCGCCTCGCCGGCCGAGGCCCGCCGCAGGACGGGGGTCAGCCGGGTCAGCGACGTGGAGAACGCGAACGTCTCGGCGCGGCCGGTGCGGGCCAGCGCCCGCATCAGGTGCAGGTACGCGGTCGCGTAGGCCTGCATCGACGCGCTCACGTCGGCGACCATGGTCACCGTCCGCGGCCGGCGCACCGGCCGGTGCCGGCTCAGCCGGAGCGGTTCGAAGCCGGTACGACGGGAGCGGGCCATCGTCGCGCGCAGCGCCACCCGGGACCCGGAGCGGTGCAGCTCGCGGCGCCGGCTGCGCCGGGTCGGCCACCGGGCCAGGCTCTGCTCCAGCCACGTCCCGATCAGCGCGAGCTGGTCCTCGTCGAGCTCCTCGAACGGGGTGTCGGCGACCCGCTCCAGCGCGCTGGGCAGCAGCTCGGGGAGGGCGGGCCCCTCCGCGGCCTCCTCCCCGGGCGCGACGACGGTCGACCGGGTGTGCCAGGGCAGCCCCTCGCTCCCGGTGGCTCGGGCCAACGCAGCCGGGATGTCCTCCGCCCGCGGCGGCACCTGGCTGGTTCCCGGCCGGCTCGGTGGGGCCTCGTCGGGCGCGCCGTCCCCGAACACGGCCGCGAACACCCGGTCGAAGGCCGACAGGTCCTGCGGCGTCTTGACCAGGGTCAGCCGCGCCAGCCAGTACAGCTCCCGTCGCCCGGGCGGCGGGGAGACCGCCAGCGCCTCCACCAGCGCGGCGGCGGCCCCCACGCTGACCGGGACGCCGGCGCGGCGCAGCCGGCCGGCGAACGCCGTCGCGAAGGCGGCGCGGTCGACGCCGGCGAGCACCGGACCCGGTGGCATCGGCTCACCCGAACGTGTAGGAGTCGACCGCCCCGACGACCAGGTCCCGGTCGTCCGGGGTCTTCGCCAGCGCTCCCAGGGTCGCCTCGACGTCGTCCGGGGTCAGCTCGGCCACCCCGAGGACGGTCAGCGCGGCCACCCAGTTGATCGTCTCCGCGATCCCCGGCGCCTTCTCCACGTCGAGGCCCCGCACGTGCCCGACGAACGCGGTCGCGGACTCGATGAGCGGGACCGCCGCCTCCGGCACCCGGCGGCGCAGGATCCGCACCACCCGGTCTGGGCTCGGGTACTCCAGCCAGTGGTAGAGGCAGCGCCGCCGCAGCGCGTCGTGCAGGTCGCGGCTGCGGTTGGAGGTGAGCACCGCCACCGGCGGCTGCTTGGCAGTGAACGTGCCGATCTCCGGGACCGTCACGGACCCCTCGCCCAGGAACTCGAGCAGCAGCGCCTCGAACTCGTCGTCGGCGCGGTCGATCTCGTCGATCAGGAGGACGGGCGGCTCCGGTCCGTCGTACCTCGCACAACGCAGGATCGGCCGCTCCTGCAGGAAGTCCGGACCGAACAGGTCCGCCTCGCTCAACGAGGAGTGCTGGGCCTCCGCCAACCGGATGGCGAGCAGCTGCCGCTGGTAGTTCCAGTCGTAGAGCGCCTCGCTGGCGGTCAGCCCCTCGTAGCACTGCAACCGGATCAGCGGCACCTCGAGCGCGGCGGCCAGCACCTTGGCGGCCTC
>DASTWW010000038.1:0-25720 GCA_035765755.1 Nocardioidaceae bacterium
CGTCCCGGTCCTCCTTGGCCTTCGCGGCCGGCGTGCCGGGCGCCGGGTTGTTCCGGATCACGTAGAACTGCTGACTCATCGTCCACAGGTTCGAGGTGGTCCAGTAGAACAGCACGCCGATCGGGAACGCGATGCCGCCGACGGCGAAGACCACCGGCAGCACGTACAGGAGCATCTTCTGCTGCTGGGCGTACTGGCCGGTCATCGCGTCCGCCGGCATGTTCTTGCTCATCAGCTGGCGCTGGGTGGTGAACGTCGTCGCGGTCATCGCGATGACCAGCACCGCGGCCAGGATGCGCACGCCGGTGATGTGGGTGGAGGTGAAGCTGTCGGAGATCTTCGCGCCGAAGAGCGTCGCGTTGCCGAACTGCTGGGCCAGCGCATGGGTCATCAGGCCGCGGGTCTCGCCCTTCGACGCATGGTCGATGAGCCGGAACAGGGCCAGGAAGATCGGCATCTGCAAGATCAGCGGCAGGCACGAGGCGAACGGGTTGGTGCCGGTCTCCTTGTAGAGCGCCATCGTCTCCTGGGCGAGCCGCTCCCGGTCGTGACCGTACTTCTTCTGCAGCTCCTTGACCTTGGGCTGCAGCAGCTGCATGTTCCGGCTGGACTTGATCTGCTTGACGAACAGCGGGATCAGCGCCGCCCGGATGACCAGGGTCAGCCCGATGATCGACAGCACCCAGCCCCACCCGTTCACATCCCCCAGCAGCGCGCCGAACACGTGGTGGAAGCCGCTGAGGATGACGGACGTGATCCAGTACAGCGGCGTCATGATGGCGCTGCCGATGGAACCTAGGAAGTCGAACACTCAGGCTCCTCGAGTCTGCGTGGATGGGCGGGTCAGCGGGGTGGCGCGCGGCGCGCGAGGATCCTTCGGCGGCGGGACCGGGTCGTAGCCGCCGGCGGCCCAGGGGTGGCACCGGGCCACCCGGCGGACGGCGAGCCAGCTGCCCCGCAGGCTGCCGTGCACGGTGACCGCCTCCAGCGCGTACGCCGAGCACGACGGATGGTAGCGGCACACCTGGCCGTACAGCGGGCTGATCGCGATCCGGTAGGCCCGGAGGAGACCGATCAAGAGGTACTTCATGCGGTGGTTCCACTCGGGGACCGGCGTGCCGAGGTCGACGTGGTCCTCGACCGGGCCAGCGCGCGGTCCATGTCGGCGCCCAGCGCGGCGTATGAGGCGTGCGCTGCGGGCGGTAGGGCGCGTACGACGAGCGTGCTCGAGCGTGGCAACGACGCGATCCGGTCCCGCGCCAGGGCACGCAGTCGACGCTTCACCAGATTACGCGTCACCGCCGGGCCGACCGCCTTGCCGACCACGAACCCAAGGCGGACCGGTCGGTCCGGTGAATCGGCAGCGGCGCCGGCTCCGTCCCCCGAGTGGGGGATCCACAGGTGCAACACCATGGTCTTGGTGCCGAACCGCCACCCCCTGCGGACCGCGTCGGAGAAGTCTCGCGACGCGGTGAGCCGGTGCGGCCGGGTCAGCATGGCGGGCGCCAGCCTGCCGACGTGGTGTCGCTCAGGCCGCGAGCCGGGCGCGACCCTTGCGGCGGCGCGCCGACAGGATGGCGCGGCCGGCGCGGGTGCGCATCCGGAGGCGGAACCCGTGCGTCTTGTGACGACGACGGTTGTTCGGCTGGAACGTACGCTTGCTCACGACTTGCTCTCCATGGGATCTGGCCGTTGGTCTCTGGCCGTACGGATCCGGCGCTGCGGATCTGGCCGGAGGATGTGGCGGGCATGCGGACCGCCCATCCGCGGACCGGCACTGGCGAGCAGCGGCTGGTGGTCCGTGGACATGCGGCACCGGTCGGTTCCCGGTCCGACCGCCCCACGGTACGCGGTCGGCCTCCACAGGGTCAAACGCAGAAAGGCCGCAGAGCCTGTGGACAACCGCTTGATCCACAGGCCCGCGGCTTGTTAGCGTGCCGCACATCGAGTTCCCCGGCGCGTCTGCGCCCTCGGCGGCCCCATTTATCTCGGTCCGGGGTCGATGCACAACCTGTGGACAAACGTGTGGAACGCTTCCCAGCGCCACCCCGACCTGCGCATGCCTGGCCCAGGACCGACGGCGGCTGGGCCAGACCAGGAGGGTGACACCACCGTGGACGAAGCAACGGGTCCGGATCTGGCCGCGGTGTGGGCCGGACTGGTCGACGACCTGCCGCCCAACCAGCGTGCCTGGCTGGCCGCCAGTCACCCGGTCACGATGCACGAGAACACCGCGATCGTCGCGGTCGCCGACGACTTCACCCGCAACCAGCTCGAGGGCCGGCTGCGCACCCGGCTCGAGGACGCACTCGGCGCCGCCTTCGGCGCCCAGGTGCGGATCGCGGTCACCGTGGACCCCGAGCTGGAAGCCGTTACGACGAGGCAGCCCGAGGCGCTGGCGGACGAGGCACCGCCGATAAATCCACAGATCGATTTGTCGACAAATCCCCTCGATGTGCCCACCCCGCTGCCGAGCAACGACGCCGGACCGGCCGCACGGCCGGCCGGGAACCCGGGCAGCGCGGTGGAGACCCGGCTGAACCCGAAGTACATCTTCGAGACCTTCGTCATCGGCTCCTCGAACCGGTTCGCGCACGCCGCAGCGGTCGCGGTGGCCGAGGCGCCGGGCAAGGCCTACAACCCGCTGCTCATCTACGGGGACTCCGGCCTCGGCAAGACCCACCTGCTGCACGCCATCGGCCACTACGTGCGCAGCCTGTTCAACGGCGCCCGGGTCCGCTACGTGTCCAGCGAGGAGTTCACCAACGAGTTCATCAACGCGATCCGCGACGACAAGACGGCGGTGTTCCAGCGCCGCTACCGCGACGTCGACGTGCTCTTGATCGACGACATCCAGTTCCTGGAAGGAAAGATCCAGACCCAGGAGGAGTTCTTCCACACCTTCAACACGCTGCACAACGCGAACAAGCAGATCGTGATCACCTCCGACCGGGCGCCCAAGCGGCTCGAGGCGCTCGAGGACCGGCTGCGCAACCGGTTCGAGTGGGGCCTGATCACCGACGTGCAGCCGCCCGACCTCGAGACCCGGATCGCGATCCTTCGCAAGAAGGCGGCCACCGAGCGGATGACCGCGCCCGCCGACGTCCTCGAGTTCATCGCCAGCAAGATCCAGACCAACATCCGCGAGCTCGAGGGCGCGCTGATCCGGGTGACCGCCTTCGCCAGCCTGAACCGGCAGCCGGTAGACCTGACGCTTACCGAGATCGTGCTCAAGGACCTGATCCCCGAGGGCGGCGAGCCGGAGATCACCGCGGCGCTGATCATCGCCCAGACCGCCGCCTACTTCGGGCTGTCCATCGACGACCTGTGCGGCTCCAGCCGCAGCCGTGTGCTGGTCACCGGCCGGCAGATCGCGATGTACCTGTGCCGGGAGCTGACCGACCTGTCGCTGCCCAAGATCGGCCAGCAGTTCGGTGGCCGCGACCACACCACGGTGATGCACGCCGACAAGAAGATCCGCCAGCTGCTCGCCGAGCGCCGCAGCGTCTACAACCAGGTCACCGAGCTGACCAACCGGATCAAGCAGCAGGCCCGCCAGCCGTGAGCCGGGGGCCCGACCCCGCCCCAGCCGGGCGGTTCGGCTGGGGAGCAAGCTGGGGAACTCGGCCCCGCACCGGTGAACAGGCTGTGGACAACTGTGGGTATTCCGGACAAGTCGGGTCGGCGAACCACAGGCTTCCCGGGTCGCCGCACCGTGGATCCACAGTTCGCCAACACCCCGAAACCGCCGCTGACCTGCGGCATCGCCCGCGATCCACAGTTTCCACCGCTGCTACGACCACGACGAGCCCTCACTCAGATGAATCACCCGGGAACACCACTGCGGCCCTCGACCTGGGGATGACACGTCGTACGGTGTTCGGACCACCGAACCAGATCAGCACTCCCGCTGCCGCGCCGGCCTCCGCCATGGCAGGATTCACATCCGCAGCAGCAGACCTTGCAGGAGGCGAACACCAGTGAAGTTCCGCGTCGAGCGCGACGTCCTAGCCGATGCTGTGGCATGGGCTGCCCGCAACCTGCCGGTGCGGCCGAGCGCGCCGGTGCTGGCCGGGCTGCTGATCGAGACCAGCACCGAGGCCGGGCCCAGTGCTGGTGGCGAGGGCCTGGTGCTCTCGTCGTTCGACTACGAGACCTCCGCACGCACCACCATCCCCGCCGAAGTCTCCGACGAGGGCCGCGCGCTCGTCTCGGGCCGGCTGCTCGCAGACATCTGCCGCAGCCTGCCGAACAAGCCGGTGGAGATGACCATCGACGGCTCCAAGGTGTCGCTGACGTGTGGTTCGGCCCGGTTCAGCCTGCAGACCATGCCGGTCGAGGAGTACCCGTCCCTGCCGGAGATGCCCGCCGCCACCGGCACGGTGAACAGCGACCTGTTCGCGCATGCGGTCGCCCAGGCAGTCACCGCCGCGGGCCGCGACGACATGCTGCCGGTGCTGACCGGCGTCCGGGTCGAGATCGAGGGCGACACCATCGCGCTGCTGGCCACCGACCGGTTCCGGCTCAGCCTGCGTGAGCTCGAGTGGAACCCCGGCGCCAGCGACGCATCGGCGGCCGCGCTGGTACCGGCCCGGGTGCTCGCCGACACCGCCAAGTCGCTGACCTCCGGCTCCGAGGTGACCATCGCGCTGTCGGCCTCCGGCGCCGGAGACGGGATCATCGGCTTCGAGGGCTTCTCCGGTGGTGGGGTACGACGGACCACCACCCGGCTGCTGGACGGGGAGTTCCCCAAGGTGCGCAGCCTGTTCCCGTCCGAGCACCTGACCGTGGCCCGCGTCGACCGGGCCGCGCTGATCGAGTCGGTGAAGCGGGTCTCGCTGGTGGCCGAGCGCAACACCGCCGTCCAGCTGGCCTTCAGCGACGGGGTGCTGACGCTCGACGCCGGCAGCGGCGACGAGGCCCAGGCCTCGGAGTCGATCGAGGCGACGGTCACCGGTGAGGACATCACCACCGGCTTCAACCCGCAGTTCCTGCTCGACGGGCTCGGCGCGATCGAGGCCCCCATCGTGGAGCTGGCGTTCACCCAGGCGTCCAAGCCGGCTGTGATCACCGGGGCGACCCCCGACGGCGAGGTGGACACCGACTTCCGCTATCTGCTGATGCCCCGCCGGCTGCTGTCCTGACCGGGTCCGCCGGGCAGGGGATAGCCTGGCCGGCGGAGTACGACGTACGTCGCGACCGCGGAAGGACACCGCATGGAACTCGGTCTGATCGGCCTGGGCAAGATGGGCGGCAACATGCGCGAGCGGTTGCGCCGCGCCGGGCACACCGTGGTGGGCTACGACCGCAACCCCGACGTCAGCGACGTGGACACCCTGGAGGCGATGGTCGGGCAGCTGTCCGCGCCCCGGGTGGTGTGGGTGATGGTGCCCGCCGGCGACCCGACCCGACAGACCATCCATGCCGTCGCCGACCTGCTCGACGAGGGCGACGTGATCGTCGACGGCGGCAACTCGCGGTGGACCGACGACCAGGTGCACGGTCAGGAGCTGGCCGCCCGCGGCATCGGCTTCGTCGACTGCGGGGTCTCCGGCGGTGTCTGGGGCCTGGAGAACGGCTACGCGCTGATGGCCGGCGGCGAGAAGCAGCACGTCGCGCAGGTGCAGCCGGTCTTCGACGCGCTCAAGCCAGAAGGCGAGTTCGGCTGGGTGCACGCCGGCAAGGTGGGCGCCGGGCACTTCTCGAAGATGGTGCACAACGGCATCGAGTACGCCGTGATGCAGGCCTACGCCGAGGGCTTCGAGCTGCTCGAGGCCGTCGACGAGGTGGACAACGTCACCGAGGTGTTCCGGTCCTGGCGCGAGGGCACGGTGATCCGGTCCTGGCTGCTCGACCTGCTGGTGGCCGCGCTCGACGAGGACGAGGGCCTGACCAAGATCCAGGGGTACGCCGAGGACTCCGGTGAGGGCCGGTGGACCGTCCAGGCGGCCATCGAGAACGCCGTACCGATGCCCGCCATCACCGCGGCGCTGTTCGCGCGGTTCGCCTCCCGGCAGGACGACAGCCCGGCCATGAAGGCGGTCGCCGCGATGCGCAACCAGTTCGGCGGGCACGCCATGCACACCAGCGCGCCCCCGACCACCGCCGACACCCAGGGCTGAGCGCCCTCCGAGCCAGAAAGACCGCGGCGTGCACGCCAGCCACCTGTCCCTGCACGACTTCCGGTCCTACCCGGCCGTCGAGGTCGCGCTCGACCCCGGGGTGACCGCCTTCATCGGCCGCAACGGGCAGGGCAAGACCAACCTGGTCGAGGCTGTCGACTACGTGGCCCGGCTGTCCTCGCACCGGGTGGCCGGCGACGCCCCGCTCGTCCGGCACGGGGCGGACCACGCGGTGGTCCGGGCCGCGGTGGTCCGCGACGGGCGCACCGCGCTGCTCGAGGTGGAGATCAACCCCGGCCGTTCCAATCGGGCCCGGGTCAACCGGTCCCCGCTCCCCCGAGCCCGCGAGCTGCTGGGCATGGTGCGCACGGTGTTCTTCTCCCCCGAGGACCTGGCCCTCGTCAAGGGCGACCCCGGCGAGCGGCGCCGGTTCCTCGACGACCTGCTCACCCAGCGCGCACCCCGGTTCGCCGGCGTCCGCTCCGACTACGACCGGGTGCTCAAGCAGCGCAACACCCTGCTCAAGTCCGCGCGCGCCTCCGGCCGCGGCGCCCGCTCCGAGTCGGCGGTGGCCACGCTCGGCGTGTGGGACGCGCACCTGGCCCGCACCGGCGCGGAGCTGCTGGCCGCGCGCATCGTGCTGGTCCGCGAGCTGCGGCCGCTGGTGGCCAAGGCGTACGCAGCGGTGGCCCGCGGCGCCGCCAACGCCGAGGCCGGGCTGGCCTACCGGCCCAGCTTCGAGCTGCCCGCAGAGGTGGTCGAGTGCGAGCGCGGTCCGGACCGCAACGACCTGGTCCAGGCGCTGCTCGCCGAGCTCGAGCGCCGCCGCGGCGACGAGCTGGACCGCGCGGTGACCCTCGTCGGCCCGCACCGCGACGAGCTCGCCTTGTCGCTGGGCGAGCTGCCGGTGCGCGGGTACGCCAGCCACGGCGAGGCCTGGTCCTTCGCGCTGGCGCTGCGGCTGGCCTCCTACGACCTGCTGCGCGCCGGCGGCGATGACCCGATCCTGATCCTCGACGACGTGTTCGCCGAGCTCGACGTCGACCGGCGGGCCCGGCTCGCCGAGCTGGTGGCCGGTGCCGAGCAGGTGCTGGTCACCGCGGCGGTGCCCGCCGACGTGCCCGAGCTGCTGGACGGCAGCCGCTTCTCGGTGACCGGAGGGGAGGTGACGCGTGCCTGAGCAGGACGACCGTGCTGAGCAGACCGGTGACGAGACCGATACCACCGGGGGCCCGGGCGAGCGCGGGGAGCAGCCCGACCACGACGAGTCCGGGCTGGACCTGGCCCGGGTCATCGCCAGGTCGCTGGCCGGGGCGCCCCGCCGGCCGCGCCGTACTCCCGGCCGGAGCCGGCGCCGCACCCCGCCGCGCTCCTCCGGCGCGCACCCCGACGACCGCGACCCCCAGCTGCTCGACGCCACCATCGGCCGGCTGGTCTCCGACCAGGGCTGGGGCACCGAGGTCCGGGTGCACGGGGTGTTCGGCAAGTGGGAGCTGATCGTGGGCCAGGACGTGGCCGCGCACTGCACCCCTGAGGCGTTCAGCGACGGCCGGCTGACGGTGCGCACCGACTCCACCGCCTGGGCCACCCAGATGCGGCTGCTCGCCGCGACCGTGGTCCGCCGGCTCAACGAGGAGCTCGGCCACGGCACGGTCACCGTCATCGACGTGCGCGGTCCGAGCGGGCCGACCTGGAAGCACGGCCCCCGGTCGGTCCGGGACGGTCGCGGCCCGCGCGACACCTACGGCTAGGGTCGCCGCACAGGCCGCTCCGGTGGGTGCCCGCCGGTATGGGGACTAGAAGCCTCCCCCGTCGGAGCCTCCTGGGCGCCCTCTGAGGCCCACAATCGCCTCTCCTGCCTCGGCGTCCCCGTCAAATCTGTGGATGGGTACCTCGAAATCGGGGCGTCACGGGGTACACTGGACCTTGGGTCGATCCCCGTTCGATGGACTCGCTGAACGCCAGCACCGCCGCTCGCTGGCGTGTGCCCGCGGTCCGGGACCGGCCTTCGTCATGTCAGCGTCCGTTCACCGCCCTACCGATGGGGTCATGCCAGGTGGACAGACCCGGACCAGAAGAAGGTTGCACGTGGCAGACGAGATGCCCGCTCCGGACTCCCCGATCGACGCCGGCGACGGCCAGGCCAACGGCCAGGCCAACGGCAACGGCCACGCCGTCGAGGAGGGCAGGTACGACGCGTCGGCGATCCAGGTCCTCGAGGGCCTGGAGGCGGTCCGCAAGCGGCCGGGCATGTACATCGGCTCGACCGGCGAGCGCGGCCTGCACCACCTGGTCTGGGAAGTGGTGGACAACTCGGTCGACGAGGCGCTGGCCGGGCACTGCGACCGGATCGACGTGGTCCTGCTCGCCGACGGCGGGGTGCGGGTGGTCGACAACGGCCGGGGCATCCCCACCGACGTCCACCCCACCGAGGGCATCCCGGCGGTCACCATGGCGCTGACCATGCTGCACGCCGGTGGCAAGTTCGGGGGCGGCGGCTACAAGGTCTCCGGCGGGCTGCACGGCGTGGGTGTGTCGGTGGTGAACGCGCTCAGCACGCGTCTGCAGGTCGACGTACGCAACCGGGGCTACCACTGGCGGCAGACGTTCAGCCTGGGCGAGCCGGACGGACCGCTCGAGCAGCTGGAGGAGACCGACGAGACCGGGACGACCATCACGTTCTGGGCCAGCTCGGACATCTTCGAGACCACGACGTACAGCTGGGAGACGCTCATCCAGCGGCTCCGCGAGTACGCGTTCTTGAACAAGGGCCTGGAGATCGTGGTCCGCGACGAGCGCAGCCAGGCCGAGGAGATCGCGGACGCGATGGCCGACGGCACCTCCGGTGCGGAGGCGGCGGCCGAGCCCGAGGAGCGCGACGACGAGGGCCACCGGGTGCTGCAGCAGCGGTTCCGGTTCGACCGCGGCCTTGTGGACTACGTCGAGCACCTCAACCGGGGCAAGCTGCACGCGCACCCGAGCATCATCGACTTCGGCGCCGAGGTGAACGGCGCCGGCATGAGCCTCGAGGTGGCCATGCAATGGAACACCACGTTCACCGAGTCGGTGCACACCTTCGCCAACACCATCAACACCCACGAGGGCGGCACCCACGAGGAGGGCTTCCGGGCCGCGCTGACCTCGCTGGTCAACCACTGGGGCGAGGACTGGGGCCTGATCAAGAAGAAGGAGGACCGGGTCTCCGGCGACGACGTGCGCGAGGGCCTGACCGCCATCATCTCGATCAAGCTCGGCGAGCCGCAGTTCGAGGGACAGACCAAGACCAAGCTCGGCAACACCGAGGTCAAGGGCTTCGTGCAGCGGGTGGTCAACGAGCAGCTCGGCGCCTGGCTGGAGCAGAACCCGGCCGAGGGCAAGGAGATCGTCCGCAAGGCGATGGCCGCCGCGTCCGCGCGGATCGCGGCCCGCAAGGCGCGCGACCTGGCCCGCGGCCGCAAGGGCCTGCTCGGTGGCGGTGGGCTGCCCGGCAAGCTCTCGGACTGCCAGTCGACCAACCCCGAAGAGTGCGAGGTCTTCATCGTCGAGGGCGACTCGGCGGGCGGCTCCGCGAAGGGCGGCCGGGACCCGCGGATCCAGGCGATCCTGCCGATCCGCGGCAAGATCCTCAACGTCGAGAAGGCCCGCATCGACAAGGTGCTGGCCAACCAGGAGGTGCAGGCGATCATCTCCGCGCTCGGCACCGGCATCCACGAAGACTTCGACATCGACAAGCTGCGCTACCACAAGATCGTGATGATGGCCGACGCCGACGTCGACGGTCACCACATCCGCACGCTGCTGCTCACCCTGCTGTTCCGGTTCATGAAGCCGCTCATCGAGCACGGCTACGTCTACCTCGCGCAGCCGCCGCTGTACCGGCTGCGCTGGAACAAGCCGCACGAGCACGAGTACGTCTACTCCGACGCCGAGCGGGACGCCCTCGTCCGGGCCGGCCAGGCGGAGGGCAAGAAGCTGCCCAAGGAGAACGCGATCCAGCGGTACAAGGGACTCGGCGAGATGAACCCCGACGAGCTGTGGGACACCACGATGGACCCGGCGAACCGGCTGCTGCTGCAGGTCACGCTCGAGGACGCCGCGCAGGCCGATGAGATGTTCTCGGTGCTGATGGGTGAGGACGTGGAGCAGCGTCGGTCGTTCATCCAGCGCAACGCCAAGGATGTTCGGTTCCTTGACATCTGATGCCCGCCGCCTGCCGGCACCGGCCTCGACCTTTTCTGCGGCCTGGACCACGGTCCGCCGCCACAACGGGAGGTAACCCATGACAGACGGCACCATCGAGGGCGGCGGGCCGACCGGACCCGGCGGGCGGATCGAGCCCGTCGAGCTGCAGGTGGAGATGCAGCGGTCCTACATCGACTACGCGATGACGGTGATCGTGGGCCGCGCGCTGCCGGACGTCCGCGACGGGCTCAAGCCGGTGCACCGCCGGGTGCTCTACGCGATGTACGACGGGGGCTACCGACCGGACCGCGGCTACTCGAAGTGCTCCCGCGTGGTCGGCGACGTGATGGGTCAGTACCACCCGCACGGCGACTCCGCGATCTACGACACTTTGGTCCGGCTCGCGCAGCCCTGGGTGATGCGCAACCCGCTCGTGGACAGCCAGGGCAACTTCGGCTCTCCGGGCAACGACCCCGCGGCCGCCATGCGGTACACCGAGTGCAAGATGGCGCCGCTGGCCATGGAGATGGTCCGCGACATCGACGAGGACACCGTCGACTTCGCGCCCAACTACGACGGCCGCTCCCAGGAGCCGGGCATCCTGCCGGCGCGCTTCCCGAACCTGCTGGTCAACGGCTCGGCCGGGATCGCGGTCGGGATGGCCACCAACATCCCGCCGCACAACCTGCGCGAGATCAACGAGGGCGTGCAGTGGGCGCTCGCGCACCCGGACGCCACCCGCGAGGAGCTCCTCGAAGCGCTGCTGGAGCGAATCAAGGGTCCCGACTTCCCCACCCACGGGCTGATCGTCGGCCGGCAGGGCATCGAGCAGGCCTACCGCACCGGCCGCGGCTCGGTCACCATGCGCGCCGTCATCGACGTCGAGGAGGACAACAAGGGCCGCACCCAGCTGGTGATCACCGAGCTGCCCTACCAGGTCAACCCCGACAACCTGGCGCTGAAGATCGCCGAGCTGGCCGACAGCGGCAAGATCCAGGGCATCGCCGACGTCAAGGACAACACCTCGGCGCGCACCGGCCAGCGGCTGATCGTGGTGCTCAAGCGCGACGCGGTGGCACGGGTCGTGCTGAACAACCTCTACAAGCACACCGAGCTGCAGACCAACTTCGCCGCGAACATGCTGGCGCTGGTCGACGGGGTGCCCAGGACGCTGACCCTCGACCAGTTCATCAGCCACTGGGTCACCCACCAGGTCGAGGTCATCCAGCGTCGTACTCGCTTCCGGCTGCGCGAGGCCGAGAAGCGCGCCCACATCTACCGCGGCCTGGTCAAGGCGCTGGACATGCTCGACGAGGTGATCGCGCTGATCCGGCGCAGCCCCGACGTCGAGGAGGCCCGGGACGGGCTGATGGCGCTGCTGGACGTCGACGAGGTGCAGGCCCAGGCGATCCTGGACATGCAGCTGCGCCGGCTGGCGGCCCTGGAGCGGCAGAAGATCATCGACGAGCTGGCCAAGATCGAGGCGCTGATCGCTGATCTCGAGGAGATCCTCGCCAGCGAGGAGCGGCAGCGGCAGATCATCTCCGAGGAGCTCGCCACCATCGTCGAGAAGTTCGGCGACGAGCGGCGCTCCCAGATCATCCCCGCCGACGGTGACCTGTCGATGGAAGACCTGATCCCCGACGAGGACCTGGTCGTCACCATCACCCGCGGCGGGTACGCCAAGCGCACCCGCGCGGACCTGTACCGGACCCAGAAGCGCGGCGGCAAGGGCGTGCGCGGCGCCACCCTGCGCGGCGACGACGTGGTCCAGCACTTCATGGCCACCAGCAACCACCACTGGCTGCTGTTCTTCACCACCGCCGGCCGGGTGTATCGCACCAAGGCCTACAACCTGCCGGAGGCCGCCCGGGACGCCAAGGGTGGGCACGTGGCCGGGCTGCTGCAGTTCCAGCCGGACGAGCAGATCGCCCAGGTGCTGGCGATCCGCGACTACGACCAGGCTCCCTACCTGGTGCTGGCCACCCGCAACGGGCTGGTGAAGAAGACCAGGCTCGGGGAGTACAACAGCCCGCGGCAGGCCGGCGTGATCGCGATCAACTTCCGCGAGACCGACGACTCAGAGCAGGGCGACGAGCTGATCGGGGCCGAGCTGGCATTCCCGGAGGACCACATCCTGCTCGTGTCCCGGGAGGGCCAGTCGATCCGGTTCCAGGCCGACGACACGCAGCTGCGGCCGATGGGCCGTGCCACCTCCGGGGTGACCGGCATGAAGTTCCGCAACAGCGACTCGCTGCTGTCGATGTCGGTGATCCGCGCAGCCCAGGTGCAGGCCGAGCACGACGCCGGCCTCGACGACGAGTCCGCCCCGGAGGCCGCTCCCGCCGGACCGTACTTCGGGGTGCAGCCGCAGTACGTCTTCACGATCACCGACCGCGGGTTCGCCAAGCGAACCCGGATCACCGAATACCGGCTGCAGAGCCGCGGCGGCCTGGGCATCAAGGCGATGAAGGCCGACGACGAGCGCGGCCACCTCGTGGGCGCGTTCATCGTGGTCGAGGGCGACGAGGTGCTGTCCATCAAGGAGTCCGGACAGGTCACCCGCAGCGCGATCGACGACAACCTGCGCCCCACCGGGCGTGACACCAAGGGCGTGAAGTTCGTCGGGGTCAGCGGCGGTGACCGGGTCGCTGTGGTGGCCCGTAGCGTCGAGCAGGCCGCCGAGATCGAGGAGGAGCCGGACACCGAGTCCGACTCCCAGTCGGACGCGGGGCCCGACGCGGGGCCCGACGCGGGGCCGGATCCCGCGCCGGAGACGTCCTGACTAGTCCGTTCCCACCCAGGTGCAACAATCGAGGGGATGGTGCATCCAGGATGATCGAGGAGACCTGATGGCTGACCGCCGCACCGACGACAGCCCGCTGGCGCCGAGGCGCTCGTTGAGCGCCCCGAGCCGCTCAGAGGGGCAGGAGGGCGACGGCAAGCGTCCGCTGACCGAGCGGGTGTCCACCGCGCTCGCCACGGCGAGCAACGCCGTGGTGGAGGCGGCCGCGCCGGCGAAGGGCACTGCGTCCAACAACCGGACCAGCGCACCCCCCAAGCGCGAGTCGAGCGCTCCGCCGGCCAAGGCCAAGCCGCGGGCTACCCGCAAGGCCCGGCTGCGGCTGACGCACCTGGACCCGTGGTCGGTGATGAAGACGTCGTTCCTGCTGTCGATCGCGTTCGGGATCGTCACCGTGATCGCGGTGGCGGTCGTCTGGTCGGTACTCGGTGCCGCCGGTGTGTGGGAGTCGATCAACCGGACCGTGACCGACCTGCTGGGCAACAACCAGTCCGGGTTCGACATCCGCGACTACATCGGCACCAGTCGGGTGGTCGGGTTCGCGATGATCGTGGCGGTCGTGGACGTGGTGCTGATCACCGCGATCTCGACGCTGTGCGCGTTCTTGTACAACCTGGCGGCGGCTCTGCTGGGTGGCCTCGAGGTCACTCTCGCCGAGGACGACCGCTAGCCCACCGCTAGCCCCCGTCCCACCCGTCTCGGTTTGGGCGCGCTCAGGCCGGTGCGGTACTCTTCCCCGGCGGCACCGCCGCCCCCGGGCCTATAGCTCAGACGGTTAGAGCGCTTCCCTGATAAGGAAGAGGTCCCTGGTTCAAGTCCAGGTAGGCCCACCACCACCCCCGCATCCCATCACGGAAGGGACACCCATGAAGAAGCTGCTCCTCCTGGCCGTCGGCGCCGCCGCGGCGCTCGCGGCGCGCAAGAAGATCAAGGCCGGCCAGCAGGAGCAGGCTCTGTGGGCCGAGGCCACCGACAAGGTCGCCAAGTCCTGAGTACGACGGGCCCGCGGCCGCGGGTCCTCGCTCCGTCCCGGGGCCATGGCGCAATTGGTAGCGCACCTGCTTTGCAAGCAGGGGGTTAGGGGTTCGAGTCCCCTTGGCTCCACCACGAGAAACCGCAGGTCAGCCTGCGGTTTCCTTTCATTTCTGGGCTATCCCCCTGCTAACGCCCGATCCACCCTGGGGGACTGGTGGGGGGATGGGTTCGTCCGCCCGAGGTCAGCTGGCGTTCAGGAAGGCCTGGAAGCGCTCCTCCAGGAGCGACGGGTCTGGTCGCTCCGCCCGCCGCTGTGGCAGCACCATCAGCGTCTTGCCGTGGAACTCCTGGATCCCGTGCCGCAGCATCGGGCCATCAACCTCTCCCAGGACCTCGTCGTTGATCCGCACCTCGTAGCTCGGCGTGATCCCCAGGATCCGCCGGTCGTACGCCGCGTGGTGCATCTTGCACAGCGTCAGGCCGTTGGTGACGACCGGCCGTCCGCCGCCGCTGTCTTCCTGGATGTGTGCCGCGTCGAGGAGATCGCTGTGGCGGAAGGAGCACACCGCGCACGAGGTGTTGTAGGCACGAAGGACCGCGGCGCGGAACGGGCGCTGATGCAGGCGGATCTTGGTCAGTTGTTGTCGGTAGGACGGATCCAGCTCGAGCTCAACCGACGGCCAGGTGATATCGGGCTGCGGAACCGCGTCGATGTCGACGACGAACTGCCGATGCGCTGGCTCCTCCCCGACCAGATAGATCGGGTAGAGCGCGCTGTACCCACCGCCCTGCACCCCGAGCCACCAGATCAGCGGCAGCCGTTCGAGCATGGCCGCGCGGAGTGCCCGATTCTGGTAGTGGTTCGGATCGTCGCCACGCATCTTGTAGCGATACAGGCCATCAGCGCCGACGGCGTCGTCGTACGGCCGATCGGAACCCTCGCGCCGGTAGACGGTCCTCATCGACAGCGCGGCCGAGAGCTGGCCAGGCTTCCAGATGCCCTGTTGGGTCGGCATCAGGCGGATGGTCTCGCCGAGCGGCGCGAGGTTGCTCGTGCTCTCCTGCGTGAACGTCTCGTTGCCCATCGTGCGTTCTCGATCAAGCCAGGCGAAGGCCGCATGCCTGATCGCAAGCTCACGCAACCTCTCGTCGGGGCTCACAGCCGGATCATGACAGCTTCGCCACCAACGGGGCCGGTGAAGACGAGAAGTCGGGCGACCCGATGAGCCTGTCGGTCATAGCAAGCACGGAGTCGTCGTCCAGATCTTGAGACCTGCCATGGTCAAACTCAGCACTGATTGTCCACGAACCTTTCGGACTGGCACCGATCGTCGCGGGTTGGCTCGGGGTAGCCGAAACTGCCCGTTGACGCCCTGAGGATGCCCGGCGCACATTGGACGCTCGCGACTCGGCTCAAGGCAGAACGCCGCCTACAAGCGGCGGCCGATCGAGCCTGGTCGACGCATCGAATCTGGGGATCGTGCGATGGGCGTTGCCTTACATCTCGGCCTGGGGTCCGACGAGTCGCCCCTCTTGGCTGCGGCGCGCACCGGCTGGCGACGGTGGTGCGTCGACGACCCGACCCTGGCCGTGGTGTCACAGCTCGACGACCTGCCGGACTGGACCCGGCAAGCGGCTGACGCCGAGAAGGACGCCGTCCTCGGCAAGGTGGCGGAGCTGGCGGCGTATAACGGGGATGCAGCGGTCGTCTTGGCGTGGCTGCTCCTTCCAGGGGCGACCAGGGTCGCCGCCGAGCTGAGCGACCTGCATCCTGACATCGACGGCCTGGTGGCCGGCCAGCTGTGGATCGAGGTGTCCGCGGCCCACCGCCTGTTGCCGCGGCGCATCGCGGCGACGATCCTGGCGCGGACGCGCCGGGAGGTGGCTGCTGAGTTCGGGATCGGCGATCTGGCGATGCGCCGCGATCGGGTCTGGGCGGAGACCGTCCGGATCGAGAACGACGATGACCTGGCCGTGGTCGCCGACGGGCACGAGTCGCTGGACGATCTGTTTGATCAGATCACCGACCTGCTGATCGATGCGCTGGACGCCAACGCGATCCACGTGTTCGACGCCTGGCTCATCGGCGACCTGGCGGCGAGGGCCGCTGCGCTTGGGGTGCCCGGACATCGCGGTCGGAGCGGCCTCACTGCTCCAGTGGTTGTCGACCAGCTCGCCGAAGTGGTCCACCTATCGGCGCGCGCGATCAGACGCCGCGCCTCAGCGGCGCTTGACCGACTGGCCGAGTACGTGGCGGTCAGAGGCGACCCGGAGCGTTTCGCGGTGTGGCGAGCTCGGCATACCAGCTGTCCGGTCACGCCCGCCGAGGAGATGCAGCTCGTCCTGACTGAAGACAACGACCCGCATTTCTTCAGAGTTCGAGACCTGCCGCCGGACGCCTGGGCACCGGACGTGTCCCCGGAGCGTCGGCCGCCTGCCACTGCGTGACGATCCGCTGCACCCGGTAGCCGAGGGCCTCGGTCGCCTTCTCCTCCGGAAGCGGCTTGGCGAGGGCACGACGAAGGATCATCGCGGCGTTGAGCCCGGACCGCTGTGCTGCGTCGAGGCGCTGGGCGAGCTCGAGGGTGTGTTCGTCGGAGTGGCCGAGGCGGTCAGTGATGCGCTCCTCCCAGGCTAGGACGGCGGGTGGGTAGAGGTCGTGGATCTGGCGGTGGAGCCCGCGGGCGAAGCGGGCCGCGGCTGGCGCGTCGGCACGCGGCCCGAGAAGGCTGCGGTCGTCGTCGGGTACGCCGTTGGCCGCGCGCCAGACGACGACCGCGTCGCGCAGCTCGGCGGTGAGGACGTCGCTGAACCGAGCCAGCGACTCGGGAAGCGCTGCGGAGCTGCGTACTTGGTCGGCGTGCGCAGCGACCTGGTCGGCCCGCGCGGTGAGATAGCGCGACCACTCCGGGTGCTCCCGAACCTCGCGAGGGATGTCCGGCAGCCAGGGCAGCGGGCCCGCTCCCGACGCCTCGAGCACGTCGCGCGCATCTGCGCTGACCAGGCGCCAGGCCGCCATGTCGACGGCGTCGGCGTACCGCTGCGACGCCTCGTGCAACCGGACCGCTGGATCAGTGCCTCGCACGAGCTCGGACGTCGCCGAGATCGCGGCGCCGTCCCGGTCGACGATGCGGTCGAGCACCTCGGTGGCGGTGAGCTGTTCGTCGATGCCCGGGAGGAACTGCTCGTCGGTGCCGGCGCCGTGGGGCTGGTCGAGCACCAGGTGAAGGTGGTTCCCGTCGCGACCGCGGGTGAGCATCGTGTAGAGGAGCTGCCGGTCCTCGGCGCCGGTCAGGATGCCGTGCATGACGTCGGCGGTGCTGCCTTGCGCGGTGTGGACGGTAGTTGCGTAGCCGAGCTCGACGTCGCGGGCGACGTACTCCGCCGGCAGGGTCACCTGCAGCCGGGAGCGGACATGTCGGGCGACCACGCTGCCGTCGCGGCCGATGGCAGTGATGGTCCAGCGGTCGCCGTTCTTGACCCAGTCGGTGGCGCTCACGCCGAGCCGGCGGTCGTTGCGGCGGGTCAGGATGGTGTCCCCGGCGGAGGCCAGGTTGCCGTCGACCAGCGAGACCTCGCGGGTCGGCGTCGTTCCCGCGATCCGGGCTGCGCGTGCACCTCGGTTGAGGCGCGCGACGAGCTCGCGCGTGGGTGCGAGCATCAGGCACTCCCTCCCGGCGTCCCGCTCGGCCGCCCAGGCGCGAAGGACGTCGCCGAGGCAGGTTTCGGAGTCGCCGGTGTGCACGCGGTCGCGGTCGAGGTAGAACCCGAGCGCGGACCTGTCGCCCGCGCGCAGGTCGAGGGAGGCGGTTGCCTCGACGGGGTCGACGAAGCGGACGATCTCCTCGAGGCGTACGGCGCCATGCGTCGTGGCGACGTCGCGGAGGACTCCTCCGGCGCCGATTGCGGCCAACTGCTGGTCGTCCCCGACGAGCCGGACCCGTGCGCCGCGGTCGCAGCAGGCGGCGACGATCCGGTCGAGAGTCGGGGTGGCGGCCATGCCTGCCTCATCGATGACCACCACGGTGGCCGGTCCGATGCCGACCTCTGCACCGGAGGTGAGAAGGTGGTCGAGCTTGGCGATCGTCTCGGTCGGCATCCCGGTCGCTTCCCCGAGCACCGCCGCGGCCGCTGCCGATGGCGCCAGGCCGATCGTGGCGTAGCCGAGGTCCTCGAAGACACCGGCCAGAGCGCTCATGGCGGTGGTCTTGCCGGAGCCGGCCGGGGCAAGGGCGAGGACAACCTGCCGTGGGCTGCCGACCATGGTGCGCACCAGCTCGTGCTGGCCGGCGTTGAGGGTAGCGCCGTCCAGCTCGGCCTTCATCAGGGCGAGCTCGACGTCGAGTGGGTCGATGGCGGTGGCGCAGCTGCGGGCGGCCGCGTCGACGATGCGCTGCTCGGCGTCCAGGATCCGCTGGCTGGTGAAGTGGTCGGCGCCGGTGTGCCGGTAAACGCTGGTGCCGTCGGAGCGTCGCAGGGCGGCGGGCACGGTGATCGGGTCGCGGTCGGGGGTCAGGTTGATCAGCGATTGGGCCGCCGAGGCGACCAGATACTCGACCGCCGCGCCGACCTGATCCACCGGCGTGTCGATGCCGCGCACCTGCCGCTGCGCCTCGGCGTACAGGTGCCAGGACTGCCAGGTCGCCCGACGGTCTTCGAGCTCAGAGACGACTCGGGCGGCAGCCTCGTTCATCCACGCGGCAGAGATCTGCTGTCGGTCGGCGACGGGCGGGTGCAGCGCCGCCTCGATCAGGTGATCGAGTCCCAGGAGCCCAAGTTCCTGAACGGCCTCGGCTCGCCACGTGTTCCGTTGCTCGGCCTCCGAGCGAGCCTCGTGCTTGGGAGCGCGGGTCTCCAGGTTGGCGCGCTGCTGCAAGGCGAACCACTCCTTGGTCGTGGGTGGCCGGCCATGCGCTGCGGTGAAGTCGGCGACGAGCTCGTCGGTGCGAACGTCGATGTCGCGACGGCGCCGGGACCACTGCTCGCACAGCATCTCGTCGACACCCGCGATCTCACGGACCGGGCGCTTGCCCGGTCCGCGACCGGTGTCAACGAAGCGAACACCCAGCCGCTCGACGAGGTGATGCTCGAGGGCGGTGTTGTAGGCCTCGGAGACGGCCACGCCGTACCGATGCAGCACGGTGCCGTAGATGGAGAGCCACTTGCCCTGACGGGTCTGCACCTTGTTCGCGACCGCGACGTGGGTGTGCAGATCCGGGTCGCCGGCGCGGGAGTCACGGTGCGTGAACGCTGCCGCGATGAGCCCGCGGGTCTCGACCTGTCGGACGCCGTCGGTGCCCTCGCGGGTGAAGATGGCGTGGTCCTCCAAGAACGTGATGGCGTCGGCGACCGCGGCGTCGTGCGCCTGCTTGATCGCGTCGGCGACATCCGAGGGTGCGACTGCCCACAGCGTCGAGACCGACTTCGCCGGCGAGAAGGTCAGGTCGAACCCGGCCACCGCGTCGGGTCGGTACGCACGGCCCAGTGCCGTGCCCGCCACCGGGTGGCGACCTTCGCCGAAGAGGTTCCTCATCTGCTCGGCGGTGACAGGGTCGCCGCACCCGATGCCGTCGATGCCGGCCAGCCCAGGGCCCACCCATCGCCCAGGTGCCTCGCCCTTCGTGGCGTAGTAGTCCGCGAGCTTCATCCGGCCCAGCTCGGTGGAGTCGGCGACCGCGACCTGCCGGGTCAGGTACTCGTACCCCGATCCGGCCGCCAGCTTCTTCAGCGTCATCGTCACACCTCACAAGGCCGGCGCAGGACGGCGAGTGGCCACCGCGGTTCTGGAATGAAAGAGGTCTGTGGGATTGGAGGTAGGGAATGAGAGGCGGCCTGGATGAGGGCGCGGTGCGAGGCGAGGGGCGGAGCCGGATCGGCTGGGACGACGAAGGACGTTGGCAAGATGGGGTGGCCACTGGAGGACAGGTAGCGGCCTTGCGGGATGAAGGCGGCCAACCGGGCCGCGCCTGACCCAGGAGCACCCGAATGCCCGTGACCGTCGCCGCCACCAGACGCCTCGTCTCGCTCACCGAGGCCGCCGAGATCCTCGCCGTCTCGACCAAGACCGTCCGTCGCTACATCGCCGCCGGTGACCTCGACGCCGTCCGGCTCGGGAGGCGGACCATCCGCGTCCGAGTGGAGTCGATCGACCGGATGATCGACGCGCACCCCGTCAACACCTGGCGAGCACGGGTGCGGTGATTGACTTGCGATCATGGCCGAACCGAACGACGTCCAACGGCTGGCTAAGCAGCTGGTGGCCGGCGCCAGCCCGCAGGAGAACAAGGCACTCCTCGACGCGCTGATGAGCGGGCAGGTGACCAGCATCCTCGACAGACTGCAGCGCGACGAGGCACCGACGCTGATCCCGGCCCCGAGCGAGGTCCGTGGGTTCCGGGTGCGTCTGGATCTGCACGGCGCAAAGCCGCCGGTCTGGCGCCGACTCGAACTGCCCGGCGACCTCAGCCTGCCCCGGGTGCACGACGTGATCCAGGCGGCGATGGGTTGGACCGACAGCCACCTGCACCGGTTCCGCACCGGCCACGACCACCGCTCGCCGTACTTCGTCACCCACTTTGATATCGAGGAGGGCGAGGACGGGACGCTCGAGGACGACGTACGACTCGATCAGCTCGTCGTCGAGAAGGGCGACGAGCTCTGGTACGAGTACGACTTCGGCGACGGCTGGGACCACAAGCTGGTCGTCGAGGAGGTGCTCGAGGCGCCCCCGCCGACGGTGCGCTGCACCGGCGGCCGGATGGCCTGCCCGCCCGAGGACTGCGGTGGTCTCGGCGGCTACGAGGAGCTGGCCGCCTGGGTCCGCAGCGGGGACGATGCACTCCTCCCCGGCAGCTTCGACGACGCCGCACACGCCCGCGACTGGCTGCCACTCGACTGGCACCCTGACCACTTCGACGCCGGGGAGACCAACGCCGCTCTCGCGATTGCGGTCGCCGAGCCGGTCGCGGTGACCGGGGAGCTGGCCGAGCTGGCCGAGCAGCTCGACCGACGGGGTATCCGTCTGCTGCGGGAGGTGCTGGGCCGTCCGTTCTCTCACGGGCCGACGGACGTCACCGACGCCGAGGCTGCCCGACTGACCGAGACGTACCGGACCTTCCTCGACATCCTCGGCGACGGCGTCACGCTGACCGCCGCCGGGTACCTCCGGCCTGCGGTGGTCGAGCAGGTCGCCGAAGGCACAGGGATCAGCGAATGGTGGATCGGCAAGGCCAACCGGGAGGACCTCACCTACCCCGTCGCCGACATCCGCACCACCGCGCGCGCCCTCGGGCTGGTCAGCGTCCGCAAGGGCCGCCTGAACCCGACGGCCGCAGCCCTCCGATATGGCCGTGATTCGCAGGCTCTGTGGCGTCACATCGTCGGACGACTCCCCTTGGGCACTAAGGACGCCGAGCGCCAAGCGGGCTGGATGGCGCTCGCCGTGGCCGGCAGCGGCGTACCTGCCCAGGAGTGGCGCAGCGAGATCAGCGAGCTGCTCTTCGCGCTCGGGTGGCGAAGCGGGCACGACCGGTTCTCGCCTCCGCCCCCCCACAGCCAGACCCTCGACGTCCTCGAGCAACTCGCCGGTGCCTCGCGCGTCCGCTGGCGGGAGATCACGGGCGTCGACCTCGCCGTTGCGACCACCGCCCGGGCGGCGATCCGACCGACCTGACCCGACCGGAGGTCGCGGCGACGTTCGTCGAGCGGTGGTGCTGGAGAACCAGAGGAGGCTGTGCCATGGCGATGCCGCTGGAGGCTGATGAGTTGCTCGTCAGTCGCCAGGACTCCGACACGCGTCGTTTCAGCCGTGTCGGTGTGTTGAGCCACGACGGACATACATTCCGCTTCACCTACGCAGATGGCGTGACGCGTGCTCTTCCTGGGCTTCCGCTCGGACGGGAGCACGAGAGCGAGACACTGTTCCCGATCTTCGCTGAGCGGGTCATGGACCCTCGCCGTCCCGAACGTGCCGAGACGCTGAGGCGCCTGGGCCTGGATTCGGAGGCGGGACCCCTCGACATCCTCGCCGTGTCGGGTGGCGGACGCACCGGTGACACCTATGAGCTGACACCGTTGCCCCAGCCGGGGCGCGTCAGCCTGCCGTTCCTTGTTCGTGGCGTCCGCTACCTGACCCCCCACGAGCGCGCCGCCATCGATGTCCTGCGGCCCGGTGATCCCTTGGAGCTGCGTTGCGAGACGGACGACGTGCTGAACGAGCGAGCGGTGCTCGTAGGGCAGAGGGGTGACCGTCTCGGATACGTGCCCGACCCGCTGCTCGACTACGTGCACCGGATCCTGGAGCATCCGCACGAACTCGTGGTCGTTCGGGTGAACCCGGTGGAGGCGGGCATGCACATGCGTCTGCTGGTCCGCCTCGACGGCGAACTCGTGGCCTGAGGACGGCACGGCCCGGAAGCGGCCTCAACGTCTCCGAATCGCCCCGCGATCCCACCAGTCGCCGGGCTGTTCCTCCCGGACGGTTCGAGCGGCGAACTCAACCTGGCCCAGGTTGCAGAACTTCCAGAGTTCCTTAGCCGCCCGCGAGTACTGGAAGATCACCTCGTCGACTTCGAACGCGTCAATCTCACCTGCCCGAAAGCGTTCGATCGCTGGCTGGACGCGACGGACGAGCTCGCCGAGTTGCTCCTCGTGATAGGCAGCGACGGTCTCGCGAGCGGCCCGACGATCGGATCTGGCGGACACATTCCGAGGGTAGACGGGCCGGGTCGTCGCTGCACACGGCAACTGGGATGGCGTGCGGCTGCCCTGCGCCGACACGCGGCGGAATGAAGCGGTCCCAGGGCGGGCAAGCATGACGGCGATGGCTGCGGCAGCTCATCACTCGCCTTACGGAGCCTGCCCCTCGCGAGGGCGTACCATCGGCTCACGGAGCCATTCAGGCTCTCTATCAGAGAGATGTCCAATGAGCGACAAGTCGCCGCGACAGAGCATGTCCAAGAAATCTGGTAAGTCCATCAAGGAGAAGCGCGCCGAGAAGCGCAGCAAGGGGTCCGAAGAGACCTTCTCCGACAAGATCCACTCGACGAAGAAGAAGTGACGCTCTTACGGCTTGGTGTCATCGGCTCGTCGGCGAAGGAGAACGAGCACCGGCTGCCGCTTCATCCTGAGCACATCCCGCATCTGGATGCCGATCTTCGGGCGCGCATCACCCTCGAGCGAGGGTATGGCGCGCGGTTCGGCGCCGCCGACGCGTCCCTCGGCGAGCACGTGGCCGGGTTCGCGTCGCGTGCCGAGATCCTGGCGGGCTCGGATGTGGTGCTGCTGCCAAAGCCGCAGCACTCGGACGTCGCGGCGCTGGGTCCGGGGCAGGTTCTGTGGGGATGGCCGCACTGTGTCCAGGACCCCGAGCTCACGCAGCTGGCGATGGACCGACAACTGACCCTGATCGCCTTCGAGTCCATGAACCACCTGACTCGGGACGGCACTGTCGGGCTGCATGTGTTTCACAAGAACAACGAGCTCGCCGGGTACTGCTCGGTGCTCCACGCTCTGGAGCTGGCCGGGCTGACCGGTGACTACGGTCGCCGGCTGAGCGCGGTGGTGATCGGATTCGGCGCGACTGCGCGGGGCGCGGTGACCGCCCTCAATGCGCACGGGGTGCACGAGGTCACGGTGTTGACCAACCGGGGCGTGGCGGCCGTGGGCTCGCCGATCCACTCGGTGCGGATCCGGCAGTTCGATCACGAGCCGGACGGTGAGCACCTGATCCACGTCATTACCGAGCGGGGCCGTGAGCCGTTGCCGGCCTTGCTGGCGGAGAACGATATCGTCGTCAACTGCACCCTGCAGGACACCGCCCACCCACTCGTCTACCTCGAGACGGAGGACCTGGCTGGGTTCCGCCCGGGGAGCGTTATCGTCGATGTCTCCTGCGACCTGGCCATGGGCTTCAGCTGGGCGCGTCCGACGTCCTTCGAGGAGCCGACCTTTGAAGTGGGTGGGAACGTCCTCTACTACGCGGTTGACCACAGCCCGTCGTACCTGTGGAGCTCGGCGACCTGGGAGAACAGCAACGCGCTGATCCCGTTTCTCCGGCCGGTACTCGAAGGCCCTACCTCATGGGACGCCGAGGAGACGTTGAGCCGGGCGATCGAGATCCGCGAAGGCCGGGTGGTCAATCCCAGGATCCTCGCCTTCCAGGGGCGGGCGACGGACCCCCCGTACGCTCTGGCCTGAAGTTCCCGGACCGGCGCACCACACGTGATGGTGGTGGTACGTCGCGATGCCCGCGCCGGCGACGTGCACCTGATCTATTCACGTCGAGGTTGAACCCGGCGGCAGCGGGGTAGCCACCGGACCCGAAAAGTGTGGCTGCCCGGGATGAGTTCGCCGGAAAGACTCACCCCGATGAACGCGCGGATCGCAGATCCGTAAACGGTGCGGGCGTCACTCGGCGCGGATGAGTCCGGGCGGATGCGTGGGCTGGCAGCGATGACAGCGAGTCCGGCCATGGGCGCCCCTGCGGACCCCGCGTCACGGAGAGGAGTACCTACGATGGGGGCCGGGGCGACCTGCCGCCGCCGAACGGTCAACTCCATCCCGGATGCTCTCAGGTTCGGGCATCTTCACAGGCGTCAATTGGGGTACGCGTCGCATAACCGACCTGGCGTAGGGTGTGACTTTCAAGGCGGGAACCAGCTACCACGGACTTCCGCCGTGGCCGGGCTCTGTAGGCTCGAGGGCGGACGTGGTGATGACTTCACGCACCAGCCGGTGGTATCGACCGAGCGAGGGTCGGGAGGCGCAGCGTGATTGAGTTCGTCTTCCACGACGGCATCTACACGGGCACGGGACTGGCCGGCCGTTGGTGGCGAATCACCCGAGCCCCGGTCGGGTGGCGACTGGAGTTTCGTGACCCCGGCGACGAAGCCTTTACCTATGCGGCTACCCACGCGACCATCTTCGCCGCACAGTCAGAGGCGGGCCGGCAGCGCTGAGACCGCTGAAGCACCGCGCGGGCGGTGACAGGGCAGATGTCGCAAACAGGCGTGCCGTGGACCCACGGGAGGAACGCCAACGGTGAACAGTCGTGGTCGCCGGTGACCGGCTCTGCCCGGACGTCGGCGAGTTGAGATCATCGGTCGGCACAGCGTCCTCCATCAGTTGTACCGCACGCTCGTTGCGGCGCTAGTGGTCCTCTCTAGCCGGCACTGGAACAAGAAGCCCGCGGCCTGGCCACCCGACCAACCGCCAGACGATCTACCAGCATGAACTTCCTGCAGGGTCTTGGTAGAGCGCGTCTGGCCAGGACGCCCGGGTCGCGCCCAAATGCGGGCCAGCATGCCGGAGACGTGGACGGTTCTCGCCGATTGCGGTCATGCCCGTTGCGGAGCTTGGCTGCCAGCGCCTTGGGCTTATGGGCACGGCCGCGGGGGGCTAGGTTGCGGCCATGGCAACCATCGTGATGCGCGTTCGGCTTCTCGGCTGCGAACACACCGACCTGACATTTGAGGATCCCGCCCATACCGACGAGGCTGAATTGATCGATCAGGTCATCGAGGTCTTGGCCGAGGACCCCGGCGTCCTTCGGTGCCGCCATGGCGACCGGTTGGTCGCGCTGTACTCCCGAGGCGTGGCGAGCCTGGAGGTGTCACCCCGAGGGGCGATCCTCTAGGGC
>DASTWW010000039.1:0-11509 GCA_035765755.1 Nocardioidaceae bacterium
CTTCAGCTCGGCCAGGCTGCGCAGCCAGGACTGCTTCAGGTGCTGGGCCGGGGTCACGTGCAGGTCGGAGATGTGCAGCACGCGCACCGGTTCGCTGCCCGCGGGCAGGATCGGCAGTTCCGTCGTACGCAGCGCGAACCATCGGACCTCGACGCCTGCGGCGTACCCGAGGCCGGCCGCCCCGGCGAGAGCGCCCAGGCCGAGGACGCGGGCCAGGCGCGAGGAGGCGGTGGCGTGGGTGCGCGGCATGGGGCCAGCGTGCCACACGGTCCGAAGCCCACCGCCATGCAGCAGACGGCCGGGGGAGGGGACAATGTGCCCATGAGCGACCTCAAGGACCGTCTTCGAGCCGACCTGACCACTGCGATGAAGTCCCGCGACGAGCTGCGGTCCTCCACCCTGCGGATGCTGCTGGCCGCGATCACCACCGCCGAGGTGGCCGGCAAGCAGCCGCGCGAGCTCAGCGACGACGACGTGGTCGGCGTGCTCAGCACCGAGGCGAAGAAGCGCCGTGAGGCGGCCGAGGCGTTCGAGGGCGGCGGCCGCGCCGAGCAGGCGGCCAAGGAGCGCGCCGAGGCTGACGTCATCACCGAGTACCTGCCCGCGCAGCTCTCCGACGAGGAGGTCAGCGCGCTGGTCGCCGCGACCATCGAGAAGCTGGGCGCCGGCGCGGACGGCATGCGCGCGATGGGCAAGGTGATGGGCGCGCTGCAGCCGCAGGTCCGGGGTCGCGCCGAGGGCGGCGCGGTGGCCGCGGAGGTGCGCCGCCAGCTCGGCTGAGCCGCCGGCTAGTGCTTCGGCTTGCCGTTCCCGTTCCCGTTGCCGTTGCCGTTGCCGTTCCCGTTCTCGCCCCCGCCGCCGGGGCTGGGTGGCTGCGGGCTCGGCGAGTGGGTGGTGGACGGCGGAGCCGGGCTGGGCGGCGGGGGCGGCGGAGCCACCGGGGTGCCGTTGGAGACGTAGATGGTCACCGTGGACCCGGTGCCCAGCTCGCTGCCCTCGGCCGGGTCGGTGTAGGCGACCGTGCCGGCGGTGTAGCTGGAGTTCACCGACGGGCCGATCACCGGGTTGAAGCCGGCGCGGCGCAGGATGTCCGCGGCCTTCTGGGGCGACTGGCCGGCCACCGTCGGCAGGGTGATCATCTGGCCCTTGATCGTGCGCGGGTTGGGCCGGTGGAAGCGCTCGTTGGGCAGCATCTGCTCGATGGCCTTCATCGCGTCGCCCCAGATCGGGCCGGCGTTCGAGCTTCCGTGTGCCTGGGCGACGTACTGCCCGCCGATGGTCATGCCGTTGAGGCTCTGCCAGTGCCCGGCGGAGTTCACGCCCGCCAGCATCGCGGCGGCGGCCATGTTCGGCGTGTAGCCGATGAACCACACCGAGCGGTTGTTCTCGCTGGTCCCGGTCTTGCCGGCCGACGGCTGGTTCAGGTTGATGCCCACGTCGTACCCGAAGCCGCCGGGCTGCTGCACCCCGCGGAGCACGGAGTTGACCGCGTCGGCGACGTCCTTGCCGAGCACCCGGTGGCACTGCTCGGGGTAGTTCATGATCACCTTGCCGGTGCTGTCGACCACCTGGGTCACCGGGCGCGGGTTGCAGTACTCACCGCGGGCCGGGAAGGTGGCGTACGCCGCGGCCATGCTCAGCGGGTTGGTGTCGGTGATCCCCAGCGTGAACGGCGGGTAGATCTGCGAGTCGGGGACGACCAGCCCCATCTGCCGGGCCAGGTGCACTGGCTCGCAGAGCCCGGTCCGCTCCTCGAGCTGGGCGAAGAAGGTGTTCACCGACAGCTGGGTGCCGGTGTAGAGGTTGAACGTGCCGGCCCCGGTGGAGTTGTTCACCGTCCAGATCGAGCCGCTGTTGATCGGCCCGTCGCACCGCGCGTAGTTGCTGACCGGGATGGACACCGTCTGGGGAGCGTTGATCGTGGTGTCCAGCGGGATGCCCTGGTCGATCGCGGAAGACAGCACGAACGCCTTGAACGTGGAGCCCGCCTGGAAGCCGTTCGCGTCGCCGTACTTCTTGGGCACCACGTAGTTGAGGAAGGTCTGGCCCTTCCTCTTCTCCGCGCCCATCGGCCGCGACTGAGCCAGGGCCCGGACGTTCCCCGTGCCCGGCTGCACCATGGCCAGCGCGCCGATGGCGTGGTCGGTCGGGTCCACGTGGTTGCGCACCGCGCGGGTCGCGGCCTTCTCGATGCGCGGCTTCAGCGTGGTCTTGATGGTCAGCCCGCCGCCGTTGATCTTCTGCAGCCGCGCTTGCGGGGTCTTGCCCATCGCCGGGTCGGCGAGCAGGTAGGCCCGGGCGTAGTCGCAGAACCACGGCGCGACCGAAGAGATGCAGCCGTTGCGCGCCGGGGTGACGTTCAGGCCGAGGCTGCTGTGCTCGGCGTTCTTGGCGGTGTCGGGTGGGACGACCTGCAGCTGCGCCATCCGGGCCAGCACGGTGTTGCGGCGCTGCCGGGCGACCTCGGGGTTGGTGGTCGGGTCGTAATTGGTCGGGTTCTGCACCAGGCCGGCGAGCAGCGCCGCCTCCTTGAGGTTCAGCTGGGAGGCGTGCTTGGAGAAGTAGTGCCGGGCCGCGGCCTCGATGCCGTAGGCGCCGTCACCGAAGTAGGCCAGGTTCAGGTAGCGCTGCAGGATCCAGTTCTTGGAGTACTTCCGCTCGAAGGCCACGGCGTAGCGCAGCTCGAGCAGCTTGCGCTGGTAGGTGTCGGCGGTGGCGGCTTGGTACTGCGCCTTGGTCTTCGCCTGGTTGACCAGGGTCAGCTTGACCATCTGCTGGGTGATCGACGAGCCGCCCTGCACGACGCCGCCGCTGGCTTGGTTCTCCACGAAAGCCCGCAGCGTGCCCTTCAGGTCGATGGCGCCGTGCTGGTAGAACCGGTAGTCCTCGATCGAGACGATCGCCTTGCGCATGATCGGCGCCACCTGGGCCAGCGTGACGTTGACCCGGTTCTGGTCGTAGAAGGTGGCGATCACCTTGCCGTTGGCGTCCAGCATCCGGCTGCGCTGGGCGAGCGGGGCGGTGGTCAGCTTCGCGGGGAGGTGGTCCATGGTCTTGGCCACGGTGCGCGCACCGAGCCCGACCACCCCGGCGAAGGGAATGGCAAGGCCCGCTGCCAACACGCCCATGACGGCAGCAACCGCCACCATCACGGCCAGATGGGACAGCACGCTGCCGAACCCCAGCCGGTCGGTTCTCCGAGAAGCCATGTCCCCCAGGGTACGGGAACGCCCCTTGTGGCCCTCTCCTACCGCATCCCGGGCCGCGTCGGGCGCATCTGGCGCCCCGGGCGCGTCGCGTCGTACCGCCTCGGGCTGACCCGAAGGGGCTACCCGGGGGCTACCGGCCGGCGCACCGTGTGTCGCGTGGCCCCCAGCACGCCCCATCCGCCACCTGTCCGGGGTTGTGCGCCACCACTCGGCGGTTGCCCCTAGTTATTTGGGACTACAGGAAGTTGCTCCCTCTGTGTCTGTTTCGTTCCTTCTGAACTCTTTACCTTCGAACGTGGGGTTTGACTCATCCCGCTGACCGACGCGGGGCGCCTTCTGGGAGGAAGCGATCATGACCTGGAACGAGGACTGGGCCACACAGGCCCTGTGCAACAAGGCCCAACCAGACGACCTGTTCGTGCGCGGTGCGGCACAGAACCGCGCCAAGATGCTGTGCGCGGGCTGCCCGGTGCGGACCGAGTGCCTGGCCGAGGCGCTCGACAACCGGATCGAGTGGGGTGTCTGGGGCGGCATGACCGAGCGGGAGCGCCGCGCGCTGCTCCGGAAGCGGCCGAACGTCACCTCGTGGCGCCGGCTCCTCGAGACCGCGAAGGCCGACCACGTCGCCGGCACCGCCGTCTCGGACCTGGCCTCCGTCACCGCCTGACCTCAGCGTCCTTCAGCGCGCGCTGCCGAGCAGCTGGCCGACCAGCCGCAGACCGTCCAGGTCGTGGACGTCGGTGGGCAGCGCGGGCAGCACCACGGTCGGCACGTGCGGATGGGCGGCGGTGAACCGCTGCGCCAGCCGGGACTCCCGGGCGACGATCTGGACCCGCTCGGCGTGCAGCCGCATCAGGCCCGCCGTGAGCGGGGCGGTCGCCGTGCCGTTGCGCTTCGGCGCCCGGTCCAGCCGCTCGGCGGCGGCGGTCGCCTCGTCGGCCGAGAGCCCGCCCGGCGGGAGCTGGCCGGCGCGGTTGACGACCAGCCCGGACAGCGGCATCCGCTCCTCCTCGAGGCGCTCCACGAAGTAGGCCGCCTCGCGGATCGCGGCGGGCTCCGGAGCGGCGACCACCAGGAAGGACGTGCCCGGCGCCTGAAGCAGCTCGAAGGTCTTCTGGGCGCGCTGCCGGAATCCGCCGAACAGGGTATCGAAGGCGGCCACGAACGTCTGCATGTCGCGCAGCACCTGTGCGCCCAGGACCTTGGTCAGCGCGTGGGTCACCACGCCGAGCCCCGCGGTCATCAGCCTGGCCGGGCCCCGCGCGGGGGCCAGCAGCAGCCGGATGAACCGGCCGTCGAGGAAGCTGGACAGCCGTTCCGGGGCGTCCAGGAAGTCCAGCGCCGACCGCGACGGGGGCGTGTCGACCACGATCAGGTCCCACCGGCCGCTGCGCTGGGCGTCGCGGTGCAGCTGGCCCAGCTTCTCCATCGCCATGTACTCCTGCGTCCCGGCGAACGAGCTGGACAGCGCCTGGTAGAAGGGGTTGGCCAGGATCTGCTGGGCCTTCTCGGGGCTGGCCTGGCTCTCGACCACCTCGTCGAAGGTGCGCTTCATGTCCAGCATCATCGCGTCGAGCGCCCCACCGTTCTTGGCGTGCGCGCCCGGCACCGGCCGGGGGGTGTTGTCCAGCGCCTCGATGCCCATCGACTGCGCGAGCCGGCGGGCCGGGTCGATGGTCAGCACCACCACCCGGCGGCCGCGCTCGGCCGCGCGCAGCGCCAGCGCCGCGGACGTGGTGGTCTTGCCGACCCCACCGGAGCCGCAGCAGACCACGATCCGGGTCGCCGGGTCGTCGAGCAGCGCGTCGACGTCGAGGGCCGGTGCGGGCTCGGCGCGTCCGGCCAGCCGTCCGTGGCGGGCCCGTGTCCGGGTGGTCATCGCACGCCCTGCTCGCACAGCTCGGCGGCCAGCTCGTAGAGCCCGCCCAGGTCGATGCCGTCCGGCAGCCGGGGCAGGTCCAGCACCGGTACGTCGAGCTTGTCGATGTGCCGGCGCTGCTCGTCCTCGAGCGCGCGCCGCTGGGCGTGCTCGTGCGCCTCGTTCAGCAGCCCGTCGAGCAGCTCCGGTTCCGGGTCGAGGCCGACCGAGGTCAGGTCGTTGCTGATGTCCTCGCGGGGCAGCCGGTCGGCGAGCGCCTCGGCGCGGGCGGCGTCGTCGAGCTGGTTGCTGCGCAGCAGGTTCACCAGCACGGCACCGACCGGCAGCTTTGCGTGCTGGAGGTCCTCGATGCCGTCGGCGGTCTCCTGCACCGGCATCTCCTCAAGCACGGTGACCAGGTGCACGGCGGTGCGCGGCGAGCGCAGCAGGGTCATCACGGTGTCGGCCTGGTTGCGGATCGGGCCTACCTTCGCCAGCCCGGACAGCTCGCTGTTCACGTTCAGGAACTGCATGATCCTTCCCGTCGGCGGGGCGTCGAGCACCACTGCGTCGTACTGCCTCGCGTTGCGGCTGCGGCGGTTGCGGTGCACCGCCTCGTAGACCTTTCCGGTGAGCAGCACGTCGCGCACACCGGGCGCGATGGTGGTCGCGAAGTCGATCACGCCGAACCGGTCGAGCGCCTTGCCCGCGCGGCCGAGGCGGTAGTACATCGCGAGGTACTCCAGCAGCGCGGACTCCGGGTCGATCGCGAGGGCGTAGAGGTCGCCGCCGTCGTTGGGTCCGCTGGCGATCCGGGTCTCCTCGTAGGGCAGCGGGGCCACGTCGAACAGGCGGGCGATGCCCTGGCGGCCCTCCACCTCGCACAGCAGCACCGTCTTGCCGGCCGACGCGATGGCCAGCGCAAGCGCGGCCGCGACCGTCGTCTTCCCGGTCCCGCCCTTGCCGGTCACGACGTGCAGCCGGATGCCGGCCCAGTCGATCTCTGCTGTCGGAGACACCACCCGCCGAGCCTAGCCCGGCCGGTGCCGGAGCCTGGCCCGGCGCCCGGAGCGTCGACGTGACTAGGATCGCATCCATTGCGCGTACGAGCTCACGGTCGGACGAGGAGGTTGTTTCGGTGGACAAGGTGGTGGGCAGTGCCGCGGAGGCGGTGGCCGACATCGCGTCGGGGTCGACGATCGCGGTGGGTGGCTTCGGCCTGTGCGGGATCCCGTCGGTGCTGATCGAGGCGTTGCTGGAGCAGGGCGCCGACGAGCTGGAGGCGATCTCGAACAACTGCGGTGTCGACGAGTGGGGGCTGGGTCGGCTGCTGTCTGCCAAGCGCATCCGCCGGATGGTCTCGTCGTACGTCGGGGAGAACAAGGAGTTCGCACGGCAGTACCTGCACGGCGAGCTCGAGGTGGAGCTGACCCCGCAGGGCACGCTCGCCGAGCGGATGCGGGCCGGCGGCTGCGGGATCCCGGCGTTCTTCACCGCGACCGGGGTCGGCACGCAGGTCGCCGAGGGCGGTCTGCCGTGGCGGTACGACGACGGTGGGAACGTGACGGTGTCCTCCCCGGCGAAGGAGGTGCGCAGCTTCAGCACCGCCGAGGGCGACAAGGACTTCGTGCTGGAGCGGGCGCTGGTGGCCGACTTCGGACTGGTGCGGGCCTGGAAGGGCGACCGGCACGGGAACCTCGTCTACCGGGACTCCGCGCGCAACTTCAACCCGATGGCCGCGATGTGCGGGCGGACCACCATCGCCGAGGTCGAGCAGCTGGTGGAGCCCGGCGAGCTGGACCCGAACGAGGTGCACACCCCGGGCGTGTTCGTGCAGCGGGTGCTGGCGCTGACCCCCGAGCAGGCGGCGGACAAGCGGATCGAGAAGAGGACGGTGCGGCCGCGGCCTACGGAGGCCGTCGGGACCGCGGGCGCGGGTTCGGAAGGAGGCGTGGCCTGATGGCCTGGAGCCGGGAGGAGATGGCGGCGCGGGCCGCTTCGGAGCTGACCGACGGGTCGTACGTCAACCTGGGCATCGGGCTGCCGACCATGGTGCCGAACTACGTGCCCGACGGCGTGGAGCTGGTGTTGCAGAGCGAGAACGGCATCCTCGGCGTCGGGCCCTACCCGTACGACGGGGAGGAGGACGCCGACCTGATCAACGCCGGCAAGGAGACCGTCACGCTGCGCCACGGGGCGTCGTTCTTCGACTCCGCGACGTCGTTCGGGATGATCCGCGGCGGCAAGATCGACGCGGCCATCCTGGGCGCGATGCAGGTCTCGGCCTCCGGTGACATCGCGAACTGGACCATCCCCGGGAAGATGATCAAGGGGATGGGCGGCGCGATGGACCTGGTGCACGGCGCCAAGCGGGTCATCGTGCTGATGGAGCACGTGGCCAAGGACGGGTCGTACAAGATCGTCAACGAGTGCTCGCTGCCCTACACCGGCAAGGGTGTCGTGCAGCGGATCATCACCGACCTGTGCGTGATCGACGTGACCCCGGAGGGTCTCCGGCTCGTCGAGCTCGCGCCGGGGGTGGCCGAGGACGAGGTCCGGGAGAAGACCGAGCCCAAGCTGGCCTGAGTCGTCGCGTGTCCCCGCGGCGCCGTCCCTTTACCAGGGCACCCTGGTAAACGGGTCGAGCAGTGGGGATCGGGCCCAGCAGCCGAGAAGGAGTCGGCTCAGAGGTCGGGGTGCCGGGTGGCGACCCGGTAGTAGCCGCTGTGGAACACGAGCGGCTCCCCACCCGGGGCGGTGTAGGAGTCGATCTCCCCGAAGAACACCACGTGGTCCCCGGCGTCGATCCGCTGCGTCGTACGACACTCGAAGCAGGCGACCGCCCCCTCGAGCAGCGGCATCGCGCCGGGCACCAGCCGAACCCCGTCGAACTTGTCGGTGCCCGAGGTGGAGAACTGCCGGGACAGGTGGTGCTGGTCGGAGGCGAGCACGTTGACCGCGAACCGCTTCGCGCGATCGAACGCCGGCATCGAGGGTGAGCTCTTCGCGGCCGCCCACAAGACGATCGGCGGGTTCAGCGACACCGCGGTGAATGAGTTCGCCGTCATCCCCCACCGGTTGCCGTCGGCGTCCTCGGTGGTGACCACGGTGACGCCGGTGGCGTACTGGCCCAGCGCCCGCCGCAGGTCCTGGGTATCGAACCGGGCCCGTTCCGCGGCAAGCATCTGCTCGAGGAACGCCTGCGCGTCCTCGGCGGAGAACCACCACGGGCTGAACAGCCGGGCGTCGTCGAAGCCGGCGGCGATCCGGGCCGCGACCGAGGGGTGATCTGCCGCGGCGTCGACGACCTGCCGCTGGTGCGGCGAGGCCGGCTGCAGCCACGAGTTGGTCCAGGCGGTCGCCCACTGCCCCCAGCCGCGCCAGAAGTTCGCGAAGGTGCGCTCCATCCAGTCCCGGTCGTACGGGCCGTCGTGGGCGGTGATCGCCTCCAGGTAGAACGACGCGGACTTGATCGCGTTGTTGGAGCCCTGGCTGGTCAGCGGGTCGTTGAGCACCACCACGTCGGCCATCCCGAGCACCGGCGTCCCGGACGGGAGCACCCCCACCGGGTGGCGGACCGCCGGGGTGATCCGGCCACGCAGCATCGAGCCGTCGTCCATCAGCCCCCAGCCGTCGCGCAGCCGCAGCCACTCGTCGACGAAGTGCTCCGACAGCACGCTCTCCAGCCGGGCCAGGTGGTCCTCGGCGGTGCGTACGTCGTCCCAGCAGTCCAGCGGTCCGCCCGGCACGCCCTCGACGACGACGATGTCGCACGGGCCCTCGACGGTCAGCGCCGGGCAGGTGAAGCACTCGCCGACGCCCTCCAGGCTGTGGTAGCGCAGCGTGGGCCCGGCCGGGTCCGGCGCGACCCCGCGCAGGTAGGTGAGCGCCGCCACCCGTTGGGGCGAGGAGTACGGCGAACGGGCCGGATCGACCTCGAACAGCGACGACAGCCCCCCGCGTCCGGTGGACACCACCACGAGGTCGTGGTCACGGGCCAGGTCGTCGAGGTCGGCCACCTCCGCGGAGCGCACGACCACCTTGCCGCCGAGCCCCTCGATCGCCTCGAGCAGCAGCGGCACCCGCAGCCGCTGGTCGATGGACCGGGCCGGGATGTCCAGCCGGGTCACGAACCCCGCCGACGAGCCGTCGCTCCGGTTGGTCCGGTAGGCCATCCGTCCGATCTTCGGCGCGGCGGGCAGCAGGTCGGTGATCCCGAGCGCGTTCTCGATCTCCAGCGCGGACTCGAAGGTGATCTGGCTCGACATCACCGACCCGTGCCGGATCTCCTCGGCGGTCCGGTCCGAGACCAGCGTGACGCCGTACCCCTCCTTCAGCAGGCCAAGCGACAGCGCGGTCCCGGCGGGCCCGGCGCCGACGATCGCGACCCGGCGCGCGGATGCTCTGTCCATGAGCACAGACTCTCACCCCCGCGGGGACAGCAGCAGTGGCGCCCGGACAGGTCACGCCTGCGGCTCGCGGGACAGCAGCGGCAACCGGGCCCGCACCGCGAACCCGCCACCCGGGCGCGGTCCGGCCTCCAGATGGCCGCCGTGCCGGCTCACCAGATCCCGGATCCCGGCGAGTCCACGGCCCTCGCCCTGCAGCTCCTCCAGGGAGCCGTCCGTCCCAAGACCGTCGTCGAGGATCTCGACCACCAGGTCGACGCCGATCACCCGCACCGACACGTGCACGGAGGCGGCCGGGCCGGCGTGGGTGCGCACGTTGGCCAGCGCCTCCTGGACGATCCGGTAGGCGGTCAGCCCGGTCAGCTCGGGCACATCGGGCGCCGGGTCGGCGACCTCCGCGTCGACGCGCATTCCGCTGAGGCGGGCCTGCTCCACCAGCGACCACACGTCCTCGACGCCGTGCGGCGGCAGGTCCGTCTCGTCGTCGGTCGCCAGCTCGTTCGCCAAGGCAGCCCTCTCCTCCAGCCGTTCGCCGTGGGCGAGCACCTCGGCGGCGTACGCCCGCCGGGCACGGACCATCGACCCGAGCGCCCAGGACGCGACCATCAGCAGGATCGCCGTGCTGAACCACAACAGGACCTGCTGCGCGGGCAGGCCCGCGCCGGCCACCCAGACCCCCGGGCCGGCGACCGCGAGGACCAGGCTCGCCGCCAGCGCGACCCGGGCGGTGATGGTGCTCTCGTAGGCGGCCACCGCGAAGACGGCGACCGGCATCGCCACCTGCCCCCAGACCGGGGTGCCGATCAGCGCCAGCTGCAGCGCGGTTGCCGCGGTGACGGTGTAGAAGCAGCCGGCCGGCTGCACCCGGCGCATCAGCAGCGGCACGATCTCGATGAAGCTGAGCAGCGTCGCGGACCGGTGCACAGAGGTGAACGGGAACACCAGCACCGGAAGCAGCAGCACGGTCGTGAGCGCGGCGTCGAAGGCGCGGGACCGGCCCTCGGACCAGCGCCGCGGAAGGGACGGTACGTCGGTCCGCTGGATCATCGCGGCTGCTCTCCTCGGATCGCGGACAGGACCGTGGTCCAGGCCTGCGACAGCGGGTCGATCAGGCCGAAGTGCTCGATGCCGGGCAGCTCGCGCAGGTCCACGAACGGGTGCCGCGCGGCCAGGCCGCGGCTGTTCGCCACCGGGACGACGGTGTCCTCGCAGCCGTGCACGACCACGACCTCGCACCGCGGCCGATCCGCCATTCGGATGGCCGGGTCGGCGGCGTCGTACCGATCGGGCACCTCGTCCGGGCCGCCGCCCAGCAGCGCAGCGGAGGCGTCGTCGCCGAGGTGGTCGTGCGCGGCCGCGCGCAGGTCGCCGACCGGCGCCAGGCCGACCACCCGGGTCAGGTCGAAGCCTTCCCCGGCCAGCCACAGCGCCAGGTGCCCGCCGGCGGAGTGGCCGGCGACCACGACGTCGCCGCCGGTCGGCAGCCCGATCCCGGTCAGCAGGCCGGGCAGTGCGGACATCACGGTGCGGACGTCGTCGAACGTCTGCGGCCAGCCGCCCGCGCCGTCGACGCGGCGGTACTCCGGCACCGCGATGGTCAGCCCCTCGGCCACCAGCGCGTTGGCCAGCGGCCGGGCGTGCATCCGGTCCCACTCCTGGCGCCAGAACCCTCCGTGCAGGAGTACGACGAGGGGACCGCCGGCGCCGTCCCGTGGCGGGTGGAACACGTCGATGACGCCGTCGGCATGATCGGCGTACCGGACCACCGCATCGGGTCCGTCCGACGTACGCGTGAGCACCTCCCGAGGATCCACCCGCACCACGCTATAGGGACAACCCGGGCGTGCGCCCCCGACAGGCGGGGCCGGCCCGTCGGGGCACTAGGCTCGCGTGCATGACCAAATGGGAATACTTCACCGCGCCGGTGCTGGTGCACTCGACGAAGCAGATCCTCGACAACTTCGGCGAGGACGGCTGGGAGCTGGTGCAGATCGTGCCCGGCATGAACCCCGAGAACCTGGTCGCCTACTTCA
>DASTWW010000040.1:0-7029 GCA_035765755.1 Nocardioidaceae bacterium
AAGAGGCGCAAGCGGAAGCTCCTGCACGAGGCGTTCATCGGCGGCTGGCAGGCCGCCCTGGGGGTCAACGTCACCAACCCACGGGTGCTCGCGGTGCTCGAGTCGTGCTTCGAGCTGTGGCTGGAGGAGGCGACCGGCGAGGTGGACGTGCTCGGGCTCCGGTTCCGTCGCCGGTGGGACCTGCCGAAGACGAACCTTCCGCCCGAGGCGCTCGAACCCTTCCGCCAGCCGGCGCCGGTGACCATCAGCATCCCCGCCCAGCGCACCGGGCCCGCGCGCGAGCGCCGGGTCACGCAGCACCGCGCCGACGCCGGCTGAACGCGCCCGGGGCTCAGCGCCGCACCGAGCGCTACCGCGCGCAGACCAGGTCCAGCCAGCGGCCGAGCTGGACGGCGTCGGCTGTGCCGCAGCGGAAACCCACCACCCCGTCCGGCCGCACGGCGAGCACGTCCGTCCCCGGCCGGTCGGTGAGCCGGTGCACGAGGACCCGCGGGCCCACGCTGCACGGATCGAGGTCGGCGTCCCGGGACAACAGCACATGCACCCCCGGCGTCGAGGTCAGGTCGTGCAGCCGCACCGTCGTACCTCCGCAGACCACGGACTCGTCCGGCAGCCGGTCGCCCGGGCGCGGACCACGGCCGGTCGGTGAGCCGTCTTGGGACAGCGGGCTGCGCCGGTAGCCGAGCCGCATCTGGCCCAGCGTGCGCATTCCCTCCGCGACCAGCCGGCGCCGGCCCAGCAGCAGCGGCACCATCGGCGCGCCGAGCGGCACCAGCGTCCCGCGCACGAATCGCGCCGCCGGGTTGCGGGACGCCTCGGCGAAGAAGATCAGGTGCGTCATCGCCAGCACCAGCCGGGCGGCCGGGCGGCGTTCGAGCTCGTACGACGCGAGCAGCGGACCGTCCGGGGCGGCGCAGGCCGCGAAGGCGAGCTTCCAGCCCAGGTTGACCCCGTCCTGGATGCCGGTGTTCATGCCCTGCGCGCCGGCCGGCGAGTGTGCGTGGGCGGCGTCCCCGGCCAGGAACAGCCGGCCGGCGCGGAAGGCGGTTGCCAGCCGGTGCTGCAGCGGCACCCGGGCCGACCAGCGCAGGTCGCAGATGCGCGCCGGGAGGCCGGCCTCACGCAGCAGCCGCTGCAGCTGCCGCAGCGGGACCGGCGGACCCGGCTGTCCGAAGGCCGGCCCGTCGTCGGTGCGGGGCCGAGTGGCCAGCAGCCGCCAGCTGGCGCCCTCCCCCAGCGCGAACACGAACACCAGCCCGTCGCGACCGGGGACCGCGTGCAGCACGCCGGGGTCGAGGTCACCGTCGAGCTCGACGTCGGCGAGCACCACCTCCTCGGAGTACGGCGCGCCGCGCCAGCCGATCCCGGCCAACGAACGGACCGTGCTGGCCTGCCCGTCGCAGCCGGCCACGAACCGGCACGCGACCGGTGCCACCCCGCCGTCGCGGCGCAGCACCGCACGGCCGTCCGCGGTCACGTCCACGAGCTCGACGCCGCGCTCGACCTCGACGCCCCGGTCCCTCAGCGCCCGGCCGAGCACCTCCTCGACGTCGGTCTGCCGCACCAGGGTCAGGTGCGGGAACGCGGTGTCGGGCATGTCGAAGTCCTGCATGGTCACCGGCACCACGCTGCGCCCGAGATGCAGCTCGGCGGTCGGCGTGGTGTCGGCGCGCTCCATCAGCGCGTCAGTGACCCCCAGCAGCCGCAGGTTCTCCATGGTGCGCGGGTGCACCACCATCGCCCGCGACGGCCGGAACGCCTCGGGGCGACGTTCCACCACCCGCACACTCGCGCCGTGTGCCTGTGCCTGGAGCGCAGTGACCAGGCCGGTGGGGCCGGCGCCGGCGATGAGTACCTCGACCGGGCTCACGCCGCGCCCAGCACGCGCCACCATGCTCCCTTGCCCTCGGGCTCGAGCACCTCCATCCGGTGCGGATCCGCGATCGCCTCATCGCGTCGTACCCCCGGGATCACGCGGTAGTCGATGGAGTCCGGGACGCTCACCAGCGCCAGCACCCGCCACAGCGCTCGGGCGTACGCCTCCGCGTCCTGCGGCCCGTCCCACTCGTAGATCCCGCGGTAGGTGCCGTGCTGGTCGTGGGCCATCCAGAGCTTCGACACCAAGCCGCGGAACCCGACGAACAGCACGGTGTTCACGATGCTCTCCGCGCGGAAGGCGGCGTGCCCCCAGCCGCGGATCCCCCGCAGCCGGAAGGACACGACCAGCGTGCATGGGTCGGTGGGCTGCCGATCCACGACCGTCTCGCGGTACACCCGCGCGGTGGTGCCGTCGGCGAACCGCAGCGTCATGCCGACGTTGCCGCGCGGCAGGTGCACCCGACGTCGCGCGAGGAGCATCACGCATCGGACGGCGCAGCGGCCGACGGCTCGCCATGCGACAGGTTGGGGCAGTGGCGTGTGCGTGCTCATGCACCCAGCCTCACGCGGCCGGTCAGTCCGGGTCAGTGGCCAAAGTCCCTCGCAGCAGGTCGATGGTGCTTCTGGCCAGCCCCTCGATGGCCGCCGCCGCCTCGTCGTACGCCTGCTGGCCCTTGCCGATCGGGTCGACGAGGTCGTGCCCGGAGGTCCGCCGCCGCGGGGCCAGGCTGGTGAGCAGCTCGTCGAGCGAGCCCGCCGGACGGTTAGCGGCCCGCGCCACGAAGTCGCCCCAGACGAACGCGCGCCCGGCGCAATCCGGCACCGCCTCGACCAAGACGCGGCGATGCTCCTCGGTGGCGCACAGGACGAGTCCGGCCTCGGCGACCATGTCCTCGGTGAGCTGCACCGCGTCCTGCCGCACCGGCTGCACCCCGCGGCTGCGCAACGCGGCCTCCGCCTCCGGGGCGATGGTGTCCCCGGCCCGTAGCCCGGCCGACCTGACCCGCACCGGCAGGGACCGCTGCTCGGCCAGGTGCCGGACGAACGCCTCGGCCATCGGGGAGCGGCAGGTGTTGCCGATGCACACGAAAAGGAGGTCCATCACCGCACGAGTTTATTGCAGCCCTCAACCGACCCCGTGGGTTGTTGCGAGTCCGGGAGATTCGTCAACTCCCGACCGGACCCGACCTGAGCGTGCTGGCCGTCTGGACCGGTTCCGGGGATCGCGGCAGCGCTTTTCACCACGTTGTCCGGCACCTCGGCGCCGTGGGCCGAGGTGCCTTGTAGCCGTCTTCGACGCGGCGCATGCTGGGGCTGATCTGCAGGCAACACTCCTCTCGGGAGGCTTCGATGCCGCGCTACCTCTACCAAGCCGCCTACACCCCCGACTCGTGGGCGACGCAGGTGAAGAACCAGCCCGATCCGATCGAACGCATCCGCCCGCTCGTCGAGGCCTGCGGCGGCAAGCTCGAGTCGGTGTTCTACAGCTTCGGTGACTACGACCTGGTGCTGATCACCGACATGCCAGACGACGATGCGGCCGCCGCGGTCTCGCTCGCGGCCGCGGCGGGCGGTTCGCTCCGCGCGTCGCAGACCACCAAGCTGCTCACCGTCGACCAGGGCCTGAGTGCGATGCGCAAGGCCGCCGAGGCAGGCAAGGCCTACACCCCGCCGGTCGGCGCGGGCATCCCGCGCCAGGCCGGCGCCCAGTCGGCCACGCCGACCGGCTGACCGACCACGGGTGCCCCGCGGCCGACCTGCGGCCCGGCTGGCCGGCCGCGGCCCCCGGGCGGGTGTGAGCACTGCCACGAAACAACGCGGCGGGATGACCGGTTTGCCTTGATGGACGATCCACCGACCATCGAGGAGCCCCGTTGTCCCGTCCCGTCCTTCAGGTCATCGCCGCGAGCACTCGTCCCGGCCGCCGCGGTATCGCCGTCGCCCACTGGCTGCAACGGTTCGCCGAGGAGCACGGCGGCTTCGAGATCGAGCTGATCGACCTCGCCGAGGTCGGCCTGCCGCTGTTCGACGAGCCGCGGCACCCCCGCCTGCAGCAGTACGCGCACCAGCACACCAAGGACTGGAGCGCGAGGGTCTCGCGGGCGGACGCCTTCGTGTTCGTGACGCCGGAGTACAACCACTCCTTCCCCGCGTCGCTGAAGAACGCCCTGGACTACCTGTCCCTGGAGTGGGCGGACAAGCCGGTCGGCCTGGTGTCGTACGGCGGGGTCTCGGCCGGCCTGCGGGCGGCCACCGCGCTGAAGCCGGTCCTGGCCGCGCTGCGGATGGTGCCGGTCGTGGAGGCGGTCTCCATCCCGTTCTTCGCCGAGCACATCGACGCCGACGGCGAGTTCACGCCCAGCATCCAGACCGAGGGCGGGGGCAAGGCCATGCTCGACGAGCTGCTGCGGCTGGCCACGGTGCTGCGCGGGCTGCGCGAGACCGCCTGACTCCCCCGCAGCGGGGCCGCTTGGTCCCGCAGGTCGCCGTCTGACTCACCCACGGGGGATGATGCCCGCGCCTCGCGGCGGGCAAAGGGTGAGGACATGGCCGAGCAAACCACGACGCCGGGGAGCGTCGCTCGAGCGGCATTGATCCCGCTCGCCCTGGCGCAGTTCATCTGCAGTTTCGCGGGCTCCAACATGAACGTGATGATCAACGACATGAGCAAGGACCTGCACACCACGGTGCACGGGATCCAGGTCGCCATCACCGTGTTCCTGCTGGTGATGGCGGCGCTCATGATCCCCGCCGGCAAGCTCACCGACAAGTACGGGCGGAAGCGCTGCTTCAACCTCGGCCTCGCGGTGTACGGCGTCGGCGCACTCCTCAGCGCGTTCGCCCCCGGCCTCGGGGTGCTCATCCTGGGCAACTCGATCCTCGAGGGCGTGGGCACCGCCCTGCTCATCCCGCCGGTCTACATCCTGGCGACGTTGATGTTCACGGGAGTGACCGCGCGGGCCAAGGCCTTCGGCACGATCAGCGCGATGGCCGGCCTCGGGGCCGCGGCCGGACCGCTGATCGGCGGGCTGATTACCACGTCGATCAGCTGGCGGGCAGCCTTCATCTTCCAGGCCCTGGTGATCGCGGCGATCGTGGTTCTGGGCCGCCGCATGGTGGACCCCAAGCCGGCCGATCCAGCCCGGCCCTTCGACATGCGCGGCGCCGCGCTCTCTGCGGTCGGCCTCATCCTCCTGGTCATGGGGATCATGGCTGCCAGCGTGAACGTGTGGCTGATGGTCGGGCTCCTGGTCGGCGCCGCCGTCGTCCTGGCAGGTTTCTTCTGGTCGGTGCGTCGCAAGGAGCGCGCCGGCCAGGAACCGCTGCTCTCGACGGCGATGTTCCGGAACCACACGTCGAACCTGGGGCTGATCACGCAGAACGCACAGTGGCTGATGCTCATGGGCATCGCGTTCGTGGTCTCGGCCTACCTCCAGGTCGTGCGCGGCTACAACGCCATCGAGACCGGCTTCATCTTCACGGCCGCCACCATCGGGCTGCTCCTGGCCTCCGTGCGGGCCGAGCGGCTCTCGACGCGGTTCTCGCAGCGCGGCCTGATCGTGGTCGGCTTCCTCGTCGCCATCGTCGGTGTCGGCGTGCTGCTGGCCATGGCCTACGGCGTGTCGCAAATCATCGCCACCTGGCCGGGGCTGTTCCTGATCGGTGCCGGTGTGGGCCTGATGATGACACCGTCGGTCAACGTCGTGCAGTCCAGCTTCGGCGAGGACCAGCAGGGCGAGATCTCGGGGCTCTCCCGGAGCGTGTCCAACCTGGGGTCGTCGATGGGCACCGCGATCGCGGGCACGATCCTGGTGGTCGGGATCGGGACGAACCCAGGCGCGTCCTACGCGTTCGCGATGATCGCCCTGGCCGCGGTCGGGCTGATCGGGATGACCGCCGCCGTTCTCATGCCGCGCACGCAGGCAGCGCGCGCCGCCCCACAGCCCGTGTAGCGGAACACCCGGGCCGCGGCACCTGCTGGTGCACGGCCGAGCCACTACTGTGCCGGTGTGACCGACGCCGAGGACCGGGTCCGTGCCCGCTGCCTGCGGCTGCCCGAGGTCTCCGAGCGGGTCAGCCACGGATCACCGGCGTTCTTCGTCGGCAGGCAGTTTCTGATGCTGTGGCCCCACGGCCACCACGACCACGACTTCCCGCACCTGTGGTGCGCAGCGCCGCCGGGCGTCCAGGGCGAGCTCATCGCGTCCTCCCCGCAGCGGTTCTTCCGGCCGCCGTACGTCGGAGGGCGCGGCTGGCTCGGCGTACGCCTCGACGGCGACGTCGACTGGGACGAGATCGCCGAGCTGTGCGAGGACGCATACCGGACAATCGCCCCAAAGCGGCTGGTGACCCTCCTGGACGAGGGCTGACCGGTGACACACGACCAGACCAGGGGAATGTCTCGCGGGAGGTCTGGGCACTCTCTCAAGGAAGTCAAGTCCTTTGGAGAGACACACGCATGACGAGCACCAAGGAGCTCAACGACTACCTGAAGTCCGTCGACTTCCCCGCCCGCCGCGACGAGATCGTGCAGGCAGCCCGGAAGTTGAGCGCACCGGAAGGGGTCATCGCCGCTCTGCAGGCGATGCCTCCGGTGGAGTACGGCAACAAGGACGAGGTGCACCGATCCGCGCACACCGCGCTGGGATGAGACCAGCCGCCGTCAGCGGTAGCGAAAGCCGTCCATGAACCGGCGGAACAGCCCGCCCCTGCGGGGCAGTGGCGTCGCAGGCGGCGGTGCGGTGGCCCGCTGGTGGGCGATCGGCTTGTCGTAGTCGGTGCGCACGATCGCGTCGATGATCTGCTCCTCGGTGAAGTCCTCGGAGCCGTCGATCGCCGGGACGTAGCCGACCAGCACGCCGTTGCGCATCACCTGCGCCTCGAGCGCGGCGGTGCCGTCGGAGTCCCAGGTGGCCTCCCGGCCGTCGGCCAGCCTGACGCTGACCCCGAACTGGTAGACGCCGACCCGGGCCAGGTCCGCGTTCGTGCCTCGGTCGCGGAGCGCGTCGACGACCCGGCGGGCCTTGTTCTCGTCCATGGTGCTTCGAGCGTACTCGGGACTTGGCGGGCCGCCGGACAGCGCAGCTCCCCGCGCTAGTCGCCCTGGGGAACCACGCAGGCCGCGGTCACCGGAGCACCTTCGCAGCACGG
>DASTWW010000041.1:0-21426 GCA_035765755.1 Nocardioidaceae bacterium
CCGTCCACCGCCGCTGACCAGTGAAGTGGCTGTAGTCGAGCCCTAGCCGATCGGCCTGCTGCCGCAGGGAACGCATCGCGGAAGCGGAGGTCGCGGAGAGTCCGAGGGCACGGAGTGCGCCGCGCCAAGACCGTGACGAGGCGAGGGTCTGCTCCAGCTGTTCATCGTTGTACGAGCGCGCCATGTTCGCGACGCTACCGATCCGCACCTACAAGATGATCCGGTTCTGGGCCGAGGGGTTTGGTCGGCTGCCTCTCGGGTCGATGACAGCGAAGATCGTCGTTTCATGTAATCTTGCGACCCGTCCCACCGATGATCGTGAGCATCGGAGGGACGGCCGGGCTGTGGCGCAGGTGGTAGCGCGTCTGACTGGGGGTCAGAAGGCCGCAGGTTCGAGTCCTGTCAGCCCGACCGGTGGATGTCTCAGGACATCCCGGACGCCTTCGTGTGGCGCCCGCTTCGCGCTGGTGACCGCGCTGCGTGCACGCGCGCTCGAGCGGATGGGAATGTAGCTCTCGTGGGCGGTCTCGTCACGCGCGGAAAGCGCGAGCGTCCCGGGGTGGACGCGGCGTAACGTGTGAACATGGTGGCGCTGGTGTCCCGGCTGGACCGTCTGCAGCGTCGGTGGCCCGCAATCGGCGCGCCCGTGGCCATCTTGTACAAGTACTTCGACGACCAGGGCGCCTACCTCGCGGCGATCCTTACCTACTACGCGTTCTTGGCGATCTTCCCCCTGATGCTGATCGCGGCGACCGTGCTTGGCTTCGTCCTGCAAAGCCACGAGCAGTTGCAGCAGGAGCTGCTGAACTCGGCGCTGAGCCGCTTCCCGATCATCGGTGACCAGCTGGGCCGGCCCGAGGGGCTCCACGGCAGCGCCTCTGCTGTTGTCGTGGGCTCGCTGGCCGCGCTGTACGGCGCGCTGGGGCTCGGACAGGCAGCCCAAAACGCGCTGAACGTGGCATGGGCCATTCCCCGTCAAGGCAGATTGAACCCGATCGCCAGCCGGGTGCGGAGTTTTGTCCTCTTGACGATAGGCGGCCTGGCGGTCCTGGCCCTGGCCGTGAGTGCGACCGTGATCAGCCACCTGGAGATCTTCGGGGCTGAGCTCCCGGGTTGGCTGCAAGGCGGCGCCACGGTGGTCTCCGCGGCCTTCGTCGCAGTGATTCTCGGCGCAATCCTCGTCATGGCCACCTCCGTCCGGCGCCGGTTCCGCGACGTACTGCCCGGTGCTGTGATGATTGCGGTGCTCTGGCAGGCACTGCAGTCGCTGGGCGGCCTGTACGTCGAACACGTGATCCGCAAGGTCTCGGCCATGAACGGCATATTCGCGGTGGTGCTTGGACTGTTCGCCTTCCTGTACCTGGCCGCGACCATCGCCGTGCTGGGCTTCCAGGTGAACGTGGTACTCACCAAGCATCTGTACCCACGAGCGCTGTTGACGCCGTTCACAGACGCGGTCGACCTGACTCCAGCTGATCGCCGGGTGTACACCGAATACGCGCAGGCCCAGCGCCACAAGAAGTTCGAGCGAGTGGCGGTGACTTTCGACGACCATCGGGAGCTGCCGCCCCCGATGCCGCGGCCGATCGTGCCAAGTCCCCGTGCACCGGACGACTGACGGGACGCAGCCGGCCTGTCTCAGTTCCGCGCGATGCTCCAGGCGCACCTGCCGATGACCGAACACGCCGTCAGGATCCCGCGCTGAGCAGTGGGGGACCGAGACAATGACGGTCTCGGTGTCGGAGAGTGGACGGAAGCGGGGCGCGGCCGGTGGGTACGAGGACGCGCCTGGGCCGCCAGTTCGGCTGGCTCTGGGCGGCGTACGCGGTCAGCGCCTACGGCACCGGACTCGGGTTCGGCGCGTTCGCCTACATCGCCATCCGCAAGCTCGGTGCCAGCACCTCGCAGGTGTCGATGCTGTCGGCTGCCGGGCTCGCGGTCGGCGCGATCGTGGCGGTGCCGCTGGGGCCGTGGGTCGAGTACCGGCCCAAGCGGCCGGTCATGATCGCGATGGACATGGCGCGGTGTCTGGCGATGGCGTCCATCCCCGCTGCCTACTGGCTTGGCTTGCTGACCTTCACCCAGCTGCTCGTCGTCGCCGTGGTGGTGGCGGCGGCGAAGATCGCGTTCAGCTCCGCCAGCGGAGCGTTCCTCAAGTCCATGGTCGACCACGACCAGCTGCTCACCGCCAGCAGTCGCTTCGAGTCGACCACCTGGTCGGCCACCATCTTCGGGCCGGTGGTCGGTGGCGCCGCCATCGGGCTGGCAGGTCCGGTCGTGACGGTGGCTGCCGATGCGGTCAGCTACCTGCTCTCAGCACTCGGCATCACCGCCATCGGCGGCGGCGAGCCGACACCGCCGGCGCGAAGAGGACGGGCGCGGTTCAGCGACCTGGTTGAGGGCTGGCGCTACATCTGGAGGCACCCTGCGCTGCGAGCCTTGTTCCTCAACGTGCTGGCGGTCAACGCGCTGATCATGGCACCCGAACCGGTGCTGGCGTTCATGATGCTCGGACCGCTCGGCTTTCCGGCGTGGCAGTACGGCCTCGCGTTCGCCGTGCCCTGCGTGGGCGGGCTTATCGGGTCCCGGCTGGCGCGGCGCGCCGTGATCCGCTTCGGTGAGCGCAACGTGCTGCTGAAGCTCGGTGCTCTCCGAGCGGTCTGGCCGCTCGGGCTGGCGTTCATCCAACCCGGCGTCAGCGGCCTGCTCATCGTCATCATCGTGGAGCTCGGCCTCATCCTGTGTGTCAGCGTGCACAACCCGGTCGTCACCACGTATCGGCTCCAGCACACCGACCGCGACCGCCTCGCCCGGGTACTGAGCGCGTGGTCGGTCAGCACCAGCCTCACCATCGCCGTACTCACGGCCGCATGGGGGGTCCTCGCCGAGGTGACCAGCCCACGCGCCGCCCTCGTCGTGGCCGGCGTGCTGCTGCTCGCGACGCCCCTGCTGCTGCCACGCCGAAGGCATCTTGCGGCCGCGGCGCCCTCGACTCCGACAGCGGCGCTAGCGAGAAGCACGCCGTAGCCAATGGTCGACGCCACCGACGCCGGCGCCGTCAGGACGGCTCGTCGTGCAGAGTCGGCGCGAAGGACAGCCCAACGACGGCGCCTTCAGGTGAGAGCAGACGCGCCACGACTTGTCCCCACGGCTCGGTTTTGGCCTCGTGCTGCAGGTCGTACCCTTGCGACCGCAGTTCTCGCGCTCCTTCGGACACTGCGGCTGCGTCTGCCAGTTCGAACTCGACACTCACCTGGGGTATCGCCACGTTGCCCGGCCACGCGGGTGAGCCGAAACAGGCCTGGGCTGCCTGCGTCAGCGGCCAAACGCCGAAGTGATTGCAGCCGGCGATCTCTTCACTGGCGAAGTAGTCACCGTCGAGCTGATGCAGCGGCAGCCCGAGAGCGTTCATGTAGAGCGCGCGACTGGCGGATGCGTCGGGAGTGATGACGGCGATGCTGGTGATGGACGTGCGACTCGATTTGGTCGACCACCTCGGCGTTCCACCGACGTAGGGTGAACGCCGTGGCCGGCCTTGATCGCAGTGTCGAATTCGCCAAGGAGCGTGGATACAAGGTCCTCGCGCCGATTGATGAGGCGTTCGAGCGTGGTGAGATCACCCAGGCTGAGTGGCATGCGCGGGTCCTGGCCGTGGTCGAACCGGCCTATCTCTCCGCGACCACTGAGCAGATGGGCTCCGGGAATTCAGGCACTCGCGAGGAGTGGGAGGAGTCGCGGGGGCTGATCATGGAGGCGATCGATGGCCCGGGGACTTTCCTGGATGTCGGATGCGCGAAGGGGCTGTTGATGGCGTCGATCGAGCGCTGGTCGCGAGAACGCGGGCTAGTCGTGGAACCTTACGGTGTCGAGATCTCACCGCGTCTCGCGGCCGTGGCACGGAGCCGCTATCCGGCGTGGGCGGATCGGATCTGGGCTGCGAACGCGGATGGGTGGCAGCCGCCGACGCGATTCCAGTTCGTGCGCACCGGTCTGGAGTACGTGCCCGTTCGCCAGCGCGAGAGGTTCGTGCGCCACCTGCTCGAGAACGTCGTAAGCCCCGGGGGGGCGGTTGATCGTCGGGAAGAACAACGAGAACCGCGGGGAGTCGGCGATCGCTCGCAGCCTGCGTTCCTGGGGATGGCCGAACGTTCAAGAAGTACGTCGGCCGCACGCCCACCCCGGCGCCGAGATCTCGGTCGTCTGGCTCGATCACCTCTGACGTCGGCAGCTGGGTAAGGGGTCACTGCCCGAGGCTCGAGGCGAACACCTCGTACACGATTCGGTAGTTGGTTTCCGAGCTCCTCGTTGCTGCCTGCGAACACAGGACCTGGCCCGGCGCGATGCGCTGCCACCACAGGCCCACCACCGGCAGCACCAGGAGCGCCCCGCTGAGCGTGTTGACGGGCACTTGCCGATCGAAGGCGACATCGTCCACTGCCTGTCTGACCACATCCCCTTCGAAGGGAGCTCCCCGCTGGGGCATCCGGCGTTGTCGCCATCGCGAAATGTCTTCGAAGCTGACTTGTACCGCCGCACGCAGCTGCGGAACGTGCGCCAGGGCGGTGAGATCGGGTACGTCGCCGACCGTGCCAATCTCGGCCAGCGCGTCGGGCCCGCGCCCTTCCGCGGGCGGCCGGTGAAGGGAACTTTTGAGGCCGAATTCGAGCTCGAGGATCTGCTGCCACCACGGCTGCCACTGCGCGGACGCCTCAGCGCGGTCCCGATCGGACAAGACATTGCGCCGGTCGGCAACGGGGCTGTCCAAGGCGGGCGGCACGCCCGCGGTCGAGGGCACGGTGAGGCCGACCGCATCCCTGACGAACAGAGCCATCTCTGCCAGGTCGCTGTCGGAGACATCCAGCCGCCACGATGTCAAGCCCGCCGTCCGCATGACGACATACTTGCCCGTCGGCACGAGCGGATCAATGCCCGCCCGATCGAGCAGCGCAGGTTCTGCGCAGGCCTTGCGGTGGGGGAGTTACGCGTTGGCTGAGCCTGACGACGGCGGCGTATCCTCGTCGGGTGGTCCTGACCTGGAGTCGGTCGTCACTGGCTGCGTGTTCTGATCATACGGATCTGGGTCTGCCCACCTCGGCAGTCGGAAGTGAGAAGTGAACATGGCGACGCGTGCTGCTGTTGAAGACGAGGAGCTGGGCCAGTCGCAGTGCTGGTGCTGCGGGGCAATCGAGGAGCCAGCGAAGCTGGTCCACCTGGGCAACCACCCCGAGGTCGCTGTATGCATCCGGTGCGCCCACTCGCTGAGCAAATGGGCCTGGGAGATCGAGGATCAGAGCCGCACCGGGCCGGCCGTGCGTGCACGGGATGGGATCAGACGGTTGCGGAAGACCGTCATCCAGCACGGCTGGCACCACAACAAGATCATTGGCCGAGGGCTGCGCTGGCTTGGACGGTTCACGCCCTGAGCACTCCGGCAGCCGTCGCACTTCGTGCGCGCGCCAGCGCCAGGACAGCAGCGCGGTCGACGCGCGGAGGGTCGAGGAGCCGCAGGCGACCCTCGCCCTCCAGCACGCCGTCCCCGTGGGGAAGCCGCACGCCCACCCGGCCGAGCAGCCGTCGCGAGGGTGTGTTCGACGCGAGCACGGTAGCGCTGACCCGTCGTACTCCGTGAGTGCAGGCGACCGTGGTGACCGCGTCCAGGAGCGCGGTCCCGACGCCCCGTCCCTGGTAGTCGTCAGCCACCTCGAAGGCCAGCTCGGCCCGCCCTGGCTCTGCGCGGATGTAGCGGGCGATCCCGGCCGGTTGCCGCCGCACGCTGGCCAGCCAGGCGACGTGGTCGTAGCCGTCGACGGCGGTGAGTGCATCGAGCATCGACCGGGGAAGGCTGGGGATCCCCACCAGGTACCTGCCGGCCCGCGAGGTGAGAGACATGCCTGCGAAAACCGCCAGGAGCGGCGCGGACTCGCCCGGCCAGAGGGGACGCAGCTCGACCACGTCCCCAGCCCAGGTCGTGGCGGCCACGTGGTCGCGGGAAGGGGCGGCGTGGCGGTGCGGGAACGCGCGAACGGCCCTGGCAGGTCTCATGGGGGGTGGACGGCCAGCGCGAGGTCCGGGTTCAGCCGTCCCCAGACCTGTCTGGAGCAGACCGGTCGTCGGGGAGTGCGCTGTGGCTGAGGGTCAGGAGATCGCGGCCTTCACGAGCTCGACGACCCTCTTCTCGACTGCGGGGCTCCACCTCTGAAGGGCGAAAGACACCGGCCACATGTCCCCGTCGTCGAGGTTGGCTGCGTCTTGGAACCCCAGCGTGGAGTACCGGTAGTTGAACTTCCCCGAGTCCTGGAAGAAGACGACGACCTTGCCGTCGGCGTTCGCGTAGGCCGGCATCCCGTAGTAGGTCTTGGGCGACAGCTCCGGGGCGGTGGCGGTCACGATCATGTGCACGCGCTCGGCCAGCGCACGGTCCTCCGGCGCCAGCTCGGCGATCTTGTCGAGGACCGCCTGCAGCCCGTCGGCCTGCTTGGCGCCCTTCTTGCCCTGGGCACGCAGCTCGGCGGCGCGCTCCTTCATCGCAGCGCGCTCTTCGGCGGTGAACCCGTCGGACTCGGTCCTGGAACTCTTTGCGGGCATCTCGGGTTGCCTTTCGACTCTCACGGCCCGGCGGACTGCCGGCCACTTCACAGCAGGCTAGGCGCGGCGAGACCCTCGCCGCTTCTCGATTCCTGACCGTTCGGAGACCCGTGCGGGCGACCGGGGCGGCGCGGCTTGTCAGGCAGCGAGGGCGTAGTCGGTGCGCGCCCGCGGAGGCCCTGGCCGTCCCGGGCCCCCTGGAGGTCCCGGCCGATGACGGCTGTCGTGCACCGCGACGAGCCACGATGCCGTCAGAGCGGCCGCGGAGGAGAGGTTCAGGACGATGGCGAGAAGCATGCAGGCTCCCGACGTTTGGTTGACACCGCCGACGCTACGAGCGCCGAATTAGGAGACGGTTAAGGCAGGGGGAAGGCTGGGTGAGGACGTGTGAGCATGTCCACCATGAGCGCGGGCCGGATCCTCGTCGTCGACGACGAGGTCTCCATCCGCCGCCTGATGCGCCTGTACCTCACGAAGGCCGGATTCGAGGTCGTGGACGTCGGCACCGGGGGTGAAGCACTCGTGGTGCTCCGCCGGGGCGACGTCGACCTGGCCATCGTGGACGTGATGCTGCCGGAGGTCGACGGGTTCGAGGTGGTCCGGAGGGCACGGCAGAGCTCGGCGATCCCGATCATCTTGCTGACCGCCCGAGGCGAGGAGACCAGCCGCGTCGCCGGCCTCGAGATCGGCGCGGACGACTACGTGGTCAAGCCGTTCCTGCCGCACGAGGTCGTCGCGAGGGTCCGCAGCCAGCTGCGCAGAGCCCGAGGCTTCGAGTCCGACCCGGAGGTACTGCGGGTCGGTGAGGTCGAGCTCGACCGCCGCGCCAGGTGCTGCACGGTCGGCGGTACGTCCGTCGAGCTGAGCCGGCGCGAGTTCGACCTGCTCGCGGCCCTGTTGGCCAACCCCCGCCGCGCGTATACCCGCGAGCAGCTGCTCGACGACGTCTGGGGCTCCCGGTTCGTCACCGACAAGACCGTCGACGTGCACGTGGTCGGGCTGCGCCGCAAGCTCGGGGACGCGCTGCGCATCTCCACGCTGCGCGGTGTCGGCTACCGGCTGGAGACCGATGACTGAGCGGCTGCGCTCCCTGCGCGTATGGCTGGTTGTGGCCATGCTGACGACGGCCGTAGTCACCATCCTGGTCGGCAACTTCGTCATCGACCGGCTCAACGCGTCGTCCGAGTGGACCGCGGACCGCGCGAAGGGGCTCATCACCGCGCGCGCCGTCGCCACCAGGGTCCGCGAGGGCGCGGGGACGCGCGAGCTCCAAGCACTCCAGCGGGCCCTCCCCAACGACCAGATCGTGGTGATCCGACACGGCGCCGTGATCTTCTCCGGACCGCCCAGGGCGTCCCTCCCCCTGGAGGTCACTGTCTCCACGCCTGTCCCCGGCGGGAAGGTGATCCTGCGCGACCACCACGCCCCGGGCGCCGGTGGCTGGGTGCAGCCGAGCCTCGTGGCCGGCGTGATCGCGGTGCTGGTCATCGCCGAGGCCTGGATCGGTGCCACTCTGCTCATGCGCACGGTCCGCAGACCGCTGGCTCGGGCGGTCGAGACGGCTGACCGGGTCGCCGGCGGAGACTTCTCCGCTCGGATGGGGACCTCGGGGCCCGAGGAGTTCGACCGGCTCAGCCGCGCCCTCGACAGCATGGCCGCCCAGCTCGGGCGGACGGACTCCGAGCAGCGGCGGTTCCTCGCCGACCTTGCCCACGAGATCTCGACACCGGTCAGCGCGCTCTCCGGCTTCGCCTGTGCGCTCGCCGACGGGAGCGCTCAAACCTCCGCGGAGCGGGCCGAGGCCGCCGACATCGTGGTGCACGAGTCGCGCCGGCTCCAACGGCTCCTCGCCGATGTCAGGCAGCTCAACCGGCTCGAGCTCGCCGAGAGCGTCGGGCACGAGCAGGTCGCCATCCACGACCTCTGCCTGCACACCGCGCGGCGGTTCCGGCTCGCGGCTCACCGGGCGCACGTAGGCGTCCGGGTGGACGCACGGCCCGTCATGGTCACGGCAGACCCGCGACTGGTCGAAGCGGTCATCAACAACTTCGTGTCCAACGCGATCCGCTACACACCGCCTGGCGGTCAGGTGGTGATCCGGGCTCGCAGAAGCCGGTCCGCCGTGGTCATCTCCGTCCGCGACACGGGTATCGGCATCGCGCCCGAACACCTGGAGCGAGTCTTCGACCGGCTCTACCGGGTGGACGAGGCACGGGACCGGGCGAGCGGCGGCTCGGGCCTCGGCCTGGCCATCGCCCGACGAGCCGCGCGCTCCCTGGGAGCGCGCATCGAGGTGGAGAGCACGCCCCGCGAAGGCAGCGAGTTCCGCCTCGTGCTGCAGCCGGTCAGCGTGCCGAGTCCGATGCAGGTTCCTGCGCCGCCGTACCCCGGGCCGAACGCAGCGACAGCCAGACGGCCACCGCCATGATCGCCATCGCGATCGGGACATGGACGGCGGTCAGGGTGTCCTTGCCGTCGTCGCGGATCAACCCGCCGATGTAGGACTCGAGCACGATCAGCCCGGTGAACACGAGCCCGCCGAGCCACAGGTCCTTGCGGGACCGGCGCTTCCAGATCGCGTAGAGCGTGCCGAGTGCGGCGAAGAACAGGGCCACCTCGGCGCCGCGGGCATGGATGTCGATCCAGCTGCTCGCCGCGTCGCGGTGCCCGTCGTGCTCGAGGAAGATGCCCGCCCACAGCCCCTGCAGCAGGACTGCGAGTGCGGAGAGGCCGATGAGCGCGCTGAACACGGTGTTCTTCTGACGCGTCCTCGGGGTGGTGCGTTCGCGCGGGGACAGGGTGGTGGTCATGTGGAAGCTCCCGAAAGGTTTCCATGGTGGACGGTGGGCAGCAGGCGCCGTCGGCCACTACCTCGGACACCGGGCGCGCTGCGCCCGTTCCGCCTGTAGTGCAAACCTTGCGAACAGTACGCGACCGGTTCCCTTCACCCAAGGCTGTCCACTGCTCCTGAAAGGGACCTGAACCGACCCTTCACGGTCGCTACCCTTCGCGGTGGGCAGCCGGCGGGATCGCACATGCCGGCGCTGAGCGCCTCCTGCAACTGACGTAGAACGTCACCCCCACTCGGGGTGGCCTCGGTAGGGCCGTCGTGCTCATTGACCGCCAATTGTGCCCATGTGAGGCTCGCTGGAGGGTCGCGCGAGAGGGGTGGACCCATGAGGCGTGTGGTGCGGCGCGAAAAGCTGGGGACGTCGTTGGTCGTGTCCTCCGGGATGGCCGGGGCTCTCGCGTTGGCGGCGGTCGCGCCGTCGTCGCTGGCGGGAGCGGCCACGTCACCGGAGGCCCGCGGCAACCCGGCGGTGGTCGGGCGGTGGAGCAAGGCCTTCAACCCGGGCAGCAACGCCGTGGGCATCAGCGCGACGCTCCTGCACAACGGCCGGGTGCTCATCATGGGGGACGAGAACTTCCGCAAGACCACGGTGACGTCCGGGTACCTCTACAACCCGGTCACCAACAAGGTGCGCAGGGTCATCACCCCGGCCGAGGTGTTCTGCGGCGGCATGATCACTCTCAGCGACGGCCGGATGCTGACCGTCGGCGGGACGGGCGCCAAGATCCCCATCGGTCTCAAGGACATCTGGCTCTTCAACCCGGCGACTCGGAAGTGGACCAAGCAGCCGGACACCCCGCTCGGCCGGTACTACCCGACCATCGCCGAGCTGCCCAGCGGCCGGGTGCTCATCGTGGCCGGCACGGAGGCCGACGCGGTGACACCGAACCCGAAGGTGGAGATCTACACCCCGCCCCGTCCGGGCAGGGCGAAGGGCACCTTGAGGGTCGTTGGGCCGGAGCACACCACCGGGTTCTATCCCAAGCTGTTCGTGATGCCGGACGGCAGGGTGCTCGAGGTGAAGGGCTTCAGCGCCTACCGGTTCGACCCCGCCTCGCCGGACTGGAAGTTCTTCGGTCGGCTGCCCGCCTTCGCCGGTCCTGGTGCGGCCGGCATGATGCTGCCGGGCGGCCCGAACGGTGCCAAACGGGTGATCAGCGTCGGCGGCCTCGAGCACGGCAAGGCGCTGGCCTCCACGGAGATCTTCAACTACGCCAACCCGACGGCCGGCTGGCACCGGGGACACCGGATGCCGACGCCTCGAGCGCACATGAACCTCGTGCAGGTGCCCAACGGCACGGCGTACGGCATCGGCGGGAACCGGACCGGGCTGTACGGCGCCGGCACGCGGCAGACCCTGTTCTACAACCCGGCCAAGGACGCCTGGAGGGGGATGGCGGTCGAGTCGGTGCGCCGCGCCTACCACTCGACTGCGCTGCTGCTGCCGGACGGTCGGATCCTGGCCGCCGGTGACACCGGCACAGGTGGCGGCGGCGCGCTCCTGGACATCTACTCCCCGCCCTACCTCTTCCACGGCACGCGGCCGGTGATCCACACCGCGCCGACCCAGGTGAAGTACGGCGCGAAGTTCAAGATCGGCTGGTCGGGCAAACGGGTCACCCGTGCCGTGCTCATGGCACCGGGCTCGACAACGCACGCGGACGAGATGCAGGCCCGGCACGTCGAGCTGCGGGTCACCCGGACGGCGAACGGGTTCGTGGCCTCAGCGCCACCACGGGCGGCCGTGGCGCCTCCGGGCTACTACATGCTGTTCGTGGTGACCAAGGGTGGCGTGCCGTCCAAGGCCAAGTGGATCCACGTCGGTCCGCGGTAGGTGCGCTCCTGCGAGGGGGTGACCGGGCGCCTCAGCGGAACGCCCGGTCCGGTGGCGGTGGGTCGTGCGCGGCGTAGAGTTCGTCGGTGATGAGCCTGACCACGCCCGTCCAGCAGGGGGACGAAGGACGCGACGCGCTGCTGCTGGCCGCCCAGCTGGAGCTGTTGGCCGGCGTCGTCGCCGGGCTCACCCTCCCGCAGGCGCTCGAGTCGCTGCTGCGGGTGGTGGAGCGGGTCTCGACGGGCGGGCTGCTGGCGTCCATCCTGCTGCTCGACGAGACCGGCACCCGCCTGCTGCACGGGGCCGCACCCAGCCTGCCCGCGCACTACAACTCGGCCATCCACGGGGTGGAGATCGGGCCGTCCGTGGGTTCGTGCGGCACGGCGGCGCATCTGCGTAGGCAGGTCATCGTCGAGGACATCGACACCGACCCGCTGTGGGCCGACTTCCGCGAGCTGGCGCTCGGCGCCGGGCTCCGGGCCTGCTGGTCCACGCCGATCATCGGGGTCGGCGGGCGGGTGCTCGGCACCTTCGCGATGTACTACCCGACGCCGTCCCGCCCGAGTCCGAGCGACCTCGCCCTGATCGACGTGCTGGTCCGCACGGTGGCGATGGCGATCGAGCGCAGCCGCCTCGACGAGCAGCGCGAGCGTGAGCTCGCCGAGGAGCGCGCACTCGGCCTGACCTTCCAACGCAGCCTGCTCCCGGACATCCCGGAGCGGATCGGGCAGCTCGAGCTCGCCGCGCGCTACCGCACCGGTGACCCGGGTGTCCACGTCGGCGGCGACTGGTTCGACGCGATCGCGGTCGACGACGGGGTTGTCCTGGTGGTCGGTGATGTGCAGGGGCACGACGTCCAGGCCGCTGCCCTGATGGGCCAGCTGCGCACCGTCGTACGCGCCACCGCCAGTGAAGGCCATCCGCCGGCCGGCGTGCTCGCCCGGGCGGCCGACTACCTGGACCGGCTCGACAGCGAGAGGCTCGCGACAGTGCTGGTCGTGCACATCGACGTCGACGGACGACTCGCGACGACGGCCTGCGCGGGGCACTTGCCGCCGATCCTGCTGGAGGCGGCCCCTCAGGGGGCAATGCTCGCCCAGCTGGAGGTGGACACCGGCCCGCCGCTGGGCATCGGCCAGGCGTGGGAGGAGCGCAGCAGCCACCTGCGTTCGGAGTCGGTGCTGCTGCTGTACACCGATGGACTGGTGGAGACCAGGACCTGGGACATCGACGAGGGCATCGACCGCTTGGGGGCGCTGCTGATGACGCTCCCGCCGAGAGTCGGCCCGGCACGGGTGCTCGACACGGCCCTGGACCTGCTGCCCGCCGGAAACCGCGGTGACGACGTGGCGGTGCTCGCCGCCCTCATCCCGGCCTCGGGCGCGACGTCGGGCTACCGGGCCGAACGAATGCTGCCGGCCCAGCCGATGTCGGTCCCGCTGGCCCGGTCCTGGACGCAGGGCTGGCTCAACGGGTCACCAGTGCCGGTGCAGTTGAACCACGTGGTGCTCCTGGTGGTCTCCGAGCTGGTCACCAACGCGGCCCGGCAGAGTGACGGGGCGGTGCGCATCACGCTGGAGACCACGGGCCGGGAGCTCCTGGTGGAGGTCTTCGACAGCGGCCACCGGATGCCGGTGCTCAGCGAGTCCGCAGAGCTCGACTCCACGAGTGGCCGCGGGCTCCGTCTGATCGACACCCTCTGCGAGAGCTGGGGGGTCCGCGAAGAGCTCAACGGCAAGACGGTCTGGGCGCGGCTGCGCTGGTGATCATGGGCGAGCCAGCTCGGCCCACACGAGCTTGCCCTCGCCAGGAACCACCTCGAGCCCCCACGCCGTGGTCAGCGCGGCCACCAGGTGCAGGCCCCGGCCGTGCTCGGCAGTGTTGCTCGCCGCTCTGGGCTCCGGCGTCCCGGTCCCGGTGTCCAGCACGTCGATGCGCAGGCTGGTCGGGTTCAGCGAGACGCGCAACCGACACGACGAGTGAGCGTGCGTCACGGCGTTCGCCGCGAGCTCGCTGGTGACGACCAGCGCGTCGTCGAGCAACGGGGCGAGGTCCCACTCGGCGACCTTCTCCGCGACGAACCTGCGCGCCTCGCTCGCGCTGCTCAGCGACCGCGGCAGGTCGAGGACCGCCTCTGTCTCGCGCGGCCGGCCAACCGACTCCAGCAGGTCGACGACGTAGTCCAGCTCCGCGTCCTTCAGCACGTAGCCCTCGACGTGCGTGGCGATCCACTCCTCGTCGACGGTCTCGGCCCCGGAGAACACCACCACCTTGGAGGTGGGGGAGTGCCGCCTGAGCTGGACGAGGACCTCGCGGCCCGCCAGGTCGGGAAGCCCCAGATCGAGCACGACCACGTCCGGCTGCAGCGACCTGGCAAGTTCGACGGCCCCGGCCCCGTCGCTGGCCTCACCGACCACCTCGAACCCGCCCCGGAAGCGCAGCGCGGTGCGCAGCAGCCGACGCACCTCAGGCACGTCGTCGACCAGGAGGACGCGGATGCCCATGGCCGCAGCCTAGGGGTTCGCGCTGGCGGTGCGCACCGATTGCGGCTCGGCTGGAGCGGACCACGCAGGCAGGGTGATCACGAACGCGCCCGCCGGCGACTCGGGAGTACCGGCCTCGTAGAAGGCGTCCCCGCCCTGGGCGCGCGCCAGCTCACGCACGATGAACAGTCCGAGTCCGGTGCCGCCCAGGCTCCGACCGGTCGCGAACCGCTCGAACAGCTGCGGCCGGATGCCCGGTGAGACCCCCGACCCGTTGTCCCTGACCCGGATCTCGACCTGGGAGGAAGTGCGCCGGGCCGACACCAGCACCGGTGGAGCGCCGTGCCGCAGCGCATTGCTGAGCAGGTTGTCCAGCGCCTGGTCGAGCCGGTCCGGGTCTCCGGAGGCCACCAGATCTTCCTGCACGTCGGCCACCACCTCGGCGTTCGGCCAGGTTCGCCGGATACCGGTCAGCGCGTCCCGGACGGCCCGCGCGACGGGGATCGCCTCGACGGTCATCCGCACGGCGCTTGCCTGCAGACGGGACACGGTGAGCAGGTCGGCCAGCAGGCGGCGAAGCCGGCCCGCGCTGCTGGACATCGCCGCCAACAGGTCCTCCCGCTCCTCCGCGGTGAGCTCCGTCCAGTGCTGGGCCAGCGTGTCCGCCGACCCCGCGAGCACGCCGATCGGGGTGCGCAGCTCGTGCGCGGTGACGGCCAGGAACTGGGCCTGCCCCTGCGCCGACTCCTGGAGCCGGGCGTTGAGCTCCTCCAGCTCGGAGTTCGCGGCCGCGAGGGCCTGTACGGCGTGCTCACGCTCCTCCTCGATCCGGCGCTGCCCGCTGGTGTCACGGGTCACCTTGGCGAAGCCGATGTGCTCGCCGGCGTCGTTGAACATGGCCGTGATCAGCACGCTCGCCCAAAAGGTCGAGCCGTCCTTGCGCAGTCGCCAGCCCTGCTCTTCGTAGTGCCCGACGCGCAGCGCGACACCGAGCTCGTACTCGGGATGCTTGCGCGCCCGCACCTCCGCCGGGTAGAAGACCCGGAAGTGCTGGCCGATGATCTCCTCAGCCGTGTACCCCTTGATGCGCTGGGCGCCGGCGTTCCAGCTCCTGACCCGCCCGCCGGGGTCAAGCATGAAGATCGCGTAGTCCTTGACGGCTTCGACGAGCATCCGGAATCGCTCTTCGCTCTGCCGCAGTCCCTCGATCGCAGCCCGTTCGGCCGTGACGTCCTGAACCTGCAGGAACAGGTACAGCGCCCTGCCTCGCGAGTCCCGCACCGGCGCCAGCGTCGCGCGCACGAAGCTGCCGTCGGTGGCCGCGGCGAGCCGATGCTCGAGGTGCACGACGTCGAGCGGTCGTCGCCGGATGTCCTCCAGCGCGGCGGACACCTCGGCCGATGCCTCGTCCGTCAGGTCGCCGTAGAAGACTCCGACGAGGCCGGCGGCCGGCGTGCGCAGCAGGGAGGCCAGCGCCCGGTTCACCCGCACCAGGCGGCCGGTCAGGGTCATGGTGGACATGCCGATCGCCGCCTCCTCGAACACCTCGTGGAACCGCTCGAGGTGTTCCTCGAGCACGGCCTGGTCCAGCACCGCGGTCTGCTCCGCGGCGTCCGCGCCCTCGTCGGCGACCTCCGGGGGCGCGGACGCAGGCCCGCCCGGCGACGCCAGCAGGGCCAGCAGCCGGTCGACCAGCGACTCGATGGGCGTGGACTTCTCGATGAAGTCCGCGGCGCCCATGTCACGTGCCCGGTCAACGAGCCCCTGCTCCTCGAAGCCGCTGTAGAGAACCACCTTGGTGCGCGGCGAGGCGGCCAGGACCTGGGGGAGCGCCTCGAGCCCGTCCATGTCCGGCATCGACACGTCGAGCACCATCAGGGAGGGCTGGTGCTTGCCGGCAAGGGCGATCGCGTCGGCACCGTCCGCGCCCTCACCGACGACCTCCAGCAGCCCGGACACCCGGAAGCGGGTCTTGACCAGCAGACGAACCTCGGCGGCGTCGTCCACGACGACGACCGTAGGTCGCTGCTCACCCATGGGCTGACGCTACCCCGCCGGGGGTATTTCAGGCGGCCGGGATCTGGTGCGAAGTCCGCGACTGCGGTCGAATAGGGGCGACGATCCCCTGGAGGTGCCTGTGTACTACCCGCTGACCGTTCGTGACTTCCTGGACCGCGCCGAGAACGTGTACCCCGATCGAGTGGCGGTCGTCGACGAGCCGGACCAGCCCGCGCCCAGCCTCGGTGAGGTGAGCTACCGCGACCTGGCCGCGCTCGCCAGGGCACAAGCGGCCAGGCTCGACCAGCTCGGCGTGCCCACCGGCGGCCGCGTCGCGGTGATCTCTCAGAACTCGGCCCGGCTGCTCACCTTCTTCTTCGGGGTGAGCGGCTGGGGGCGGGTGCTGGTGCCCGTCAACTTCCGGCTCAGCCTCCCCGAGATCTCCTACATCGTCGAGCACTCGGGGGCGCAGGTGGTGTACGCCGACCCGTCCCGCAAAGACGTGCTCGACAGCCTCGACGTACCCCACAAGTTCGTCCTCGGCGACGACGACGCCCTCTTCCTGCACGACGCCGAACCGCGCCCGTGGGCCGAGCCCGACGAGGGTGCGACGGCGACCATCAACTACACCTCCGGGACCACCGCCCGGCCCAAGGGCGTGCAGCTGACCCACCGCAACCTGTGGCTGAACGCCACCGTGTTCGGGCTGCACACCACGCTGAGCGACCGCGACGTGTACCTCCACACGCTGCCGATGTTCCATGCGAACGGCTGGGGGATGCCCTACGGCGTGACCGGCGTCGGCGGCACGCACGTCGTGCTCCGGCAGGTGGACGGTGCCGAGATCCTGCGCCGCATCGAGAGGTACGACGTCACGTTGATGTGCGCGGCACCGGCGGTGGTGAACGCCGCCCTCGACGCGGCCGAGAGCTGGGAAGGGGAGATCCCCGGTAGGGACCGGGTGCGCATCGTGGTCGCGGGCGCCCCACCGCCCTCGAAGACCATCGAGCGGGTGCTGACCACCCTGGGCTGGGAGTTCGCGCAGATCTACGGGCTGACCGAGACCTCGCCGATCGTCACCGTCAACCGGATGCGGGCGGAGTGGGACGACCTGGAGCCGATCGAGAAAGCCCGCAAGCTGATGCGTGCCGGTGCTCCGGCCCTCGGCGTGCGGGTGACCACCGACCGGGCGGGCGAGGTGCTCACCGCCTCCAACCACAACCTGGACGGCTACTGGCAGCAGCCGGAGGAGACCGCCCGGGTCCAGGAGGGCAACTGGTTCCACACCGGCGACGGGGGTTATCTCGACGACGAGGGCTACCTGGTCATCTCCGACCGCAAGAAGGACGTGATCATCTCCGGCGGCGAGAACGTGTCGTCGATCGAGGTCGAGGACGCCCTGATGTCGCACCCCGCGGTCAAGGAGGTCGCGGTGATCGGCATCCCGGACGAGAAGTGGGGGGAGCTGGTCACCGGGCTGGTGGTCAGCGACGGGTCCGGGATCACCGCGGAGGACCTGATCGCGCACTGCCGGGGCGCGCTGGCCGGCTACAAGTGCCCCAAGCGGATCGACTTCGTGGAGAGCCTGCCGAGGACCGCCACCGGCAAGCTCCAGAAGTTCAAGCTCCGGGAGCCGTTCTGGGCGGGACACGAGCGCCAGGTCAACTGACCCCGCCGACCCCCCGCCAGCGGTTAGGCTAAGGCGACGGAGTGTGGCAGCACGCGGCAAGGGGACGACAAGGGGACGTGGTGGACGAGCGGGACTCCCTCGGGGGGACCAGCCGGGTTCTGACGGTTCCCAACGTCATCAGCATCATCCGGCTGGCCGGCGTGCCCCTGTTCCTCTGGCTGGTGCTGGGGCCGGAGGCCGACGGATGGGCGCTGCTCGTGCTGGCGCTGTCTGGGGTCAGCGACTACCTGGACGGCTACCTGGCCCGGCGGCTGCACCAGACCTCGACGCTCGGCACCATCCTGGACCCGGTCGCGGACCGGCTCTACATCTTGGCCACCGTGTTCGGGCTGGCCTGGCGCGACATCATCCCGTGGTGGCTGGCGGTGCTGCTCCCCGCCCGGGACCTGTTCTTGTGGGGATTGGTGCCGTTCCTGCGCACCCGCGGCTACAGCGCGCTGCCGGTGCACTTCCTGGGCAAGGCCGCCACCGCCAACCTGCTCTACGCGTTCCCGCTGCTCCTGCTCGGTGACGGTCACGGCGTCGTCGCCTCGCTGGCCCGGGTCTTCGGATGGGCGTTCGCAATCTGGGGGACTGGGCTCTACTGGTGGGCCGGGCTGCTCTACGCCTGGCAGGTCCGCAAGCTGCTCACCGAGCACCACGACCGGGCACCCGCGCTCGATGGCCGCTGACAAGCCAGGCACGAGCATGACGGGCGGCGCGCGGTCGGCTGTCCGCTCGGTGCCGCCACCCCAGGCCGTGATGGGCCTGCTCAACTACATCACCGCGCACTCGCTCGACGAGGACTACGCCCACGTGTCCGCGCAGCGGACCGCGGACGGCGACCGGTCGGTGCGGCCCGGGTCCGCCGCGCTGGTGGTGATGCTGCTGTTCGGCCTGCTGGTCACCATCGCCGGGATCCGGACCGCGCACAACGCGCCGGTGTCGCAGACCAACCACGCGGAGCTGGTCACCCAGATCAAGGCCCGCAGCGCCAAGGTGGACGCCCGGCGCCGGCAGATCGAGGCAGTGCAGGCCGACATCCGCACGCTGCAGGCGCAGTACTCCCAGGCCACCGCGGAGGGCCAGTCGCTGGCCACGCAGCTCGGTCGGCTCGGCGTCCGGGTGGGCTCCGTGCCGGTGCACGGCCCTGGGGTCCGGATCGTGGTCGACGACGCCCCGAGCGCCCCGAGCGCGAGGTACCGGGTGCAGGCCACCGACCTCCAGGTGCTCGTGAACGCCTTGTGGCTGTCCGGAGCCGAGGCGATCGCGGTCAACGGCCAGCGGCTGACCAGCCTGTCCTCGATCCGCGAAGCGGGCACGGCGATCACCGTCAACTTCCGGTCCCTGTCCCCGCCTTACACCATCACGGCCATCGGCAACCCGAACCAGCTTCCCGCGCGATTCGCCGACACCCGGGGTGGGTCGACGTGGTTCGATCTACAGGCGGCCTTCGGGCTGCGGTTCCACACGACATCCGAGGAGTCCTTGACCTTGCCAGCGGCGCACCGCCTGTCCCTGCACCTCGCCACCACCCCGGAGAAGCTGCGATGATCGCCGGCCTCGGGCTGCTGCTCGGTGTGGTGCTCGGCCTGCTTCTCCAGCCCCAGGTGCCACCGTGGATGCAGCCCTACCTGCCGATCGCGGTGGTGGCCGCTCTCGACGCGGTCTTCGGCGCACTGCGCGCGTTCCTGGACGGTATCTTCGACGACAAGGTGTTCGTGGTCTCCTTCGTCAGCAACGTGCTCATCGCGGCGCTGATCGTCTACCTCGGCGACAAGCTCGGGGTGGGAGGCCAGCTGTCGACCGGTGTGATCGTGGTGCTCGGAATCCGTATCTTCTCCAACGTGGCCGCCATCCGGCGGCACCTGTTCCATGCCTGAGGCTCGGCGATGACCGAGGACAGGCCGACCGTCCCGGAGCCGGAGGAGCCCCGGCCGAGCGGCCGCGCCCGGCTGCTAGCCGCGCTGAGGCGGCCCTGGTCGCGGGGCCAGGTGACTGCGGCGGTGCTGCTCGCCGTCGTCGGGTTCGCCGGCGTCGTCCAGGTGCGGGCCAACGAGGGCAACGACAGGTACGTCGGGATGCGCCAGGGTGACCTGATCCAGCTGCTCAACTCCCTGTCCACCGCGTCGCAACGGGCCGAGAACGAGATCGCGAAGCTGCAGCAGACCCGCAACACCCTGCGCAACGACACCGACAGCCGACGCGCCGCGCTGGAGCGGGCCCGCCAGCAGGCCAACACCCTGGGCATCCTCGCCGGCACCCTGCCGGCCGAGGGGCCGGGCGTCCGGGTCTCGATCACCGACCCGAACGGCAAGGTGGGCACCGACCTGATGCTCAACGGCATCGAGGAGCTGCGGGACGCGGGTGCCGAGGTGATCGAGATCAACGACACCGTTCGGGTGATCGCGCAGACCTCGTTCAAGGACGGTCTGCGGGGCATCATCGTGGACGGTCACCAGCTGTCCCCGCCGTACACCATCGACGCCATCGGCAACCCGCACACCCTGGCCCAGGCGATGGCCTTCACCGGCGGGTTCATCGACGAGATCGAGAGCCCGGCCATCGGGGGCAAGGTCGTCGTCACCCAGACGCAGAGCGTCGAGATCGCCAGCGTCCGCCAGCCGGCGCAGGCGGACTACGCCCGCCCGACCAACAGCGAGTAGCCTGCACCCGTCCCGACCGGCCGGCCACGAAGGAGTCCCGTGTACCCCGAAGACCTCAAGTACACCAGTGAGCACGAGTGGGTGCGCAGCCCGGGCGAGAACGACGGCGCGGTCCGCGTCGGCATCACCGACTTCGCCCAGGACGCGCTCGGCGACATCGTCTACGTCTCCCTGCCAGACGTCGGCCAGGACGTGGAGAAGGGCGCCGCGGTGGGCGAGCTGGAGTCCACGAAGTCGGTCAGCGACCTCTACGCTCCGCTGAGCGGCTCGGTGGTGTCGCGCAACGAGAGTCTCGACGCGACACCCGAGCTGGTGAACTCCGATCCGTACGGCGACGGCTGGCTGTTCGAGGTGGTGCCGTCGGAGCCCGACCAGCTCGACGCGCTGCTCGACGTGAGCAGCTACACCCAGTCGCTCGAGGGGTCGTCCGACAGCTGAGGCTCGGCACGGCCGGAAGCCGGGGAATCCGGCTTGATCGTGCTTGGCCGGCTGATAGGTTTTGAGGAACCATCAACCTCGACTGTCACTTGAGGGTTCGACCGCTCGAGGGTCCGCGTCACTGGAGGTCGACATGCCGTTCTGCACCGCTTGCGGACACCGCAATCCCGACGACGCCCGGTTCTGCTCCCAGTGCGGCACGCCCATCGTCACCGAGCCAGCCGCGCCGGGTGCCCGCAGCGAGGAACCGGCGGAGACCACCTCGACGATCACCTTCGGTGGGCCCTCCAAGTCCGAGCTGGCCGAGGAGCGGACCCTCAACGAGGCCGACGCCGCGGCGGTGGACGCGCTCCCCGCGGGGAGCGCGCTGCTCGTGGTCCAGCGCGGTCCGAGCGCGGGAAGCCGGTTCCTGCTGGACACCGACGTGGTCTCGGCCGGCCGTCACCCCGACAGCGAGATCTTCCTCGACGACGTGACGGTCTCGCGCCGGCACGCCGAGTTCCGGCGGGGCCCCGAGGGCTACACCGTCGCCGACGTCGGCTCGTTGAACGGCACCTACGTCAACCGCGACCGGATCGACGAGGTCGCGCTCCAGGGCGGAGACGAGGTGCAGATCGGCAAGTACCGGCTGGTCTACTTCGCCAGCCACGCAGGAGCGGGCAGCCGCCGGTGAGGAACGCCGCCACGGCCGGGCGGGCACGGATCAGCATCGGTGAGGTCCTCGAGCAGCTCCGCCCGGACTTCCCGGGCCTGAACATCTCCAAGATCCGCTACCTCGAGTCCGAGGGGCTCGTCGAGCCGGAGCGGACCCCGGCGGGCTACCGCAAGTTCTCCGCCCAGGACGTCGAGCGGCTGCGCTACGTCCTGGTCGCGCAGCGCGAGCACTACCTGCCGCTGAAGGT
>DASTWW010000042.1:0-9982 GCA_035765755.1 Nocardioidaceae bacterium
CGACGAGGGTGATTCCTGGCAGGTGGTGACCGAGCACGTTCCGGACGTGCTCTGCGTGCGGGCAGCTGTCCTGTAGCACGTTCTCGGGGACCGAGCCGGCCCGGCCGGGCGCCCGTCGTACGGCGTAGCATCCGGCCATGGCAGACACCCCGGACCTGAAGCCCCGCAGCCGCGACGTCACCGACGGACTGGAGAAGGCCGCCGCCCGCGGCATGCTCCGTGCCGTCGGCATGGACGACGAGGACTTCGAGAAGCCACAGATCGGGGTGGCCTCGTCGTGGAACGAGATCACCCCGTGCAACTTGTCCCTGGACCGGCTGGCCAAGGCGGTCAAGAACGGGGTGCACGCGGCCGGCGGCTACCCGCTGGAGTTCGGCACCATCTCGGTCTCCGACGGCATCTCGATGGGCCACGAGGGCATGCACTTCTCGCTGGTCTCCCGCGAGGTGATCGCCGACAGCGTGGAGACGGTGATGATGGCCGAGCGGCTGGACGGCTCGGTGCTGCTCGCCGGCTGCGACAAGTCCCTGCCCGGCATGCTGATGGCCGCCGCCCGGCTCGACCTGGCCTCGGTGTTCCTGTACGCCGGCTCGATCATGCCCGGCCAGGTCGACGGCCAGGACGTCACGATCATCGACGCCTTCGAGGCCGTCGGTGCGTGTCTCGCCGGCCGGATCAGCCGCGACGAGGTGGACCGGATCGAGCGCGCCATCTGTCCGGGGGAGGGTGCCTGCGGCGGGATGTACACCGCGAACACGATGGCCTCGGTCGGGGAGGCGCTCGGCATGTCCCTTCCCGGCTCCGCCGCGCCGCCGGCCGTCGACCGGCGCCGCGACGGGTTCGCGCACCGTTCCGGCCAGGCGGTGGTGAACATGCTGCGCCAGGGGATCACCGCCCGGCAGATCATGACCAAGGAGGCCTTCGAGAACGCGATCGCCGTGGTGATGGCGCTCGGCGGCTCCACGAACGCCGTACTCCACCTGCTCGCGATCGCCCGTGAGGCCGAGGTGGACCTGACCCTCGACGACTTCAACCGGATCGGCGACCGCGTCCCGCACCTCGGCGACCTCAAGCCGTTCGGCCGGTTCGTGATGAACGACGTGGACCGCATCGGTGGCATCCCGGTGGTGATGAAGGCGCTGCTCGACGCCGGACTGATGCACGGCAACTGCCTGACGGTGACCGGCAAGACGCTGGCCGAGAACCTCGCCGAGCTGAACCCGCCTGCCGTGGACGGCGACGTGCTGCGCGAGATGGGCCGGCCGATCCACAAGACCGGCGGACTGACCATCCTGCACGGCACGCTGGCCCCCGAGGGCGCGGTGGTGAAGAGCGCCGGGTTCGACGAGGAGGTCGTCGAGGGCACCGCTCGGGTGTTCGACGGCGAGCGGGCAGCCCTGGACGCGTTGGCGGACGGGACGATCGTGCCCGGTGACGTGGTGGTGATCCGCTACGAGGGCCCCAAGGGCGGGCCGGGGATGCGGGAGATGCTCGCGATCACCGGTGCGATCAAGGGTGCCGGGCTCGGCAAGGACGTGCTGCTGCTCACCGACGGCCGGTTCTCGGGGGGTACGACGGGCCTGTGCGTCGGCCACGTCGCCCCCGAGGCCGTGGACGGCGGGCCGATCGCGTTCGTCCGCGACGGGGACCGGATCCGGCTCGACGTCGCGAACAAGCGGCTGGACCTCGACGTGGACGAGGCCGAGCTGGCCGCCCGGCGCGACGGCTGGGCCCCGCTGGAGCCGAAGTACACCAAGGGCGTGCTGGCGAAGTACGCCCGGCTCGTCCAGTCCGCCGCCGTGGGCGCGGTCTGCGGCTGACCTGGCGCTTCACGACCACCCGGGCCGGCGCCGGTTCGACGCTTCGACGCGCCGGTCGCCGCGCGACACACCCGCTCAACTTGACACCATGTGGGACGCATGTCCCAGATCGCGAGACACGTGTCACACTCGCTTGACGAGGCGGCGGCCGGGCGGAGACGGTTGTCCCATGCGTTCCGACATTCTCGTACGCGACAGACGCGGCTGACCGGCCCACGGCACAGCGCGCGTCACCCCTCGTTCGCCCGACCGGGCCGAGGGGTTTTTTGTTGGAACCACGCAGGAGCGAAGAAAGGCAGACCATGAGCGAGCAGGCCCCCGGCCCCCGTGAGATCACCGGCGCACAGAGCCTGATCCGGTCCCTCGAGTCGGCCGGGGTCGAGCACGTCTTCGGGATCCCGGGCGGTGCGATCCTCCCGGCGTACGACCCACTGCTCGACTCCCAGCGCCTGCGGCACATCCTGGTCCGGCACGAGCAGGGCGCCGGGCACGCCGCTCAGGGGTACGCCGCGGCGACCGGCAGGGTCGGGGTGTGCATGGCCACCAGCGGTCCCGGGGCGACCAACCTGGTCACCCCGCTCGCCGACGCCTACATGGACTCGGTGCCGATCGTCGCGATCACCGGCCAGGTGGCCAGCGGCTCGATCGGCACCGACGCGTTCCAGGAGGCCGACATCCGCGGCATCACCATGCCGGTCACCAAGCACAACTTCCTGGTCAAGGACCCCGCCGACATCCCGCGAACCATCGCCGAGGCGTTCTACATCGCCTCCACCGGCCGGCCCGGCCCGGTGCTCGTGGACGTCGCGAAGGACGCCCTGCAGCGGCGGACCACGTTCGCCTGGCCGCGCGAGCTGAGCCTGCCCGGTTACCGGCCGGTGACCCGGCCGCACGGCAAGCAGGTGCGTGAGGCCGCCCGGCTGATCCTGGAGGCGAAGCGACCAGTGCTGTACGTCGGAGGTGGCGTGATCCGGGCCCGCGCCGCGAAGGAGCTGCGCGTGCTCGCCGAGATGACCGGCATCCCGGTGGTCACCACCCTGATGGCCCGCGGCGCGTTCCCCGACAGCCACCCGCAGCACCTGGGCATGCCCGGCATGCACGGGACCGTCGCGGCGGTCGCCGGCCTGCAGCGCAGCGACCTGATCGTCAGTCTCGGAGCTCGCTTCGACGACCGGGTCACCGGCAACCTGGACTCGTTCGCGCCGCACGCCAAGGTGGTGCACGCCGACATCGACCCGGCCGAGATCGGCAAGAACCGGATCGCCGACGTGCCGATCGTCGGCGACTGCCGGGAGGTGATCGCCGACCTCGTCGTCGCGCTGCAGGCGGAGACCGCTGCCGGCAGGTCGGGCGACTTCGAGGCCTGGACCCAGTTCCTGTCCGGGGTGAAGACGAAGTACCCGCTCGGCTACGAGGAGCCCGCCGACGGATCCCTCGCGCCGCAGTACGTCATCGAGCGGCTCGGCCGGATCGCCGGCCCGGAGGCGGTGTACGTCGCCGGGGTCGGCCAGCACCAGATGTGGGCCACCCACTTCATCGGCTACGAGCAGCCCAACAGCTGGATCAACTCCGGTGGCCTGGGCACCATGGGCTTCTCGGTGCCGGCCGCGATGGGCGCCAAGGTGGCCCGGCCGGACGCCACCGTCTGGTCCATCGACGGCGACGGCTGCTTCCAGATGACCAACCAGGAGCTGGCCACCTGCGCGATCGAGAACATCCCGATCAAGGTGGCGGTGATCAACAACTCCTCGCTCGGCATGGTCCGGCAGTGGCAGACGCTGTTCTACAACGAGCGCTACTCCAACACCGACCTGCAGCGCCGGGAGGCGGTCCGGATCCCGGACTTCGTCAAGCTGGCCGAGGCCTACGGCTGCGTGGGGCTCGCGTGCGACTCGCCGGAGGAGGTGGACGCCACCATCACCAAGGCGATGGAGATCGACGACGTGCCGGTGGTGGTGGACTTCCGGGTGCACCGCGACGCCATGGTCTGGCCGATGGTGGCCGCGGGCACCAGCAACGACGACATCAAGTTCGCGCGCGACATGGCGCCCGAGTTCGACGAGGATGAGCTGTGAACACCCCACGAAGCCGCTCGCTTCGCTCGCGCTTCCGCGGGGACCCCAAGGGCTTTGGAGAACTGTCATGAGTAGGCACACGCTGTCCGTGCTGGTGGAGAACAAGCCCGGCGTGCTGGCCCGGATCGCCGGCCTGTTCAGCCGGCGCGGTTACAACATCGACTCCCTGGCGGTCGGGCCGACCGAGCACCCGGAGGTGTCCCGGATGACCATTGTGGTCAACGTGGAGGACTCGCCGCTGGAGCAGGTCACCAAGCAGCTGAACAAGCTCGTCGAGGTGATCAAGATCGTCGAGCTGGACACGAGCGCGTCGGTGAACCGCGAGCTGCTGCTGGTCAAGGTCAAGGCGGACACCGCCACCCGGGGCCAGGTCCTGGAGACCGTCCAGCTGTTCCGGGCCAAGGTGGTCGACGTGGCCACCGACGCGGTCACCATCGAGGTGACCGGCAGCGCCGAGAAGCTGGAGGCGTTCCTCAGCGTCCTCGGGCCGTTCGGGGTCCGGGAGCTCGTCCAGTCCGGGGTGGTGGCCATCGGCCGGGGCAGCAGGTCGATCACCGACCGGACGCTGCGGCCGATCCCGGTTCCCGCGCCGGCCGCGGCCGGCTGACCCCCTCCGTCGTACCAAACAACCAGAGAAAGAAGAAGGAGAGCCCGATCGTGGCTGAGATGTTCTACGACGACGACGCCGACCTGTCCGTGATCCAGGGCCGCAACGTTGCGGTCCTCGGGTACGGCAGCCAGGGGCACGCGCACGCGCTGTCCCTGCGCGACTCCGGCGTGGACGTGCGCGTCGGTCTGCCCGAGGGCTCCAAGAGCCGCGCCAAGGCCGAGGCGGAGGGGCTGCGCGTGCTGACCCCCGCCGAGGCGTGCGAGGAGGCCGACCTGGTCATGATCCTCGCGCCCGACCACGTGCAGCGGAAGCTGTACGCCGAGGCGGTCGAGCCCAACCTGGTCGAGGGCGACGCGCTGTTCTTCAGCCACGGCTTCAACATCCGGTTCGGCTACATCAAGCCGCCCGCCGGCGTCGACGTCGCGATGGTCGCGCCGAAGGGCCCGGGCCACCTGGTGCGCCGGGAGTACTCCGAGGGCCGCGGCGTCCCGGTGCTCGTCGCCGTCGAGCAGGACGGCACGGGGAAGGCCTGGGACTTGGTGCTGTCCTACGCCAAGGCGATCGGCGGTCTGCGTGCCGGCGGCATCAAGACCACGTTCACCGAGGAGACCGAGACCGACCTGTTCGGCGAGCAGGCCGTGCTCTGCGGAGGTGTGTCCAGCCTGGTGATGGCCGGGTTCGAGACGCTCACCGAGGCCGGCTACCAGCCGGAGGTCGCCTACTTCGAGTGCCTGCACGAGCTCAAGCTGATCGTGGACCTGATGTACGAAGGCGGCATCGCCAAGCAGCGCTGGTCCTGCTCGGACACGGCGGAGTACGGCGACTACGTCTCCGGTCCGCGGGTCATCGACGCCTCGGTCAAGGAGCGGATGCAGGGCGTGCTCGCCGACATCCAGGACGGCTCGTTCGCGCAGCGGTTCATCGACGACCAGGACGCCGGCGCGCCGGAGTTCAAGCGTCTGCGCGCCGAGGCCGAGCAGCACCCGATCGAGGAGACCGGCCGCGAGCTGCGCAAGCTGATGGCCTGGGTCAAGTCGCATGACGCCGACTACACCGAGGGCACTGCTTCCCGGTAGCCGGTACGTCGGACAGCAAACCGCCACGCCAACCGGCGCAGGAACCGGGTGACGTGGCGGTCACGGCCGGGGCAGCTCGTGCTGCCTCAGCTCAGGAGGTGACGGACTTCTCGAAGTCCGGGTTGTCCTTCAGCCACTGCTGGACGCCGACCTCCGGGTCGTCCTTGTGCTCGAGCAGCACGTCCTTCTCCAGCTCGCCGAGCTGCTGGTCGTCGAGGTGGAAGTTCTTCACCATCGCCTCGACGTCAGGGAAGTCGCTGCCGAAGCTGCCGGTGCCGACCGCGTGGATCTGGTCCGGCTGGCCCATCGCACCCTTCGGGTCGGTCAGGTCGCGGATCGGGAACTTCGCATAGGCCCAGTGCGGCCGCCACAGGGTGACCACGATCGGGTCGTGCGCGTCGATGGCCTTCTTCAGCGCGGCCAGCATGCTCGAGGTGGAGGAAGTCTTGAGGTTCCAGTCCTTCAGGCCGTACTTCGGCATCATGCTGGTCTTGGTGACCCGGGTCAGTCCGGCGCCGGGCTCGATGCCGACGATGGTCTTGTCGAACTCCGACGCGTGCGACTTCAGGTCGGCCATCGACTTGACGTCAACGTAGTCAGGCACCGCGATGGTCAGCGGGGCGCTGTCATACCACGTGGTGATGTCAGTGAGCTGGTCGCCGTACTTCGCCCAGTACGTCTTGTGGGTGTTCGGCAGCCAGGCGTCGAAGAACAGGTCGATGTCGCCCTTGGACAGGCCGATGAACGTGGGGCCGGCGTCGGCGACCTGCTTGATCGTCACGTCGTACCCCTGGTCCTCGAGCACCTGCTTCCACAGGTGGGTGACCGCGACGTCCTCGTCCCAGTTGATGTAGCCGATGGTCAGCGACTTGCCGTTGCCGGAGCCTCCGGAGTCGCTGGTGCTGCCGCTGTCGGTGGACCCGTTGTTCTCGGCGTTCCCGGAGGCGCACCCGGACAGGGCCGCCATCAGCGCGAGTACGGCGACGAGCACGCCGCCGATTCTCAGCTTCTTCATGGTTGTCTCTCCTTCTTCATCTCTTCGATTCACACATGTTTCGTATCTCTGCAACCACGTCGTGCTGTTTGCACGTCAGAGCGGCCCCCGATGGCCGCGGGGAAACCCTTGGTCAGATCGCGCCGACCGGGTGGTGGCCCTTCTCCTCGGCCACGGCCAGCTCCGTGCCCGCTTCCTGAGCGGCGCGGCGCCGGCGCCGCGGGCCCCGGAACCCGTCGAAGAGCGGGCGGCGTCCCTTGCCGACCCCGGCGGTGACCCGGTCCAGGTAGATGGCCAGGATCACCACCGCGACGCCCGCCTCGACACCGAGTCCCACGTCGAGGGTCTGCAGGCCCTGGATCACCGCACCGCCGAGCCCCTCGGCGCCGACCAGTCCGCCGATGACCACCATCGACAGGGCCAGCATGATCACCTGGTTGACGCCGGCCATGATGGTCGGCATCGCCAGCGGGATCTGGATGCCCCGAAGCACCTCGCGCGGAGTCGCGCCGAACGCCTGCCCGGCCTCCACCATCTCCTTGTCGACCTGCCGGATGCCGAGCTCGGTGAGCCGGACTCCGGGCGGCATCGCGAACACGATGGTGGCGAGCACTGCCGCAGCCTGACCCAGCCCGAAGAAGAACAACGCGGGCAGCAGGTAGACGAAGGCGGGCAGGGTCTGCATGAAGTCCAGCACCGGGCGCACGACGACCGACGCCGTCTTGGACCTGGCAGCCAGGATGCCGAGGGGGATCGCAAGCACGATGGCGATCGCGCTGGCCACCACCACGGACGCCAGGGTGTCCATCGCGTTCTGCCACTGGTCGAACGAGTCGATCAGCGCGATCCCGATCGCGGCGGCGATCGCCGCCTTCCAGCCGCGGCAGAGCAGGGCGATGACGGCCATGATCACGATGACCAGCCCGATCGGCAGCGACAGCAGGCCGTCCTGGAGCCAGCCCACGCCCGTGTTGAGACCGTTGGCGATGGCGTCGAAGAACACGGCCAGGTTGTGGGTCAGCCAGTTGACCACGTGGGTGGCCCAGTGGCCGAGCGGGATGCGGGGTACGGCGGTCAGCGGGACGAGCAGGTCAGAGAACACCTTCGGCCTCCTTCTCGTCGTCGGGCCGGGCCGGCACGGCGAGCTCGGTGTCGAGGGGCGTCTCGGTCTGCGCGCCGAGTGCCGCGAGCAGCGTCACGCGGGGGATCACGCCGATCAGCCGTTTGTCGTCGTCGACCACCGGTAGCGGCAGCTGGTTGTGCGCGGCCGGGGCGAACAGCTCGGCGACCGGGGTGTCCGCGCCGACCACGGTGGTGATCGGCTCCAGCACTGCGCTGAGGTTGGAGTCCTCGAGATGCTTGTTGACCACGTCCTCGGTGACGTAGCCGACCAGGCTGCGGTCCCGGCCGGTGACGTAGAGGCCGTGCTGCTGGTGCTCGCGCATCAGCCGGTGCGCGACGCGCGGTCCCTGGTCCCTGCCGAGGGTGGCGACCGGCTTCTCCATCACCGAGGAGGCGGTGAGCACCCGGGTCCGGTCCACGTCGGCGACGAACTGCGCGACGTAGTCGTTGGCCGGGTCGGTGAGGATCTCCTCCGACGTACCGATCTGGACGATGCGGCCGTTGCGCATCATCGCGATCCGGTCGCCGAGGCGCATCGCCTCGTTGAGGTCGTGGGTGATGAACAGGATGGTCTTGCCCAGCTTGTGCTGCAGCTCGATGAGCTGGTCCTGCATCTCCCGGCGGATAAGCGGGTCGAGCGCGCTGAACGCCTCGTCCATGAGCAGCACGTCGGTGTCGGCGGCCAATGCGCGGGCCAGGCCGACCCGTTGCCGCATGCCGCCGGACAGCTCCCCGGGCTTGTGGTCCTGCCACCCCTCGAGCCCGCACATCTCCAGCGCCTCGATGGCGCGGCGGCGCCGCTCGTCCTTGGCGACGCCCTTGATCTCCAGGCCATAGGCGGCGTTCTCGGCCACCGTGCGGTGCGGCAGCAGCGCGAAGTGCTGGAAGACCATGCTGATCTTCTCCCGGCGCGCGGCGCGCAGCCGCCGGGGACCCATCGCGGTCAGGTTCTCGCCGTCCACCTCGACGTGCCCGGACGTCGGCTCCAGGAGGCCGTTGACCATCCGGATCAGCGTCGACTTCCCGGATCCGGACAGGCCCATCACCACGAAGATCTCGCCCTCCTCGACGCTGAAGGAGGCATCGATGACCGCAGGCGTCAGTCCGGCCTTCTTCAGGTCGGCGGGGTCGGCGCCCCGTTCCAGACGGGCGACCCCGTCGCGGGCCCGGCGCCCGAAGATCTTGTAGAGATGGTGTGCCGAGATGGCAGGCACACAGACCCCCTCACTTTGGCATGATTCGGTCGATTTATCCCCCCGAGACCCGGGGCACGTTACCATCCGGTTCCCGGGAGTGCCTCCGGCCCGAAGCCAGCAACGTCCGCCCTGGCCGTGTCCGGCTCGGCGGTCCCGGCCTGGCGCAGGCTCCAGGGACGGTAGAGTGAGACGTGGGGCACAGCGTCGTGCACGGCCGCCCTCGCGGACGCGAGGCGGTGGCCATCTGATGCCGACCTACGTCACGTGAGGGACATGTCCGTGAGCAAGCCCGTCGTACTCATCGCCGAACAGCTCAGCCCCGCCACCGTCGAGGCGCTGGGCCCCGACTTCGAGATCCGCAGCTGCGACGGCGCCGATCGCGGCCAGCTGCTCGAGGCGATCGTGGACGTGGACGCGGTCCTGGTTCGCAGCGCGACCAAGGTCGACGCCGAGGCGTTGGCAGCGGCCAAGCGGCTGAAGGTGGTCGCCCGTGCCGGCGTCGGCCTGGACAACGTGGACGTGAGGACGGCCACCCACAACGGCGTGATGGTGGTCAACGCCCCCACCTCCAACATCGTCTCCGCCGCGGAGCTGGCGATCGGGCTGCTGCTCGCCGCCGCCCGCCACATCGCGCCGGCCAACGCGGCGCTGAAGCGGGGAGAGTGGAGGCGCAGCAAGTACTCCGGCGTGGAGCTGTTCGAGAAGACGGTCGGCATCGTCGGTCTCGGCCGGATCGGAGTGCTCGTGGCCCAACGGCTGGCGGTCTTCGGCATGAAGGTGATCGCCTACGACCCGTACGTCCAGGCCGGCCGGGCCGCGCAGATGGGCGTGCGGCTGGTCGGACTCGACGAGCTGCTCGCCGAGTCGGACTTCATGACCGTGCACCTTCCCAAGACCCCGGAGACCATCGGGCTGATCGGCGAGCAGGAGCTGGCCAAGGTCAAGCCGACCCTGGTGCTGATCAATGCCGCCCGCGGCGGGATCGTCGACGAGCACGCGCTGTACGTCGCGCTCAAGGAGGGCCGGGTCGCCGCGGCCGGACTGGACGTGTTCACCGTCGAGCCGTGCACCGACAGCCCGCTGTTCGAG
>DASTWW010000043.1:0-55358 GCA_035765755.1 Nocardioidaceae bacterium
GGCAGTATCACTGGCGACCCGACCGCCGCACCCACCGGAGGCGCGCGATGCGCAGCACCATGCAGGACTTCCCGCTCACCGTGGCCGCGCTGATGCGACACGGCACCACCGTGCACCCCGACAGCGAGGTGGTCACCGCCACGCCGGACGGCAGCCGGCGGGCGTCGTACGCCGAGGTCGGGGCGCGCGCCGGCCGGCTGGCCAACGGCCTGCGCCGGCTCGGGATCACCGGCGATGACCGGGTGGGCACCTTCGCCTGGAACAACCAGGAGCACCTGGAGGCCTACCTCGCGGTTCCTTCGATGGGCGCGGTGCTGCACACGCTGAACATCCGGCTCTTCCCTGAGCAGCTGGTCTACATCGCCAACCATGCCGAGGACCGCGTGGTGATCGCCGACGACAGCGTGGTGCCGCTGCTGGCGCGGGTGCTGCCGCAGATGGAGACCGTGCGCACCGTGGTCGTGGTCGGCTCCGGCGACCGCTCGCCGCTGGAGGGCGCCGGCAAGGAGATCCTCGGCTACGACGAGCTGCTCGCCGCGGAGAGCGAGAGCTTCCCGTGGGTCGAGGCGGACGAGCGCGACGCCGCCGCGATGTGCTACACGAGCGGCACCACCGGCCACCCGAAGGGCGTGGTCTACAGCCACCGGTCGGCCTTCCTGCACTCGATGGCCGTCTGCATGGGCGACAACACGGCGATGTGCCCGGATGACCGGGTGCTGCCGATCGTGCCGATGTTCCACGCCAACGGCTGGGGGCTGCCCTACGCCGCGGTCATGGTCGGCGCCTCGCTGGTGATGCCCGACCGCTTCCTGCAGGCCGAGCCGTTGGCCCGGCTGATCGCGGCGGAGCGGCCGACGCTCTCCGGCGCGGTGCCGACGATCTGGAACGACCTGCTGCTCTACGCCGAGAGCCACGAGGTGGACCTGTCCTCCTTCCGGCTGGTCGCCTGCGGTGGGTCCGCGGTGCCGCGGCGGCTGATGGAGCGCTTCGAGGACGAGCACGGGGTCTACGTGCAGCAGGCCTGGGGGATGACCGAGACCTCGCCGGTCGCCTCCACCGCACGCCGGCCGATCGGCGCCGAGGGGGAGCGGATGTGGCACTACCGGTCCACGGCCGGCCGGCTGCTCCCCGGCGTGGAGGGCCGCATCGTCGGCGACTCCGGCGCACCGATGCCGAACGACGGCGAGGCCGTCGGCGAGCTGGAGGTGCGCGGTCCGTGGGTCACCGGCAGCTACTACAAAGACGATGACCCGGGGAAGTTCCACGACGGGTGGCTGCGCACCGGCGACGTCGGGACGCTCGACGAGCTCGGCTACATCACCCTCACCGATCGGGCCAAGGACGTGATCAAGTCCGGCGGCGAGTGGATCTCCTCGGTGGATCTCGAGAACGCTCTGATGGGCCACCCGGACGTGCTGGAGGCGGCGGTCGTGGGCATCCCGGACGAGAAGTGGCAGGAGCGGCCGCTCGCCTCCGTCGTACTCCGTGAAGGCGCGTCGGTCACGCCGGGCGCGCTGCGCGACCACCTCGCCAAGTCGTTCGCCAAGTGGCAGCTGCCCGATGCGTGGACCTTCATCGAGGCGGTGCCGCGTACGTCGGTGGGCAAGTTCGACAAGAAGGTGCTGCGCAGGAGGTACGGCGAGGGCGAGCTCGACGTCCAGCTCTCGAAGGACTGAGCGCCTCACGCGGACACGCGATCTTGGTCCCTCGCCCGGGACCGGGACGCGATGTGGCGGGCGATGAACGCGGCGTCCTTGCCGGCGCCGCCGACCAGCATCGAGTAGAAGCCGCGCTGGAACAGCAGACCGACGAAGTACAGCCCCGGGGCAGAGGGGACGACGCCACCTTTGTCCAGAGGCCAGCCGTCCTCGCCGATGACCGGCAGGTCCAGGAGGCCGAAGTCGTGGCGGAAGCCGGTGCACCAGATGACGTTGCGCGCGTCCACCACCGTCCCGTCCGCGAGCACCGGCAGACCGTCGCGCACATCCGAGGCACGGCAGGTGCTCCGGTGCACGCCGGCGGCTTCGAGGTGCTGGGACTTGACCCGGATCAGTGGGCCTCCCTGGCTGCGGACCTCGGGCTGCATCCTTCGGCCGAGTGGTGTCCGGGTGGTCAGCAGGTGGTTCGCGGCGAACCACGCCACCGGTCCCGCGAACCTGCCCGAGACACCTTCGAGCGTGAACGGGATCTCGCCCCGCTCCGGCCCGCACAGCCAGGTCTCGTGGCCGCTTGTCGCGGACTCGAGCGCGAGGTCGGCGCCGGAGTGGCTGGCTCCGACGACGAGCACCGGCCCGGGCAGCAGCTGGGACGGGTTGCGGTAGGCGTCCGAGTGGATCTGCCGGATGCCCGGGTCCAGTCGCGTGGCCAGTTCGGGCACGTACGCGTGGTGCTGCCCGCCCGTGGCCAGCACCACCTGGCGAGCCTGGATCCGGTGGTCGGCGGCGGACACCACGTACTCGCCGTCGTCGGTGGCGGCCACCGAGTCGACCGCCGTGTCCTGACGCACGGTCTGATTCATCCGCTGGGCGTAGCTCTCGAGGAAGTCGGCCATCTGGTGCCCGGTGGGCCAGGTGTGGCGCGGCAGCGGGAAGGCCATGCCCGGCAACCCGTTGTACTCCGAAGGCGTGTAGAGCAGCAGCGAGTCGTAGCGCTTGCGCCAGTTGTCGCCCACGCGTGCGTTCTCGTCCAGCACGATCGCCTCCAGCCCCGCCCGTGCGAGGTGGTAGGCCGTGGCCAGCCCGCACTGCCCGGCGCCGATGATGACGGTGTCCGCGTGCTCGTTCATGGCCCGCTCCCATCTGTTGTCGGTGACGTGCCATGACGCTAGGAGCGAGGGGATGCGGCCGCATCGGACGGAATGCCCATCCGCCCGCCGGGCGGTGTGGAAACTTCTACCCAGTCAGAAGGCGGCCCGTCGGACGGTGCTCAGACCAGGCCGTGGTCATAGGCGTACGCGGTGGCCGCGGCGCGCGAGCGCAGGTCGAGCTTTGCGTAGATGTTGCTCAGATGACGGGCGATGGTCTTCTCGCTCAGGAACAGGTCGCGGGCCATCTCGCGGTTCGTCTTGCCCGCCGCGACCAGCCTCAGCACCTCCACCTCGCGGGCGGTGAGGAGCACTCCTTCCGGCACCCGGGACCCGCCGGCCAGCGTCTCGGCGCGGGTCACGTCCGGCTCGGCACCGAGCCGTTCGAAGACCCAGCGTGCCGAGTCGAACTCCATGCGGGCGGCCTCTTCGTCGCCGAGGGCACGGCAGGCGGAGCCGATCGCCAGCCGCACCCGCGACGCGTGGTACGGCGTCTCGAGGTCACGCCAGATCCGCCACCCGCGGCGGAGCAGGCGCAGCGCTGCCGCCGCATCGCCCTCCGCCAGGCAGATCGCCCCCGCCGTCTGGGCGGCGAGAGCGCTGAGCATGGGCATGTCCACGCCGGCTGCCATCTCGGCCAGCTCATCGGCCGCGGCTCGGGCTCCGGGCACGTCCTCGGCCTCGAGGAGAACCTCGACGGCCGCGGCCAGCACCTCCGCCCGGCCGGGCCCAGGCGGCCATTCCGTGAGCAGCCGCCGTATGCCCGCTTCTGCGGTGCCCAGCCTGCCCTGCGCCAACCGGAGCAGAACCAGTCCGGGTTCCGGCTGGTGGCCCCGTTGGTTCGCCCTGCGGTAGGCGTCCTCGGCCTGGGCGTGCTCGCCGCGGAGGCGGTGGAGCTCGCCGGCCTGGTAGTAGGCGCCGCCGGCCGCTGGGTCGTCCGCGAGCCGCTCGCACGCCTTCCGGGCCTCGTCCAGGGCCTGCGGCCACGCGCCCGAGAGCTGCATGATCTGCGAGCGGTGCACCAGGCACGACCCGCGGTAGGGCACCAGGTCCGGCTGCGCCGCACACCAGTCCGTGAGCGCCGCGGTCCATTCCCGCGCCCGCCTCAGGTCGAACATCTCCTGGCACGCTGAGATCACCGTGCAGTAGGCGAGGCCCGTGACGCAGGGGTTCGCCTCGCCGGAGGTCACGGCGAGCATCGCCTCGTCGAGGAGGGCGAACCCGCTCTCGGCCTGGCCGGCGAGGAAGCGGGCGTGCCCTGCCACCAACCGCGCCAAGGTGCCGAGGTCGGGGTCGCGATGGTGGTTGGCGATGCGGATCGCCTCCTCGGCTCCCTTCGTAGCGTTGTCCGCTCTACCGGCGCGCACGTCCATGAGCGTCCGGGGAATGAGCAGGTACCCCTGTTCGACGCTGTCGTGCCCGTGCTCGCCGACCAGCTCGCTCGCGCGCCCGAGCCACCCACTGGCTTGCGCCATCTCGCCCCGGTTGAGCAGGCCGAAGGCCAGCCAGAACGCGGCGCGGGCAGCCTGGAGCGGCAGGTCGTGGTCCCGGTAGAAACGGTGCGCGCGCATCCACGCGTCGTCGCTGACCCTGTCGTGGCCGCACAGGAACGCGGTCACGGCGAGCAGCTCGAGGTCGCTGCCCGTCAGGCCAGTCTCGCCGTCGGCCTCCAGGAGCGCGGTGTAGCTCCCCGCCCACTCATGCCGGCGGAATCCCTGCCGACCACGCTCCAGGCTCGCTGCCATCGGCTCGCCCTCCGGCGGCCACGATACCGCCGCTGGTCCGGCAGGCGCGTCACAGCAGCGGGCGCAGCGGCGCCAGCACCAGCTCGGTGAACTTGCGGTGCAGCCCGCGGTCCGCCCACTCGCGGCCGGTCAGCTCCGACGCGTTGGACAGGTCGGTGGAGAAGATGCGCTCCATCTGCTCGGCCATGTCCCCGTCGATGAACTCCACGTTGATCTCGTAGTTGCCGGTCATCGAGGCCCGGTCCAGGTTCGCCGTGCCCACGGTCGACCAGCTGCCGTCGACGGTCGCGGTCTTGGCGTGCACCATCGCGCCGTGGAACCGGAAGATGCGCACCCCGGCGGCAAGGAGCTCGCTGTAGTAGCCGCGGGACAGCCAATCGGCGACCACGTGGTTGGACCGCGCCGGGACGAGCAGCCGCACGTCCACCCCACGCAGGGCGGCCGCCTCCAGCGCGTCGACGAAATCCGGGTCCGGGATGAAGTAGGCATGCGTCATCCAGACGTGGTGGGAGGCGCGGTTGATCGCCTCCATGTACATCGCCCGGATCGGGAACATCCAGAGCCGCGGGATGTTGCGGTGCAGCCGGATCCTCGGCTCCCACTCCGAGGCCGTCTCGAGCAGCAGCGGCCGGCCGCCGTGCCGGTGCCGGTTCAGGTTCCAGAAGTCGGCGAACGCCCGCTTCAGGTCCCAGACGCCGGGGCCGGTGATGCGCACGTGGGTGTCGCGCCACTCGGTGGCGTAGGCGGTGCCGATGTTGTAGCCGCCGACGAAGGCGACCCGGTCGTCGACGACCAGGATCTTGCGGTGGTCGCGGCCGTAGCGGCGCAGGTCGAAGAACCGCCAGCCGGCGTTGTAGACGGGGTACTTCAGCACCCGCAGCCCGGGTGGGAACTGCTTGAAGGTGGGGCGTACGACGAGGTTCGCGAAGGTGTCGTAGATCGCGTACACCTCGACGCCCCGGTTCGCCGCGTCCACGAGGGCCCGCTTGAAGCGCTCGCCGACGGCGTCGCCCTTCCAGATGTAGGTCTCGAACAGGATCTGGCGCTCCGCGGAGTCGATCGCGGCGAGCATGTCGTCGTACAGGTCCTTGCCGAAGGTGTACGTCGTGACCGTGCCCTCGCCGATCTTCACCTCCGCCGGTGCGGTGGTCCGGAACGGGCTGGGCTTGCGGCCGCGTCGCCGGTAGGAGTCGACGAGGGTGAGGGTGAGCGCGACCAGGAACTGCACCCCGAACATCGACATCAGTGCGCGCCTGGCCAGCACGGTGAGCTCGACGCCCATGGAGCGCCGCGTCCGGGCACGGCGGAAGCGGGCGCGTCGGGTCACGGACCAATCTTGCCAGGAGGCAGATGGCCAGGCAGGTCGAGCCACCAACGGCGGGCTTCTGCCCAGCCCCGGCCGCGGCGGAGCTGCGGGGATGCGGTCAGCTCGGAGAGCAGGTCCAGCCGGCCACGCATGCCGAGGGCGTACGCCCAGGCCGGGTAGAGATCCTCGGGCACCTGCTTCCGGTCCGCCAGCGCGCGGCGTACGGCGCGGGCGACGCGCTCCTCGGCCCGGGACAGCTCCGTCGAGGTACCGCGCAGGTTCCCCAGCGCCCAGGACGCCTCCACCGCGACCTGTCCGTCGGCCGCGTCCCACGACGTCACCGCCAGGTCTGCCAGCAGGGGCGCCTCGGCGGCGGTAGCCAGGAAGGACAGCACGCCGAGGCACTCGTGCATGCCGGGAACATCGCCGCGGGCCATCGAGTCGCGCAGCTCGTCCGCGTAGGCCGTGCCCAGCACCGGCCCGAACGGCAGCAGCATCATGAGCTCCAGGGCGTCGGCCCGCCGCTGGTCGTTGGTCTCGACGGTGACGTGGCGCAGCAGCCGGAGCAAATCGTCGTCGCCTGGGACGTCGCTGCCGAGCTGCTCCTGCACCCGTTGCCTGATCCGGTTCCCGAGTGCCTTCGACTGGGCTAGCGGCCGAGGGCCCTCGTCCTCCAGGATGGAGGCAAGGGCCTGGTCGGTGGAGCCGGAGCGAAGATCCGAGACGATGCGCCGGCGGGCCCGGGGCGTGAGCGCTCTGAGCACGTCGGCGGCACAGCGTCGTACCCGGTAGGGCAGGTCGGCGTCCCGGCAGCAGTCCAGGGCCAGCTGCGCGAGCTCGAGGGCGGTGTCGGGCTCGACCCGCCGGTCACGCAGCATGGTCGCGGCCGCGGTGAGCGCGGCCCGCAGGGCGTGGTCGTTGACCGCGTGCCTGGCCACCTGCAGCAGGACGGCCGCCGCATCGGGATGGTCGCAGTACTGCACCAGCGCCGCGGTCTCGCTGAACACCTGCGAGGTCGGGTCGGTCAGCGCGGTCTCGAACAGGGTCAGCACGTGCGGGCCGGCACAGGGGTGTCCGGCCAGCCGCGCCATCGCCTCGAGCCGCTGGAGGTACTCGAGCCCCACGGCCAGGGACATCTCGACCAGGCCGCGCGTGAGCAGGTGCGCCCACTGCTCCGGCATCAGCAGCACGGCCGGCAGGTCGCCCAGCGTGGCCGAGAGCTCGTCCCACGCGGCCCCGGTCAGCGGCTCGTCCTCGAGCGCGGCCCGGAGCAGCCGGGTCGCGTCCGAGACCGGGTCGGAGCGCTGCGGCCGGGCGAGCCGCGGCGCGCAGGACACCGGGTGCGCCTCCCGGTTGACGATGTCGACGGCGGTCACCAGCTGACCGGCCGGATACTCGCAGACGAGCTCGTAGCGGCGCACCAGGTCGTACCAGGGCTCCGTCGAGCCGTTCTCCCAGCGGGTCACCCGCGAGCGGTGGACCGGTGGCGCGGCGCCGCCACCGGCTGCGAACTCCGCCGCGGTTCGCAGCCGGCCGTCGGCGCAGTGACGCCGCGCGGAGCGCAGGATCCACGCCGGCTCGACCAGAGGCACCCTTCTATGTCTAGACGAGCGCGGCGCCGTCGGGCGGGATGTTGCGGCAACTTCCACTCCACGCAACATTGCCGTGGCGGCTAGGCCGGAGGCCGGTCCGAGCAGCCTGTCGGTGGGGCGACGTAGGCTCTTCAGCCATGAGGCCCGTGACCGATCTGGAGCGCCGGGTGGCGCCGTTCAAGGTCGTCTCCGACTACTCCCCGTCCGGCGACCAGCCCACCGCGATCGACGACATCGAGCGGCGGATCAGCGGCGGCGAGAAGGACGTGGTGCTGCTCGGCGCCACCGGCACCGGCAAGACCGCCACGGTGGCGTGGGCGGTGGAGCGGCTGCAGCGGCCCACCCTGGTGATGCAGCCGAACAAGACCCTCGCCGCCCAGTTCGCCAACGAGCTGCGGGAGCTGTTCCCGGACAACGCGGTGGAGTACTTCGTCTCCTACTACGACTACTACCAGCCCGAGGCCTACGTCCCGCAGACCGACACCTACATCGAGAAGGACTCCTCGATCAACGAGGAGGTGGAGCGACTGCGGCACTCGGCGACCAACTCGCTGCTCACCCGCCGCGACGTGATCGTGGTCGCCACCGTGTCATGCATCTACGGCCTGGGCACGCCGCAGGAGTACGTCGACCGGATGGTCCCGCTCAAGGTCGGGTCCGCCGACATGGAGCGCGACCAGATCCTGCGCCGGCTCGTCGAGATCCAGTACACCCGCAACGACATGTCCTTCACCCGCGGCACGTTCCGGGTGCGCGGGGACACCCTGGAGATCTTCCCGATGTACGAGGAGCTCGCCGTCCGGGTCGAGTTCTTCGGCGACGAGATCGAGCGGCTGATGACGCTGCACCCGGTGACCGGCGAGGTGGTCACCGAGGACAACGAGCTCTACGTCTTCCCCGCATCGCACTACGTGGCCGGGCCGGAGCGCATGGAGCGCGCCATCCGCGGCATCGAGGCCGAGCTCGCCGAGCGGCTGGCCACCTTCGAGAGGCAGGGCAAGCTGCTGGAGGCGCAACGGCTCCGGATGCGTACGACGTACGACATCGAGATGATGCGCCAGGTCGGGTCGTGCTCGGGGATCGAGAACTACTCGATGCACATCGACGGTCGCTCGCGGGGGTCGGCGCCGAACTGTCTGCTCGACTACTTCCCCGAGGACTTCTTACTCGTCATCGACGAGTCGCACGTCTCCGTGCCGCAGATCGGCGGGATGTACGAAGGTGACATGTCCCGGAAGCGGAACCTCGTCGACCACGGCTTCCGGCTGCCCAGCGCGATGGACAACCGGCCGCTGAAGTGGGAGGAGTTCCTCGACCGGATCGGGCAGACCATCTACCTGTCCGCGACGCCGGGCGACTACGAGCTGGCCAAGGTGGGCGGGACAGGCAACGTCGTGGAGCAGATCATCCGGCCCACCGGCCTGGTCGACCCGCAGGTGCTGGTCAAGCCAACCAAGGGGCAGATCGACGACCTGATCCACGAGATCAACACCCGGGTGGAGCGCAACGAGCGGGCGCTGGTCACCACGCTGACCAAGAAGATGGCTGAGGACCTCACCGACTACCTGCTCGAGGCCGGTGTGCGGACGCGATACCTCCACAGCGAGGTGGACACGCTGCGCCGGGTCGAGCTGCTGCGCGAGCTGCGGCTGGGGGAGTACGACGTGCTCGTGGGCATCAACCTGCTCCGGGAAGGACTCGACCTGCCCGAGGTGTCACTGGTCGCGATCCTCGACGCGGACAAGGAGGGCTTCCTGCGCTCGGACAAGTCGTTGATCCAGACGATCGGCCGCGCCGCCCGCAACGTGTCCGGCCAGGTGGTCATGTACGCCGACAAGATCACCCCGTCCATGGAGGCGGCGATCGACGAGACCAACCGCCGCCGGGAGAAGCAGGTCGCCTACAACAAGGCGAACGGCGTGGACCCGCAGCCGCTGCGCAAGCGCATCGCGGACATCACCGAGATGCTGGCCCGCGAGGACGAGGACACCCAGAAGCTGCTCGGCGGCGCTGGTAGGCAGCAGTCGCGCGGCAAGGCGCCGGTGCCCGGGCTGTCCAGCAAGGACGTCGGCAAGCACGCCGCCGAGCTGGCCGGGCTGCCTGCCCGCGACCTCGCCGACCTGGTGCAGCAGCTCACCGACCAGATGCACGCCGCCGCGGCGGAGCTGCAGTTCGAGGTGGCGGCCCGGCTGCGCGACGAGATCTCCGAGCTGAAGCGCGAGCTGCGGCAGATGGTCGAGGCCGGGGCCCGCTGACCGTGTCGCCGGAGGAGCTCGCGTCGTACTGCCTCGGCAAGCCCGGCGCGTGGGCTGACCAGCCCTGGGAGGGCGACCATGTCGCGAAGGTGCACGACAAGATCTTCGCGTTCATGGGCAGCGAGACCCTCGGGATCAAGGCCGGGGCGAACCGCGAGGAGGCCGACGAGTGGCTGCTCCGGTATCCCGGCGATGCGTCGGTGATGGCCTACATCGGTCGCTCAGGCTGGAACACCCTGCGCATTGACGGTGGCATCCCCGACGACGACCTCTGCGACGCCGTGGACACCTCCTACGCGCTGGTCGTCGGCAAGCTGGCGAAGAAGCACCGGCCAGAAGGCTGGGACGGCTGAGCCGCTGATGATCCGGACGTGATCGGGTACGCCTCATTCATGACGGCTCTGCTGAACATCCTGGCGATCATCTTCCCGCCCCTGGGCGTGGCCTTGATCGTGTCGCGCCCTTGACCTCAGTCAGGCGGGGTTGTCCGGTTCCTCGGGGCGGCCCGGCTCGAGCGCCTGGCGTTGCTTCTTCTCCAGCTTCTCGCGCTCCTCGGCGATCAGGTCCTGCTTGTGCAGCAGCACGCGTAGCAGGTTGATGCCGGTGCCGAGCGCGACGAACACCGGCCACGGGAAGCTGAAGTGCCAGCCGTCCGGTCCGAAGTTGATCGCGAACCAGATCACGAAGGTGACCACGGTCGGGATGACCATGCCGGACACGGCGTTGCGGCGGCTGGACGCGTAGGCGGCCGCCGCGCGTTGGTCGAGCTCCTGCGGAGTGGCGTGGGCCAGGTCGCTCGAGGGTCCTCGCGGCGTCTGCGGCACCAGGTCCGCGATCAGCGGTGGCAGGTCACCCAGTGTCTTCGCCTGCGAGGTCGACTCGGCCCGCTCGTCGTACTCCTGCCGGTCGAGGCGGCCGTCGGCGTAGGCCTCGGCGAGCACCTGCAACACCACGTCCCGGTCCTGGTCCGACGCCCGCAGTGCCGCGGCGCTGGGGTCGCGCGGGTCCTGGGTGAACCTGGCCCAGGCGCCCGGGTCGATGGGTGGCATGGACCGCAGTCTAGGAGGTACGGCGGGGGCGGGATCCGTGCCAGCACACGACGTTGCGGCTCGTGAAATTCTTTCCTTGCGCCTGTCCCCGGTCCTGTGGCGCAGCCCACACGGCCACTGGTACCGCGTCGACCACACCGGCACCCACCGCCTCGGCACAATCCCCGACCTCACCGGCTCCGGCATCGACCCCCACGCCGCCTGACGAGGCGACCACGGCCGGTGAGGGGGCGACTGCGGAGGCGTCAGCTTTCGAGGTCCACGCGACCAGCACTCACCAGGGTCTGCACCCGGTCCGGGCTCATCGGCACATCCTCGACGATGCCGGCCGCTCCCGGCGCGTGCAGCATCCAGCGGGTCCCGTCGTTGGCCGCTGGCCGGGAGGCGAACCCGACGTGGTGCACGCGCCGACCCGGCTCGGCGAAGAAGTACAGGTCACCCGACCGCACCTCGTCCAGCGGCACAGGTCGCAGCTGCGCCGCCGAGGACTGGTCGTGCGCGTCCCGGGGCAGCACCACGCCGAAGAGCCGGAAGGCCAGGTGCACCAGCCCGGAGCAGTCCACGCCCCAGCCGGAGGTACCGCCCCAGAGGTAGCGCGTGCCGAGGAAAGCCCGCGCAGCCTCGAGCGGAAGGTGCCGGTGGTCCTCACCTTGGAGTACGTCGGACCGGGCGACCGTGCCGCGCCGGCCGTCCGGCAGCGCCACCAGGACGTGGAGTGCGGACACCGCCTCGACCGACACCAGCGTGCCGAGGGAGAGCTCGATGCGTTCCCCGTCCTCCAGCACGCACGGCACGATGCGCCCGCTCACCACGGTCCACACGTTGCCCGACGGCGCGAGGAACGGCGCGGCACGCAGGTGCGCGAGGCGGACCCAGCCCGGGTACCCACCCGGATCGGCCGAGCTGGGCTGGCCCGGCACCACGACCCGCGCCCACTCGTGGCGTTCCTCCAGCACCTGGACCGGGTCGCCGAGCAGCACCTGGGTCAGCGTCCGCCCCGTGAGCCCGGCACGGGAGGGCTCGTCGGCGAGGGCGGCGGTCCACGCGGCGAGGTCGGGAAGATCGCGGACGGCCGCCTCGTCGAGCTCGCGCGGAGCATCCGGCTCGGTCCACACCGTGGCGACCGGCACGGTGACGATGAGCGTCTCCGGCATCAAGCCAGCCCCTCGACACCCAGTCCCGGAGCATCGGGAAGGACGACCGTCGCTCCGTCGTACGTCAGCCCGCCACGCACCGGCGACGCCGCGGCCCACCACGCCGCGTCCAGGTCGTCGACGACCCGACCCCCGTGCGCGGCGGCCAGGCTCGCGGCAGCAGCGACCCCTATCGGCGACTCCATCATCGAGCCGACCAGCGCCTCCACGCCGTACGCAGCGGCCAACGACAGCATCGTCCGAGCAGCGCTCAGCCCGCCGCACTTGGCCAGCTTGACGTTGACCATGTCCGCGGCGTGGCGATGGATCAGCTCGACCAGGTCGCGCACGCCGTACACCGCCTCGTCGGCCAGGATCGGAGTGTCCACGCGGTCGGTGACCCAGGTCAGGCCGTCCAGATCGTGCGCCGGCACCGGCTGCTCGACGAGCTCCACATCGAGGCCGGCGTCCTCGATGCCCCGGATGACCCGGACCGCCTGCCGCCTGTCCCAGCCCTGGTTCGCGTCCAGCCGGATGGTGACGTCCGGGCCGACCCGCTCGCGCACCGCACGCACCCGCTCCACGTCCTCGGCACCGGAGGTGCCCACCTTCACCTTCAGGACCGTGAACCCGTCCGCGACCCGCTTCTCCGCGACCTGACCGAGTGACGCAGCGTCGGACGCGGCCAGCGTCACGTCCGTGGGCACCTGGTGGACGGCCGTGCCGAGGAACCGCGGCAGGCTCACGCCCAGCCGCCGGGCGGCGAGATCGTGCAGGGCCACATCGACCGAGGACTTGGCGCCGAGGTTGCCGGGCACTGCCGTGGCGACCCGCCGGCACAGCTCGGCCAGGTCGTCGGCATCCCCACCAGCGATCGCCGCGGTCAACGGTCCGCTGACGCAGGCCTCGGCGCCGGCCAGCGACTCACCGGTCACCCGCCACACCTGCGGCGCCTCGCCCCAGCCGGTCATCCCGTCGCCGTCGGTGACCCGTACCACCAGCGTCTCCGTGGCCGTGGTGCTGCGCAGCGCGGTGACGAACGGGGTGTGCAGCGGCACGCTGAGCCGCTCGCAAGCGACCGTCTCGATCCGGCTCATCGGCAGTGCTCCTGCCACACCGTCGAGCTGATCGAGGCGATCAGCCCGTGCGCCGTCTCCTCCGGTACGGCGAGGGTGGTGCACACCGCGAGCACGTAGGGCTCCCGATCGAGCGGTCGGACCAGCGCCACGTCGTGGGTGACGCCGTCCACCCAGCCGGTCTTGTTCGCGACCACGGTGCCAGAGGGCAGCCCCGCGGGAATCCCGTCTCGGTGCTCCTGGCCCAGCAGCACCTCCTCGACTGCGACACAGGTCGGCGGCTGCGCCAGCCGCCGGTCGGCGATCGCGGCCATGACCAGGCCCAGGTCCGCCGCCGTCACCAGGTTGTCCAGGCCCGCGTCGCGGGCGACCGCGTCCCCGATGCCGCGCGGCAGGATCGTGTCCGTGCTGCAGCCGGCACGCGAGAGCACCTCCGCGACGGCGCCCGGCCCGACCTCCTCCAGCAGCAGGTTGGTGGCCAGGTTTCCCGACTTCACGATCGCGTGCCGGGCCAGCTCCCGCAGCGTCTGGCGCCTGCCGATGCGGTCCCAGGTCTCGTCGTCCTGGTCGTCCGCCTGCTCGAGGCGGAACGGTGAGCCGTCCAGCGCCGAGCCGAAGTCGTTGTGCACCGGCACCTCGGCGTCCAGGTCCAGGTCGCCGCGCTCCGCGCGCAGGTACGCCGCCGCCAGCAGCGGCAGCTTCATGGTGCTCGCCGCGTAGTGCGTGACGTGCTCGTCGCGTCGTACCCGTGGCGAGCCGTCCACCGCGCCGTACCACACCGAAACGACGCCCAGCGGGTCCTCGCCCAGCGCCGGGGCGAGCAGGTCCTCGAGGGCGCGCACGCCGTCCCGGTCGGCGCTCTCCACGTCAGCGGGCATGCGCCGAAGGCTACCGGTCGGCGGCGGGCCGGAGCAGCAACCCGACCGCGACCTCGAGGGAGTGCCCGACATCGGCCGCCGTCGCCCGGCCGGTGACCCACTGCACCAGGGTGGCCAGCCACACGTCTCCGATCACCTGCGCGACCGCACGCTGCTCCTCGGTCGGCTCGGACCGCGTCGTCGTCGCGGCCGACGGCTCCCGCATCGCCCGCAGCAGCATCCGGTGCACCTGGACCACCACGGCACGGGTCTCCGCGCTCGCGGACGCGTCGGCGAACATGAACGCCCGGGTGAGCGCCTCGGTCAGGTTCGGCTCCTTGCGCAAAGAACGGGTGACCCGGTCCAGGACATGCAGCACCCGCTCCTGGGCCGTCGCGTCGGCCAAAGACCTGCGCTCGAACGCGTCGTTGGCGCGCTCCAGCTCCCTCGCCAGCGCGGTGACCAGCAGGTGCACCTTCGAGGGGAAGTACCGGTACAGCGTGCCGAGCGCCACCGACGCGCGGTCGGCCACGGCGCGCATCTGGACCGCGTCGAAGCCCCCCTCCGAGGCGAGGGCAACTGTGGCGTCCAGGATCCGGCGGCGGCGGTCCTGCTGGGCGGCGGTCCCGGGCTCGCCCCCGGCCGGAGTGCTGCTGTTGGTCACGCTCTGCATAATAGGAACACGTTTCAGTCGATGCGCGGGGGAACCCGCCCGGACACGGGAGGTCGAGCGTGCGCGTCGCGCTGTTGTCCTACCGCAGCAAGCCGCACTGCGGCGGCCAAGGCGTGTACGTGCGCCACCTCAGCCGCGAGCTCGCCGCCCTCGGGCACCGGGTCGAGGTGTTCTCCGGACAGCCCTACCCGGAGCTGGACCCCGGCGTGACGCTGACCAAGGTGCCCAGCCTGGACCTGTACCGCGAGCCGGACCCGTTCCGGACCCCGCGCAGAGACGAGATCCGGGACGCCGTGGACGCGCTCGAGGTGGCGATGATGTGGACCGCGGGCTTTCCGGAGCCGCTGACCTTCAGCCTCCGCGCCGCCCGGCTGCTGCGCCGCCGGCTGCGCGACTTCGACGTGGTGCACGACAACCAGACGCTCGGCTACGGGATGCTGGGGCTGCAGCGTCACGCGAGGGGCGCCGGGATCCCGATGGTCACCACCATCCACCACCCGATCACCCTGGACCGCAGGCTCGAGCTCGCCGCCGCGCAGGGCTGGCGCCGGCTGACGCTGCGCCGCTGGTACGGCTTTCTGGCCATGCAGGGCAGGGTGGCGCGCCGCGCCGAGCACGTGCTCACCGTCTCGCGGTCCTCGGCGCACGACATCGCCACCGACTTCAAGGTGGACCTGCGTCGCATCACCGTGGTGCCGCTCGGCGCGGACACTGACGTGTTCGCCCCGCCCCGGGCGCCGCGCGTGCCGGGCCGGATCGTTGCAATGGCCAGTGCGGACAGCCCGCTGAAGGGCCTGGCCACCCTGCTGGAGGCGTTCGCCAAGCTGCGCACCGAGCGTGACGTCGAGCTGGTGCTCGTCAGCAAGCCAGGCGCCCGGACGCAGGAGCTCGTGGAGTCGCTGGCCATCGGCGACTCCGTCCGGTTCGTGCACGGCCTCTCCGACGGTGACCTCGCCGGGGTGCTCGGCTCCGCCGAGGTGGCCTGTGTGCCGTCCCTCTACGAGGGCTTCTCGCTTCCGGCGGTGGAGGCGATGGCCTGCGGCACGCCGCTGGTGGCCAGCCGCGCCGGGGCGCTTCCCGAGGTGGTGGGGGAGGACGGGACGTGCGGACAGCTGGTCGCCCCCGGCGACGCGGAGCAGCTCGCTGCCGCCCTCGCCGTACTCCTCGACGATCCGAACCGGCGACGGCGGATGGGTGCCGCCGCCCGCAGCCGCGCGGTGGAGCGGTTCGGCTGGCCGGCCGTCGCGCAGCGCACCGCGGCCGTCTACGAGCGGGCGGTCGCGGGGGCGGCATGCTGACGGTCGACTTCGAGCGGCTCGGCGTCGCGCCGGGGGACCGAGTGCTCGACATGGGCTGCGGCGCGGGCCGGCACGCCTTCGAGCTGTACCGGCGCGGCTCGGACGTGGTCGCCTTCGACCAGGACGCCGACGAGCTGTCCGCCGTCTCGGACATGTTCGCCGCGATGCGGACGGCCGGCGAGGTGCCGGCCGGGGCCGAGGCTGACGTGAAGCAGGGCGATGCGCTGCAGCTGCCGTTCGCCGACGGCGAGTTCGACCGGATCGTCGCCGCCGAGGTGCTCGAGCACATCCCAGACGACCGGGGGGCGATCGCCGAGCTGGTCCGGGTGCTCCGCCCGGGCGGCACGCTGGCGGTAACCGTGCCCAGCTGGCTGCCCGAACGAGTCTGCTGGGCCCTGTCCCGGGAGTACCACGAGGTCGAGGGCGGCCACGTGCGGATCTACACTGCCGCCGAGCTCGCCGGCAAGGTCGCCGCGACCGGGCTCCGGTACGACGGACGGGGGCACGCGCACGCGCTGCACGCGCCGTACTGGTGGCTGAAGTGCGCGGTCGGCGTGGGCAACGACGACCACCCCGCCGTGCGGACCTACCACCGGCTGCTGGTTTGGGACATCATGAAGGGGCCCTGGCTGACCCGGACCGCGGAACGGCTCCTCGACCCGGTGCTCGGCAAGAGCCTGGTCCTCTACTTCACCAAGCCATGAGCCGAAGCCTTCCCCAGCTGCCCGGTGTGCTGGACGCCCGCCGGGTCCGCGCCGCGGCGGCCGCGATCGCCGCGGTGCAGGAGCCCTCCGGGGCGATCCCGTGGTTCCCCGGCGGGCATGTGGACCCCTGGGACCACGTCGAGTGCGCGATGGCGCTGCTCGTCGGCGGGCAGCCCGAGGCCGCAGACCGGGCCTACGCCTGGCTGTTCGCCGCCCAGCGGCCGGACGGCTCCTGGCCGATGGCCACCGTCGCGGGGCGGGTCACCGACCCCGGCACGGACACCAACATGTGCGCCTACGTCGCGGTCGGGGCCTGGCACCACTGGCTGGTGTGCCGGGACGCGGGGTTCCTCGCCGAGGCGTGGCCGGTGGTGCGCCGGGCGCTCGACCTGGTGGTCGGTCACCAGCTGCCGTTCGGCGGCATCGACTGGGCGGCCGACGAGCGCGGCGTCACCTTCGGCGCCGCGCTGGTGACCGGCAGCTCGAGCATCCGGCACGCGCTGGTCTGCGGGCTTTCCCTGGCTGGCCTGGTCGCCGAGCCGCAGCGGCACTGGGCGGTCGCCTTGGACCGGCTCCACCGGGCGCTGCGCGAGGCCGAGGACCGGTTCGACCCGCGCCCGCACCACGCCATGGACTGGTACTACCCGGTGCTCGCCGGCGTGCTGCGCGGCCCGGCGGGTCTCGAACGGATCGCCGCCCGGTGGCACGACTTCGTGGTGCCCGGCCTCGGGGTGCGCTGTGTCGACCACCGGCCCTGGGTGACCGGCGCCGAGACCTGCGAGCTGGCGATGGCGCTGGCCACCCTCGGCCGCCACGACGACGCGGTGCGGCTGCTGGCCGACATGCAGCACCTGCAGGACCCGGACGGCTCGTTCTGGACCGGCTACGTTTTCGCCGACGGCGCCCGCTGGCCGGAGGAGCGCAGCACCTGGACGGCGGCCGCGGTGGTGCTGGCCGCCGACACGCTCAGCCGGGCCACCGACGGCGCGGAGGTGTTCCTCGGCTCAGGCGACCGGGTCGCCCGCGTCACCGCGCGCCCGGCGTAGCACCCGCATCGAGCCGAGCGCCGCCACCTCCACGAAGTCGCCGTCATCCACGGCCCGGCAGAACACCCCGTACGGGGCCTGGCCGCCGTCGGACGGGTCCGGGTAGATGTCGTGGAACGCCAGTGTCGCGCCGGCGGCCACCCACCGGCCGAAACCTTCGTAGTCCGCCGTGACGTGCTCGTCGGTGTGCCCGCCGTCGACGAACAGCAGAGACAACGGGGTGCGCCAGTGCGCCGACACCGTCGTCGACCCGCCGACCACGGCCACCACGTGGTCCTCGAGGCCCGCCCGCGCGATGGCGCGCCGGAAGGCGGGAAGGGTGTCCAGCCTGCCGAACTCGCGGTCGGCGAGGTCCGGGTCGTGGTACTGCCAGCCCTCCTGGTTCTCCTCCGAACCGCGGTGGTGGTCCACGGAGAACACCGTGCCGCCGGTCTCCAGCGCTGCGGCGCCGAGGTAGACCGCGGACTTGCCGCAGTAGCCGCCGACCTCCAGGGCGGGTCCGTGGGGGAGCCGCTCCAGCGCCAGCCGGTGCAGCAGCGCGCCCTCCTCGTCGGGCATGAAGCCCTTCGTCAGGCGGGCCAGCTCCAGCAGCTCCTCCGGCATCCCCATGCCCGGCCACCCCGCTCGTCGTACCGATATTGGTATGGCAAACGCGACCCATAGGTCGCGTTATCGACACGATATCGGTAAGACCAGGCCAGCCAATTGCGAATCACTTGCAACAACGAGTTGCTCGCCGGTAGCGTCGGGGACGTGACCAGCAGTCTCGCGTCGTACGTCTCGCCGCGCCGCAGCTCCGTGCGCGGCTCGCGGCGCCCGATCATCGGCATGTACGCCGTGGTCGCGCTGCTGCACGTGCTCGGCTGGGGCACGCTGGCGCTGTTCGTCGCGCCCCAGGGCTACCAGGTCGGCGGCGGCGCGTTCGGACTCGGACTCGGGCTCACCGCCTACACGCTGGGCATGCGGCACGCGTTCGACGCCGACCACATCGCCGCGATCGACAACACCACCCGGAAGCTCCGCGAGGAGCGCGGCTCGCAGCCGGTGTCGGTGGGTTTCTGGTTCTCCCTCGGCCACTCCACCGTGGTGGTGGTGATGGTCGCGCTGCTCGCGTTCGGGCTGCGCGCGCTCGGGTCGGCGGTGCAGAGCCCGGACTCGGTCGTGGACCGCTACGCCGGCGTCTTCGGCGCCTCCGTGTCCGGAGTGTTCCTGCTGCTGATCGGCGGGGTGAACCTGGCCATCCTCGGCAACATCCTCCGGGTGTTCCTGCGCATGCGGCGTGGCGAGTACGACGAGGCGGAGCTCGAGGAGCAGCTGAACAACCGGGGCGCGATGAACCGGCTGTTCCGTGGCGTGATGCGGGGGATCCGGCGGCCATTCCACATCTACCCGGTCGGCGTGCTGTTCGGGTTCGGCTTCGACACGGTCAGCGAGATCGCGCTGCTGGCGCTCGCCGGCACCTCCGCGACGGTGGCCGGCCTGCCCTGGTACGCCATCCTCACCCTTCCGGTGCTGTTCGCCGCCGGCATGTCGCTGCTGGACACCACGGACGGCGCGTTCATGAACGGCGCTTACGGGTGGGCGTTCGCCCGGCCGGTCCGCAAGGTGTTCTACAACCTCACCGTCACCGCGCTGTCGGTGGTGGTGGCCATCGTGATCGGCCTGGTCGAGCTGGTCGGCGTACTGGCCTCGCAGCTGTCGGTGCACGACGGCCCGATCGCCTGGATCGGCGGGCTCTCGCTGAACTACGTGGGCTTCGGCATCGTCGCGGTGTTCGCCGCGGTCTGGCTGCTCGCGCTCGCGGTGTGGCGGTTCGCCCGGGTCGAGGAGCGCTGGAGCGCCCGGCTCGCCGACCACGCGGAGTAGACCTCCGCAGATATTCGGTCGCCAGGGGCCCTCGAGGAGGCGCAGCCTGGACGCGTGCAGGTCAGCGAGATGAGCGCCGACGACGCCCGCACCGTGGCGGAGGTCGTGCAGCTGCGCAACGACGCGATCAAGGTCGACTCGCCTTGGGAGCACCCGATGACCGCCACCGTGCAGGTCGGGGCGATGCGGCATGGCTGGGACGGGGAGCCGCCGCGCTGCTTCGTGGGCCGCCAGGACGGCCGGCTGGTGGGGTACGGCGAGCTGTCGGTGAGCGACTGGGACAACACCCACCTGGCCTGGCTGGACGTGATGGTGCACCCGGACTGCCGCCGGCAGGGCCTCGGCAGCGACCTGCTGCGGCAGCTGATGGACGAGGCCCGCCGGGTGGGGCGGACCCGCGCCGGGACGGCCGGCTGGGAGAGCGCGGCGTGCCGTGGCTTCGCGCGGGCGCACGGGTTCGAGCGGAGGTCACAGGCGATCAACCGGCGGCAGTACCTGTCCGAGGTCGACCCGGCCGAGTTGGCCAGGCTGTACGACGAGGCGGCCGGCCACGCCACGTCGTACGAGCTGCTCCGGATCCCCGGCCGCACGCCGCCCGAGCTGCTGGACGCCGTGGTCGAGCTGACCGCGGCGATCAACGACGCCCCGCAGGACGACCTGGACGTGGAGGACGAGGTGTTCACCGCCGAACGGATCCGCGGCTACGAGCGGGCCAACGAGGGGCGCCGCACCGCGGCCTACCGGCTGCTCGCCCGGCACCGGGGCTCCGGGGAGCTGGCTGGGCAGACCGTGGTGGCCGTCGAGCGGGACCGGTCAGAGATCGGCCATCAGCACGACACCAGCGTGGTCCGCGCGCACCGGGGGCACCGGCTCGGTCTGCTGCTCAAGCTCGAGATGCTGCGCTGGCTGGGCGAGGTGGAGCCGCAGCTGCGCACCCTGGACACCTGGAACACCGAGACGAACGGGCCGATGGTCGCGGTCAACGAGCGGCTCGGCTACCGGGTCCTCGGCCGGGCGCTGCAGTTCCAGCGAGACCTGTAGCTCCAGTGAGCTGGGTTGCCGTGGCGGCTCAACGCTGCACCCGGTAGCGCAGGAACAGGTAGCCGTCCTTCTCGAGCACGTCGGAGAGCTCCATCTCGCTGGGCACGCCCAGCAGGTCACCGGCGGTGATCCGCAGCTCCCGGCCGCCGATGACCAGCGGGGCCAGCGCGAGGCAGAGCTCGTCGACGAGGTCCGCGGCGAACAGCCCGGCGAGCACGTGCGGACCGCCTTCGGACAGGATCTGGGGGAGCCCCTGCTCGGCGAGCAGCTCGACCGCGTTGGCCAGGTTCACCGCGTCACGGCCGGCGACGACCACATCGGCGACCCGCTCCGCCGCGCGCCGGCGCTCCGGCGACGCCGCCTCCGTGGTGAGCAGGATCGGCCGGGCGGTCGCGCCGTTGAACGCGGCGCCGGCCAGGTCGAGGTCCAGGTGCCGGCTGAGCACGGCGAGCCGGGGCGCCTCGGACTGACCACGCTCACGCCGCAGCTGCAGCTCGTCCTCGCCGAGCCGGAGCGGGCCGTACCCTTCCGCGCGGATGGTGCCCGCACCGACGAGCAACACGTCGCACATGGTGCGCAGCTCGTGCAGCAGGGTCTGGTCCGCCAGCCCGGACAGGCTGCCCACCCGGCCCGCGACCGCCGCCGCCCCGTCGAGGCTGGAGACCATGTTCACGCGCAGGTAGGGCCGGCCCTCGGTGTCCGGCAGCGCGTAGGCGTCGAGGGTGTCAACGTCGTCGAAGGGGCTGGGCTGCATCCGGCGGATCAGCACGGGTCCTCGCCTCCCTGGTGGTCCCCGGCGGCGTGGCCGGGCTCGAGATCCTCCACCTGCTCGTAGCCGAGCCCCGGCCCCCCGTCGTACGCGTCGACCCGGAGAGGGTCGAGCAGGAAGCCGACGTGGTCACCAAGCCCGTGCGTGTCCACGATCCTGCCCACGAACCGGCGCGGGCAGTCGTCGAGCAGCGGGACGCCCTGCGGGCCGCTGCTCCAGCGGCACTGCGCGAACTTGTCGACAACGTCGCCGGTGGCGCCGCCGAACAGCTCGGCGAGCTCCTGCTGGACGGGATCGAGCCCGTGCACGGCGAGCAGCTCGGCGTCCCGGGCGACGCGGTAGGTGCGGTTCGCCACCGACAGGCACACCAGCATCCGCGGCGGGTCGATGCTCGCCTGCGTGGTGAAGCCGACCAGACAGCCGGCCCGCTCAGGCCCGGCGGCGGCGGTGACCACGAACATCGGGTAGTCCAGCCCGTCCACGAACGCGTCGAACCGGTCGGTGTCCACGCCAGGATCCTGGCACATCCAGCGCGCCGCTGCCCCGCCGCCGGTTCCCCAGGGTCCCTTGGGAAACCAGCACATCCCACGATGCACGAACCGTGGGATGTGGCAGTTTGTCGTGGGAAGTGCCCGAGCGAGAAGTACGACGGGCGTGCGGCCGGGTCAGGCGGCGAGTTTCAGCAGCCGGCGGAACCGGTCACGACCTGGACCTTCCGGGACCCGCACCACCTCTCGAAGCTGTAGTCCATGAGCATCTGGAGGGCATCCGGGATCACGATCTCCGGGGGTTGACCGACCAGGGTCGCCTGAGGAGGACCGCGGAGGAGTCGGTTCGGTGGACGGTTCCCGGCTCGTCCTACGTCGGAATTCGCCGGGTCCGGACGGTCCTGGAGCACCTCCCACGACAAACCTCCAGGTCCCACGGTTCACGCATCGTGGGAGGTGACAGTTGCCCACGGGACCTTGAAAAACTGGCGGCCGGTCAGCCGCGGAACGGGAGGGACGGCAGGCCGGTGACCCCGGGCCGGACGAAGAACAGCGCTCCGGCTTCCGGCTCGGCACCGGGCGGAATGCCGTTCTTCGACGTGGTGATGTACAGCGTGCCGAGGTCAGCGCCCCCGAACGTGCACGCGGACACGTGGGTGGCAGGCACGTGCACGATCCCGTCCAGCTTCCCGTCCGGGGAGATCCGGTGCACCGCGGAGGCGCCCCACAGCGCCACCCAGACGTATCCCTCGGCGTCCACGCACAGCCCGTCCGGGTTGCCCTCGTGCGCGAAGAACGGCCTCCGGTCCACCAGCGAGCCGTCCGACGTCCGGTCGAGCACGTCGGTGCGACCGGTCGGGGTGTCGTTGTAGTAGGCGCGGCTCCCGTCCGGGCTGAATGCGAACCCGTTCGAGATGGTCACGTCGGTCCACATCGTCTCGACGGCGAGCCCGTCGGGGGAGAGCCGGTACATCCGGCCCGCGCCGGGCCGCTCGTCGTACCCCATCGTGCCGGTCCAGAACCGGCCCTCCGGGTCGCAGCCGCCGTCGTTGAACCGGATCGACGGGTCGGACCACACCTCTCCGAGCGGGCGTACGTCGGACAGGTCGGCCTTCTCGGCCAGCCCCCAGCCGCGCTCCAGCGCGATCACCGCGCCGCCGCCCTCGCGGGGCCGGAGCGCCGCGGCCACCGAGCCGACGTGGACCCGCGACACCGAGCCGTCGTCATGCAGGGAGAGCACGTCCCCTGCGCCGAGGTCGACGTACTTCAGCCCGCCCCACCCGTCCCACCAGCAGGGCCCCTCACCGTGCTGGGCCAGCGGTTCGGTCTCCTGGTCGGCATGCATGTGCCCAACCTAACGGGCCGTAGGCTTGTTGAGTGATCAACCGATGAGCCCTCGCCGCCGGGACCACCGCACCCGGATCCTGGTCGCGCTGATGATGACCATGGCGCTCATCGCGATGGACACCACCATCGTGGCCACCGCGATCCCACAGGTGGTCGGCGACCTCGGCGGCTTCTCGCTGGTCGGCTGGGTGTTCTCGGTCTACCTGCTCGCCCAGACGGTGACCATCCCGGTCTACGGCAAGCTCGCAGACCTGTACGGACGCAAGCCGATCCTGGTGATCGGCATCCTGGTGTTCCTCGCCGGCTCGGCGCTGTCGGCCGCCGCCTGGAACATGGTCACCCTCATCTGCTTCCGCGGCCTGCAGGGCCTGGGCGCCGGGTCGATCGGCGCAACCGTGAACACGGTGGCCGGCGACCTGTACGACGTGCGCGAGCGCGGCCGGGTCCAGGGCTACCTGTCGTCGGTCTGGGGGGTCTCCGCGGTGATCGCCCCGGCGCTCGGCGGCGGGTTCGCCGAGTACGCCTCCTGGCGGTGGATCTTCCTGGTCAACCTGCCGATCGGCGCCGTCGCGCTCTTCCTGATCGTGCGGGACCTGCGCGAGGACGTGGTGCGGCGCAGCCACCGCATCGACTACGCCGGAGCCGGGCTGCTGCTCGCCGCCGGCGGGCTGCTCGTCTTCGGGCTGCTGCAGGGCGGCACCGGCTGGGCCTGGGACTCCCCGCAAAGCATCGCGGTGTTCGCCGGAGCCGCGGTCGCGACGGCGCTGGCGGTGGTGGTGGAACGGCGGGCCGCCGAGCCGGTGATGCCGCCGTGGCTGTGGTCGCAGCGGCTGACCGCGGGGTCCTACGCCGCCACCGCGTTCTCTGGCCTGCTGGTCATCGGACTGTCCACGTTCCTGCCCACCTGGGCGCAGTCGGTCCTCGGCCTCGGGCCGGTGGCGGCCGGGTTCGTGCTCGCGGTGATGAGCATGTCCTGGCCGCTCGCCTCCAGCCTGTCCGCCCGGCTGTACCTGCGCATCGGCTTCCGGGACACCGCCCTGGTCGGCGGGCTGTTTACGGTCGCGGCCGGCTGCGTGTTCACCCAGCTGGGCATGGACGCCCCGGTGTGGCAGCCGGTGGTCGGCGCGCTGCTGATGGGCGCCGGGATGGGGTTGATCACCTCGGCGCTGATCGTCGGCCTGCAGTCCACGGTGGACTGGGGCCGCCGCGGTGTGGTGACCGGGGGAGCGATGTTCTCCCGCTTCCTCGGCCAGAGCCTGGGCGCCGCCGTGTTCGGCGCCGTCACCAACGCCGTGCTGCTGCATCAGCTGCGCTCCGCCCCGGCCGACGTGCAGGGGCAGGTGCCCGGGAACGTCGACCAGGTCAGCCGCGCGCTGCAAGGGCACGTCACCGGCGCTGCGGAGACGTTCATGCGGTCGGCGCTGCACGCGTCCACGCACGCGGTGTTCGTCGGCCTGCTGGCCGCCGGCGTGCTCACCTGCCTGCTGCTGCTCCTGGTGCCGCGGCGGTTCCCGATGTACGTCGAGGAGCCGGCGGACGTCGGGGGCTGATCACCAGCCCCGCTCGCGCCACTCCGCCAGGTGCGGCCGCTCCCGGCCCAGGTCGGAGTCGTCCCCGTGCCCCGGGTAGAACCAGGTCTCGTCGGGCAGCCGGTCGAACACCTTGCCGCTCACCTCGTCGAGCAGGGTGGTGAAGTCCTCCTTCGACCAGGTCTTGCCGATGCCTCCGGGGAACAGCGAGTCGCCGGTGAACAGATGCGGGGTGCCCGCCGGGTCGTCGTACAGCAGCGCGATCGACCCCGGGGTGTGCCCGACCAGGTGGATCACCTCGAGGGTGCAGTCGCCGACCCTCACAGTGTCCCCGTGCCGCACCCGGCGGGTCGTCGGCACCGGGATCTCATCGGCGTCCGCCTCACCGGCGACTGTCTCCGCCCCGGTCACGTCGACCACCGCGGGCAGCCCCTGCCAGTGGTCCTGGTGCCGGTGCGTGGTGACCACCCGGGCCAGCCCGTCGTCGCCGACCACGCTCAGCAGCCGGTCCGGCTCCGCTGCGGCGTCGATGAGCAGCTGCTCGTCGGTGTGCTGGCAGCGCAGCAGGTAGGCGTTGTTGTCCATCGGGCCCACGGAGAGCTTGGTGATCGTCAGGTTCGCCAGCTCGCGCACGTCCGGTGGTCCACCGGGGCGCACCTTCCCCCTGTAGCTCATGCTCACCTCCAGCGGCCCAGCGCGGGCACCGTGCCCGCCGACGACACTAGACCCGCCCCGTCGCCCCGTCCGAGCAGCCACCAGGCCAGCGCGCCGGCGGGCCCGGTGACCTCCGGTCCCTCCCCGGGGCCGATCTTCCAGAGCCCGTTGGTGTCGGTGGAGCGCAGCACCGCAGACGGCTCCGTGCTGCGTTCACCCTGGATCCGGGTGATCACCGTGTCGCTGAACTCCGGGCTCCACTGCTCCCAGGTGTAGCCGGCACCGAGGTCGGCGTGGTGCACCTCGACCTCGAGCAGCCGCGCGGCGGGGACCATGCGGACCGGGAACGCGTCCGAGTCGGGAGTACGACGGACGGGGGAGTCCCACTGGTCCGCGGCGAGCGCCCGCGCGGCCTCCAGCAGCGCCGCGCACGACTGCTCGGCTTCCGCCCTGAGATCGTCGGCGCCTCGCGAAGCGCCGGAATCAATGTCGGAATTGCGTTGTTCCTGGGACGGGTACATCGCGCGCACCTCACCCAGCCGGACACCGGTGAGCACGTTCACCATGGCGTCCGCGTTGCGGGCCAGGTGGGTCGCCACGTGCCCCCGGGACCAGCCCGGGAGCAGCGAGGGAGCCCGCATCGCCTCGTCGTCGAGAAGTGTCAGTGCTTCCAGATAGCGTGAAGTCGCGGCCTCCAGCGCGGTCAGCGGGGGCGGTCCGTCCTGGGACTTTGGGTGCGAGGTGGTCATGGGGCCATCACACCACCGGCGCGTCGGCTTGCGCCACGCGGTTACCATTGGCGAACGTGTGTTCGACGGCAGGAGCAGAGGAAGTGCAGTGGCAGACCAGCTGATCATCCGCGGTGCGCGCGAGCACAACCTCAAGGACGTGTCGCTCGACCTGCCGCGCGACTCCCTGATCGTGTTCACCGGACTCTCCGGGTCGGGGAAGTCCAGCCTCGCCTTCGACACCATCTTCGCCGAGGGTCAGCGCCGCTACGTCGAGTCGCTGTCGGCGTACGCGAGGCAGTTCCTCGGCCAGATGGACAAGCCGGACGTGGACTTCATCGAGGGCCTGTCACCGGCGGTGTCCATCGACCAGAAGTCCACCTCGAAGAATCCCCGGTCGACGGTCGGCACGATCACCGAGGTCTACGACTACCTGCGGCTGCTCTACGCCCGCGCCGGCCGCCCGCACTGCCCGACCTGCGGCGCGCCGATCTCGCGGCAGACCCCGCAGCAGATCGTGGACCGCGTGCTGGGCTTCGAGGAGGGCACCCGCTTCCAGGTGCTCGCCCCGGTGGTGCGCGGCCGAAAGGGCGAGTACGTCGACCTGTTCCGCCAGCTGCTGACCCAGGGCTTCTCCCGGGCCAGGGTGGACGGGTCCACCCACTCGCTGGCGGAGCCACCGACCCTGAACAAGCAGAAGAAGCACACCATCGAGGTGGTGGTGGACCGGCTGGCGGCCAAGCCGTCGTCCAAGCGCCGGCTCACCGACTCGGTGGAGACCGCGCTCGGGCTGTCCGGCGGCCTGGTGGTGTTCGACCTGGTCGACCTACCCGAGGGCGACCCGGGGCGTGAGCAGCGGTTCTCCGAGCGGATGGCCTGCCCGAACGAGCACCCCATCGACACCGACGACCTGGAGCCCCGGTCGTTCTCGTTCAACTCGCCGTACGGCGCCTGCCCGGAGTGCCACGGCCTCGGCACCCGGATGGAGGTCGACCCCGAGCTGGTCGTCTCCGACCCGTCGCAGACCCTGGGCGAGGGCGTGATCGGGCCCTGGTCGGGCGCCCACGTCGCGGACTTCTTCACCCGGCTGCTCGGCGCGCTCGGCGACGAGCTCGGCTTCGACTTGAACACTCCGTGGAAGGACTTGCCCGCCAAGGCGCGCAAGTCGATCCTCGAGGGCCACGCGACCAAGGTGCACGTGCGGCACCGCAACCGCTACGGCCGGGAGCGGTCGTACTACACCAGCTTCGAGGGCGTGCGTCCCTACATCGAGCGCCGGCACCGGGAGGCGGAGTCCGACACCAGCCGGGAGCGGTTCGAGGGCTACATGCGCGAGGTGCCCTGCCCGGAGTGCAAGGGCTCACGGCTGAAGCCGGTCTCCATGGCGGTGACCATCGGTGAGAAGAGCATCGCCGAGGTGTGCGCGCTGCCCATCAGCGAGGCCGCCGAGTTCCTCAAGACCCTGGACCTGTCCGCGCGGGAGCGGCAGATCGCCGAGCGGGTGCTCAAGGAGATCCAGGAGCGGCTCCGGTTCCTCCTCGACGTCGGCCTGGACTACCTGTCCCTAGACCGGCCCTCCGGCTCGCTGTCCGGGGGGGAGGCGCAGCGGATCCGGCTTGCCACCCAGATCGGGGCCGGGCTGGTCGGGGTGCTCTACGTGCTCGACGAGCCCTCCATCGGCCTGCACCAGCGCGACAACCACCGGCTGATCGAGACGCTGGTGCGGCTGAAGGACCTCGGCAACACGCTGATCGTGGTCGAGCACGACGAGGACACCATCCGCACCGCCGACTGGGTGGTCGACATCGGCCCCGGCGCCGGCGAGCACGGCGGCCAGGTGGTGGTCTCCGGCACGGTGAAGGAGCTGCTCGAGCATCCGGACTCGCAGACCGGGCTCTACCTGTCCGGCCGCAAGCAGATCCCGGTCCCGGAGGTACGCCGTCCGCGGCAGCCCGGCCGCGACCTGACCGTGCGCGGCGCGCGCGAGCACAACCTGCAGAAGGTGGACGTCACCTTCCCCCTCGGGCTGTTCGTCGCGGTGACCGGCGTGTCCGGGTCCGGCAAGTCCACGCTGGTCAATGACATCCTCTACACCGCGCTGGCCAAGGAGATCTACAACGCCCGCACGGTGCCCGGTCGGCACACCCGCATCGACGGGGTCGAGAACGTCGACAAGGTGATCCACGTCGACCAGTCGCCGATCGGCCGCACGCCGCGGTCCAACCCCGCGACCTACACCGGGGTGTTCGACCACGTGCGCCGGCTGTTCGCCTCCACCCCGGAGGCCAAGGTGCGCGGCTACCAGCCCGGCCGGTTTTCCTTCAACGTCAAGGGCGGGCGCTGCGAGGCGTGCGCGGGCGACGGGACCATCAAGATCGAGATGAACTTCCTGCCCGACGTCTACGTTCCTTGCGAGGTCTGCCACGGTGCCCGCTACAACCGGGAGACCCTCGAGGTGCACTACAAGGGCAAGACCATCGCCGAGGTCCTCGACATGCCGATCGAAGAGGCCGTGGACTTCTTCGAGGCGATCCCGGCGATCTCCCGGCACCTGCGCACGCTGGTCGACGTCGGCCTCGGCTACGTGCGACTCGGACAGCCCGCCCCCACCCTGTCCGGCGGCGAGGCGCAGCGCGTCAAGCTGGCCGCGGAGCTCCAGAAGCGGTCCACCGGCCGCACGGTGTACGTCCTCGACGAGCCCACCACCGGGCTGCACTTCGAGGACATCCGCCGGCTGCTGCTCGTGCTCGGCCGGCTGGTCGACCAGGGCAACAGTGTCCTGGTCATCGAGCACAACCTGGACGTGATCAAGACTGCCGACTGGCTGGTGGACATGGGCCCGGAGGGCGGCAACCGAGGCGGGACCGTGGTCGCCGAGGGCACGCCCGAGCAGGTCGCGGCGAACCCGACGAGCTACACCGGACAGTTCCTGGCTCCCTTGCTCGGTTAAGGGGATTCTCAGACCTTCTGGGTACCTTCGCGGCATGGATGACGAGCAGGACCAGCGTCCCCCCGCGCCCTCCCGCCGGTCCGTCCTGCGCGGCGGTGCCGTCGTGGGGCTCGGCCTCCCGCTGACGTCCGCCTGCGGCGCGACCGGCGGGCCCGCGGCGATGCACACAGGGGCCCACGGCCCGTCGGCCGGGTCCCTGGTCCGGGCGTCCAAGGTGCCGGTGGGCGGCGGCACGATCCTGGCCGACCAGCAGATCGTGGTCACCCAGCCGCACGAGGGCGACTACAAGGCCTTCTCAGCCGTGTGCACCCACATGCAGTGCCTGGTGACGATGGTCCGGCACGGCGTGATCATCTGCCCGTGTCACGGGAGCGAGTTCTCCATCAAAGACGGCTCGGTGGTACGTGGCCCGGCTTCCGCACCGCTGCCTTCCATCGAGGTCGAGGTCGACCACGGCGAGGTGCGGCCCGGCTGACGCAGCCGGCCCGGCAGCGTCCGTCGTACTCCTGACCAGAAGCCGAGTCCCCAGCCGAGGTGCATCGCGACGAACGCCCCGGGCAGCCAGATCCGCTCCCGCGGGCTCGCCAGCTGCCTGCCCGTGCGCACCGACTCGACGCCCACCGCGGCCAGGTAGGGCGCCAGCATTAGCAGCAGCCGCCCCGGGCGACGGGCGTTGAACAGCAGGTCGAGCGCAAGGTAGACCACGAACGCCGGCGGCGCGAGGTGCCGCGGCTGCATCGAGCGCGGGTGCAGCCAGGCCACGTCCGCCTTCCCGCGCCCGTAGCGGTGGTACTGCCGGAACAGGTCCGGCAGCGATTGGCGGCAGTGCCACTGGATCGCCATCCGCGGCTCGAACAGCAGCCGCTGGCCGGCCGCCCGGAGCCGGTAGTCGAACTCGAAGTCCTCGTTGGCGGTCAGGGTCTCGTCCCAGCCGCCGATCCCGCGGACCACCTCCACGGGGTAGGCGCCGAAGGGCAGGTGGTCGACCTCCTGCGGGGTCGTCCCGAAGTGGTACGTCGAGTTGCCCACCCCGAGCCGGCTCGCCATCGCCACGGCGATGGCCCGGCCGGCGGGGGTGCGGCCGATCCCGTCCTTGCGCCCGCCGACGCCGCCCCACCGACCCTCGCGGAGCCGGTCCACCGCGAGCCGGACGTAGCCCGGTGGCACGGTGGAGTGGGCGTCCACCCGCACCAGCCACCTGCCCCGGGCGTGCTCAAGCGCCAGGTTCAGCGACGAGGGGATGTTCCTGCGCGGGTTGGCGACCAGCTCGATCCGCGGGTCGGCGGCCATCTGCGCGCGGACCTCCGCAGCGGTGGCGTCGGTGGAGGCGCCGTCGACCACCACGATCTGCAGTGCGGAATAGTCCTGCTCGCGCACCGACCTGAGGCACGCGCCGATGGAACCCTCCTCGTTGCTCGCCGGCACCATGACGGTCACGAGCTCTGGTTCGCCCACCGGATCCCCCTCTCATCTGCAACGGGATGCTCGCACTCGGCGGGCTGCACGCGAACCAGCGCGGAGCGATGTGTGCCGGTGCGCGGCGAATTGCTCCCTTGGTGGTCTAGAGCACGGGCCCGTGGCGCTGTACGGTGACGCTCGTGGGGGTCCCTGGGGTTCTCGACCGCGCCAGGCATCACGTACGGCGACCGCTCATCCGCGCGCCGTACGTCTGGGACGCGGCCATGCTGCTGAGGGCGGACAAGCGGCTCACCCTGGCCCGCCCGGACACCGACATCGTCATCGAGGGCTTCCTCCGCTCCGGCAACACGTATGCCGTCGCCGCCTTCCTCGTCGCCAACGGCCCCGCGGTGCACATCGGGAGGCATCTGCACGGGGCGCCGCACGTGCTCCGGGCGGTGAGGTACGGCCTGCCGACGGTGGTGCTCATCCGGAAGCCCGCGGACGCGGTCGCCTCCTACCTGGTGCGACGGCCGACGCTCACCGTCGACGACGCGTTGCGGGAGTACCTCGACTTCTACCGCACCGCCTGGCGGGCCAGGGCCGGGTTCGTGGTCGGGCTGTTCGACGACGTGGTCGCCGACTTCGGGGGGGTGGTCAGGGCGGTCAACGACCGGTTCGGCACTTCGTTCACGCCGTGGGAGCCGACGGTGGAGAACGAGGCTGCCGCGTTCGCGCTGGTCGAGGAGATGAACCGTCAGGAGTGCCACGGCCTGCTGGTCGAGACGCACGTGGGCCGCCCGTCAGCGCAGCGCGACCAACGCAAGCGCGAGATCCGGGCGCACCTCGAGCGCCCCCGGGCCCGCAGGCTCCTTGCGGAGGCCGACGAGCTGTTCGACGCCTACCGACTGCTCGCCCCCCAGCGGGTGACCGGCGGTGAGCAGTGAGCCGCGTGCTGCTGGTGGGCAAGGGGGCCCCGGACCGGGGTGGGATCGCGGCTTTTCTCGCGGACCTGTGCTCCGGTGACCTCGGCCGCGAGCACCAGGTCACGTTCCTCAACGTCGCCCACCACGGCACCCCCGAGGGCGGCAGGGCCACCTGGGGCAACCTGCGCCGGACCGTGCTGGACGCCGTGCGGGTCTGGCGCGCCGCCCGCGGCCAGGACGTGGTGCACCTCAACTCCGCGCTGGCACCCACGGTCACCGTGCTGCGGGCCGGAATGCTCGCGCTGGCAGCTCGGCTCGCCGGATGCGCCGTGCTGGTGCACGCCCACGGCGGCAACATCGAGACCTGGCTGACCACCCGCCGCGCCAGGCTGGTGTTGCGCATCGCCATGCGGCCGGCGGACCACGTCGTCGCGGTCTGGGACGCCGGATGCCGCGCCCTGGCCAACGCGCTGGGGCAGCAGCGGGTCAGCCTCGTCGACAACGGCGTGGACACCGAGCGGTTCCGCCTCTCGACCCCGGTCGACCGAGTGCCGCGCGTCCTCTACGTCGGCCTGCTGACCGCGCGCAAGGGCGTCCTCGACCTGGTCAGCGCGTCGCGGATGCTCGCCGACGAGGGCCTTGAGCACGAGCTGCTCCTGCTGGGCGGAACTCCGGACGAGGGGCCGCAGGCCGCGGAGCCGGTGCGCGCCGCGGCGGCGGGCCGGGCGACCCTGCTCGGCACCCGGTCTCCGGACCAGATGCCCGCGGCCTACGCCGAGGGTGACGTGTTCTGCCTGCCGTCGTGGTGGGAGGCGATGCCGCTGGCGGTGCTCGAGGCGATGGCCTCGGGGCTGCCCGTGGTGGCCACCGACGTCGGCGACGTCGCCAGGTTGGTCGAGGACGGGGTCAGCGGGTACGTCGTACCGGCCCGGTCGCCCCAGCAGCTCGCCGGCGCGCTGCGCAAGCTCCTCGACGACCCGGACCTGCGCCGCCGGATGGGCCAGGCGGGCCGGCGCCGGGCCGAGGAACGGTTCTCCGGGGCGTCCACCACCCGCGCGGTGAGCGCGCTGTACGCCCGGCTGGAGGAGGGCCGCCGGTGACGATCCTGTGCTACCACGAGGTGCGGCCCGGCTGGGCCTCGCCGCTCGCCACCGACCCCGGGTCGTTCGCGGAGCACTGCGCCTGGCTGGCGGCGCGCAAGAAGGTGCTGCTCCTCGACCGGGCGGTCGGCCGCCTGGACCGGTCCGGGCGACTGCCGACGGGGGAGACCGCACTGACCTTCGACGACGGGTTCCGCGGGCTGTACGACCACGCCTTCCCGATGCTGCGCCGGACCGGCCTTCCGGCCACAGTGTTCCTGGTGGCCCGGACCCTGACCGGCGACGACCGGCCGCCGGACTGGGTGGACACGCCACCAGCCGGGGCAGAGGCACAGCCGCTGGAGACGCTCACCCTGGAGCAGGTGCACGAGATGCAGGAGGCCGGCATTGGTTTCGGATCGCACAGCTATGCGCACGCCGACCTCACCGAGCTGACCTTCGAGGAGTGCGTGCGGGACCTGCGGGAGAGCAGGCTGCTGCTCGAGTCACTCCTCGGCCGGCCGGTGCCGCTGCTGGCCTACCCACGCGGACGGCACAACGCCGTCGTGCGGCTCGCGGCCGAGACGGCCGGATACAGCCACGCGTTCACGCTTCCCGAGCGGCGGGAGGCGGCCGGCCCGTACGCCGTGCCCCGGGTCGGCCTCTACCACGGCAACACCCTGTCCGACCTGCGAGTGAAGTCCGCGAGGGCGTATCTGCCCGTCCGGACTGCCCCGGTCTACCAGCTGGCCCGCACGGCCGTGCGCGCGGCGCGGCGGGCGTCGTGAACGCACCCGGCCCGGTCTTCGTCGTCGGCTCGATGCGTTCGGGCTCCACGCTGCTGCGGCTGATCCTGGACAGCCACCCGCGCATCGCGATCGGCGCGGAGACCGGGTTCATGGGCGGCCTGCGTGCCGCCAAGGACATCCCCGGGTGGAAGTTCGGCAAGGGCTGGTACGCGCGGCTCGGCTGGACAGAGGCCGAGTTCGACGCGCGGCTGCGGGAGTTCTACGCCGGCCTGTTCCAGCGGTTCGCCGCCGACCAGGGCAAACCGCGATGGGGGGAGAAGACCCCGTTCCACACCGAGCACATCGCCGAGATGTCCCGCATCTTCCCCGACGCGGTCTTCGTCGGCCTGGTCCGCCACCCAGGGGCGGTCGCGTCGTCCCTGAGAGCCAAGTTCCACTACGGCTTCGCCGACGCGCTCGGGTACTGGAGCGACACCAACCTGCGGCTGGTGCGGGCCGGGTCCGACCTGGCTGACCGGTTCGTGCTGCTGCGCTACGAGGACCTGGTCCTCGAGGGTGAGCCGGTGCTCCGCGACCTGTTGTCCTGGCTGGGCGAGCCCTGGCACCCCGACGTGCTGGAGCACCACCGGGTGCAGCGCGAGAAGGGCGCCCCACGCGCGGCGGAGGGGCACACGATCACCCGTGATCCGGTGGACGCCGACCGTGCGGTGCAGTGGGTCCGGGAGCTCACCGACCCGGACCGGCACGCCCTGGACGGCGTCAGCGCGCTGGCGGGTTTCCTCGGCTACCAGCCCCGCGACCCGGGCCTCCGGGAGCGGCCTTCCGAGGGCGGTGGCTGGCTGGTCGACGGGGAGCAGCTGGCCAGACGGCGGCTGCAGTGGCAGGACCGGCTCAGCTTCGACGCGCGGCCCATCAGCACGCTGCCGGCGGGCGACGCGGAAGAGCTGGCGGCGCGGGTGACCCACCTGGAGGGAGTGCTCGCTCGGGTCCGCTCCCGGCGCGCGGTTCGGGTCGCCGACGCCATGCGCACCGTACAGCACGGACGTTCGCTCGACGACGTACGCCGGGCGTGGACGCTGCTCCGCAGCCCTCGGTACGACGGAAGGGCCTGACCATGGCCGAGCCGCGCAGCGGCCGGTTGCCGAACCTGGTGATCGCCGGGGTGAGCAAGGCCGGGACGACCTCCCTGTTCCACTACCTGGGCCAGCACCCGGACATCGGCACGGCCGACGTCAAGGAGCTGCGCTACTTCACGCCGCTGCGCTACGGCGAGCCGCTCGGCCCGGTGGAGGACTACGCCGCCCACTTCGCGGCCTGCGAGGACCAGGCGTACGCCCTGGAAGCGACCCCTGGCTACTTCTACGGCGGCGCCGCACTAGCGGAAGGCCTGGACCGCACCTGTCCGGACGTGCGCGTGCTCGTCAGCCTCCGTTCGCCGGCGGACCGCTGCTGGTCCTGGTTCGGGTTCGTGAAGAGCCGGATGCGGATCCCCAAGGAGATGACGTTCGCTGCCTACCTCGACCGCTGCGAGCAGCTGCACGCCCAAGGGGTCGACGGCACCGTGGAGAACCAGCCTTTCTGGGGGCTCGGCGGCGGCTGCTACGACCAGTGGTGGGACGCGTGGCACGACCGGTACGGCGAGCGCCTGAAGGTGGTGATGTTCGAGGAGCTGGCCGCCGACCCGGCCACCGTGGTCCGCGCGGTGTGCGCGTGGCTGGGACTGGACACGGAGCCGGTCGAGAAGTTCGCCTACGACGTGGACAACAAGACCCAGCAGTACCGCCACAAGTCCCTCCAGAGGGCCGCCGTCGAGCTGAACCGGCGCGGCGAGACGTTCTTCCACCAGCACCAGCAGCTCAAGCGCACGTTGCGACGGGTCTACTACGCGGCGAACCGGGCGCCCGCCGATTCCGGGATGCCGGCCGCGCTGCGGGCCCGGCTCGAGGAGTTCTACCTTCCTCACAACAACCGGCTCGCAGAGCGGCTCGCCGGGGTCGGCGTGCGGTTGCCCGGGTCGTGGCACCGCTCCTGACCTGTCCGGCGGCTAGCCGTTCCGCGCCGGTTCCTCGTCGAGGTGCCAGAGTCCCACCGTCCGGCCCGCGATGCGCAGCCGCACCTCGTCGACCCGACCCCGCGGCATGTCCTCCAGGCCGTACTTCGAGCCGATCGACAGCGGCATGGTGTTCGAGATCGCCCCGAGGCGGTCCCGCTCGGTGGCCGACCACCCGTCGACGTGGACCGTCCACCTGCTCCCGGTGCGGGAGCAGCCGACCCGGTGCCACTGCCCGTCGGTGACCGGGCGCCCCCGTGCGCTGATCCGGGCCCGGTCCCCGTCCACGTCCTTGGTGGTGCAGCGGACCACACCGCCGTGAATGATCTCGAGCTTGTACTCACCGGTCCTGGTGTACGACAGCCCCTTGCGGACGATGTCGTAGGTGTGCATCCCGTGCGGCGCGACGCCGAAGTTGACCCACATGGACAGGGAGAAGTCGCGGTTCTCCGGGTTCAGGGCGGGAGTCGACGGGACCTCCACCCAGGAGCCTCGAAGGTCGAAGGAGTACGACGTGCCACGGCGCCCGGGAAGGCCGAGCGCAGGCTTTCCCTGGATGACACCGTCGTGGTGGTTGCCGGAGCTGTCGTGGGCGACCAGGACGGTTCGCTGAGGAGTGCCTTCCGGGCCCTCGCCGTCATCGAGGAGGCCGAAGCTCCCGCCGCAGGCCGTCGCGGCGGCCGCAGTCGCCACCAGCAGACCCGCCAGCAGAACGCGCACGTGCGCCTCCCCCCGAAGTCGACGGTACCCATTCCGAGACCGCAAAGTCATCCTTGGTCATTTCCAGGATCGCGATCTCACCCATTCGGCGTAGGACGAGGCCCGGGGACGCCCCTAGAGTGCTGGACAGGTCTCCTCTCTCGGAGCAGTGGATGAGCACAGGGTCAGGCACGCGCCCCTTCCCCAGGGGCGACCCTTCTCCGGAGGAGCCTGCGCTGGGCCGGGACAGCCGGGAGGAGCAGCAGCGGCACATCCGTGGCTCGGCGCTGCTGGTGGTCGGCCGGGTGCTCTCCATGCTGCTGAGCATGGCCACCTCGGTGGTGCTGGTGCGGGTGCTTTCCAAGAACGAGTACGGCGCGTTCGCCTACGCCCTCGCGCTCGCGGCAGCCGCCCGGGTGCTGCTCAGCCTCGGACAGGGCCGGCTGCTCAGCCGGTTCATGGCGAAGTACCAGGAAGAGCGCGACTACCCGCGGATGTTCGGTGCCCTGTTCCTCGCCATCGGCACCATCTTCCTCACCAGCGTCGTGTGCGTGACCGCGGTCTACCTGTTCCCGAACGCGCTCGTCGGCTCCGCCCTGCACAGCGAGACGGCGGTGACTCTGCTGCTGATCCTGGTGTTCCTCTCGCCGCTGCAGGCGCTGGACCAGGTGTTCGTGTCGCTGTTCGCGGTCTTCAGCAAGCCGAGCGCGATCTTCTTCCGGAAGTTCCTGCTGGCGCCGGGCCTCCAGCTGGTCGTGGTGCTCCTGCTCGCGCTGACCGGGGCCAGTGTCACGTTCCTGGCGGTGGGCTACGTGATCGCCTCCCTGGCCGGGATCCTGCTCTATGTCGTGCTGTTCATCGCCGCGCTCCGCGAGCAGGGGCTGTGGAAGGAGCTGCACCCGCGCCGGATAGTGGTACCCTACAAGGACGTCTTCGAGTTCTCCTTCCCGCTAATCACCGGCGAGCTGGCGCTGCTGTCGTTCACGGTCGGGGGCGTCTTCGTGCTGGGCCTGTCCCAGCCCATCACCGAGATCGCGAACTACCGGGCGGTGTTCAACCCGGCCCGCCTCAACACCGCGGTGATGGCTTCGTTCGTCACGCTGTTCCTTCCGGTCGTGGCCCGGTTCCACACCCGGGGCGACCCGGCCGGGCTGCGGAACAGCTATTGGCACACGGCCGCCTTCGTTGCCGTGTGGACCTTCCCGATCTTCGCGCTCACCGGCCCGCTCGCGCCAGCCACGACGGTTGCGCTGTTCGGCGACCGCTACGCCGAGTCGGCCACCGTCCTGGCCGTGCTCTCGGTGGGCTACTACATCAACGTGGCGCTCGGGTTCAACGCCTACACGCTCCAGGTGTGCGGGCGGATCCGATACCTGGTCGGCGTGAACGTCGTCGTGGCAGCGCTGAACATCGGGCTGTGCCTGGTGCTCGCTCCTACGGACGGGGCGGTGGGTGTGGCGATCGCCAACTGCGTCGCGCTGGTCACCCAGAACCTGCTCAACCAGTGGGCGCTGCGGGGGGCCATCGGGAGTCGCTTCATCGACCGCGAGGCCTGGCTCTGCTACGCGATCATCGCCGCCGGGGCGGGCCTGCTGTGGGGGTTCCAGCTCTTCGTGTCGCGGGGAGTGGTGCCCGACGTCGCCGCGGCGATCGTGGTGTCGGTGGCGGTGCTGGCCGGGAGCCGCCGTGCGCTGCAGCTGCGGGAGACCTTCCCCGAGCTGGCCCGGATCCCCGTGCTCGGCCGCTTTATCAGCTGACGCCTCAGGCGGCTGCCCCGGCACGAAGCCAGTCGGGCAGTCGGGTGTAGCCGTGGCTGGCCAGCGCTCGCGCAGTCAGCTCCGTCGACTCCCGGTACAACGCCTCCGCCCGCCGCCGGTCCTGCTCGGTCATCGCCTCGGGAGGCCCGCCCTCGTTCGCGCGCAGGTACGCCCGCCGGAGCCGGCCGCGTGCCCCGCGGGGCAGCAGCCCCCAGCGATCGCCCGCACGCTTGATCGAATAGGCCAGCCACGCCGCCCTCGTGCTCCGCGGGTGGTGGGTGCGGTTGTGCACGGACAGGTCCAGGGGGACCGACTCGTCGAGCTCGAGCCACCGCAGCAGGTCGCTCATCACGGCCTCCGGACGGCCGGCGAGATCGTCGGCGAACACCACCTTGAGGTCCGTCCCGAAGGCGTCCAGCCAGAGCGGTACGTAGTCGGCGTAGTAGCCGATGTAGAGGCCGTGGTGGTGGTCGCGGGGGACCAGGTCGCTGCCGTCGCGGTTGCGGCGCTCGCAGGCGTCCAGGTAGGCCGAGAACGTGCGCTGCTCGTTGCCGAGCTCGCGCTGGAAGGTGTACGCCGACCAGAGTCGCTGCACCGGGTCACGCAGCGAGATGACCGCCTTGACCTGCGGCAGCGTCGCGCGGATCGCGTCGATGACCGGCTGCCCCCCGTAGGAGTAGGTGGGGGTCGCTTCGACGGCGTACCGTTCGCCGCCGCAGTGCGCGAAGTGCGCGCGGTAGGCGTCCAGGGGTGGCGGCGGGCCGGTGTGCCTGAGGGGGTTGAAGAAGTTGAAATACCCGACCTCCTTCTCGTCGGACCCGCAGACGTCGGGATGCTGGGTGAGGTAGGCGAAGAGGGAGCCGGTGCCCGCCTTCGGCACTCCGACGACCAGCAGGTTCGGCAGGCGACCGCTCATCGGGCACCTCCTCCTCGCACGAAGGGAGGGTATCCGTAGCGGAGCGCGAGCGGCAGGGTCATCAGGCCCACCAGCCGCTGGTCACGCCCCGACATGGCCCGACGCCACTCGTCGTCTGCGCTGATCGCCACCGAGCCGGTGACGAACCGGCTCGGGTTGCCCGCGACGATGTGGTTGGGGTGCAGAGCGACGGTTTGGTCGTCGGTGAAAGGCGCCGGGCCCGGCTCGTGCAGGTGCGCGAGGATCCGCTCCACCGCCGGTGCCGGGCCGGCCACGAAGTCCTCGTAGCGCAGGAACAGCCACCGGGACGCGGGAAGGCGGCGGCGCAGCGCCTCGGCCGAGAGCCCGTTTGACGTCCAGCGGCGCACGGTGCCCGCCAGCCCGCGCGTCCCGATCGTGCCGGTCCGCCCGCCTGCGGTGTACTCCTTCGCGCGCCGCCACGAGTGCACGACCGCGCGCGGGTCGCGCACCAGGTGCAGGACATAGAGATCGACACCGGGTATACCGGCCAGGACGGCGGTGTCGGCGGGCCGCTTCGAGGTGTCCACGAGTACCCGTGCCCCGGTGGTGCCGGCCAGGGCCGCGCACGCCGCCCCGGTCACCGCGCGGACCAGCCGGAGTGCTCCCCAGCCCCGGTCGTCGCCGTCGACGCTGCGCAGCAACCGCGGGTAGTGCCGCCAGTCCGCGACCTCGTGCTGGGCCGCGACCACATCCACCACCCCTTCCGCCGTGGCCGCCCGCCCGAGGCCGCCGAGCGTCCGGGTGATCACCGGGGCCCACACCGGACACTCGAGCGGAGCCGCCCCGCAGCCGCACGGCCGGCCGCCCACCACGCCCCGCTCCCACAGCCAGCGCAGCTCGCCGGCGCCGACGAACCCGTCCACCTCGCCGAGGATGCTCGCCAGCACCGTGGTCCCGCTGCGCCCTGCGCCCACCACGGACAGCACCTTGACTCGCTGTTCGGCAGTTGCATTCACGGCTCTCTCCTGCCTAGGCACGGGCACCGTCGGCCCATATCATGGCAGCCTGGGGCCGGGTCGTCGTCGGACAAAGGGACGACCCGTTGGGGATTGCCGCGGGGTGGGGTGTGGCGGTGCGTCGTTGGCGGAGAAGAGCGGCCCCGAAGAGGGTCCGCAGAAGACTCGTTCGTCGGGGAGCCCTCGTGGCTGCCGGCGTCGCCACCCTGGTCGCGGCCGCGGTCGCCATCGCGGTCGCGGTCCCGCTGGGGACCACCCGTCCCTACTACACCCAGCCGGTGCCCTACCGGGCGTTCGAGCCGAACTCCTGGTGGAACACTCCGCTGCCGCGTCAGGCCCCGCTCGACCCGCACGGGGCCCAGATCCTGCACTACATGCGCACCGCTCCGGAGAGCGGCAAGGGCTGCCTGGTGCTGGCCGGGGCCGGCAACAACAACTGGGGGACGCCGATCTACTGGGCCCGCCCCTCAGACCCGACCTACGACGTGACCGGTGTCACGAACGGCCCCTGGGAGCTGCACCACCTGCAGATACCGGTGAGCGCCGAGCCTGCCGACAACAACGACCACAGCATGACCATCTACAACGTGGCCAAGGGCTACGTCGTCGCGCTCACCAACGCCAGCTACCACTCCTGGAACGACACCTGGACCGCCTCCGGCGGGACGGTGACGTATCTGGACTCGAACGGGCTCAGTGCGGCGACCGGCCGTTCCGACGATCCCCGCAACCGGGGCACCCACCGCGGCAACAACGGGGCCACCATGGCGGTGGCCTACAACGAGGTGGCGGCCGGGGCGGTCGAGCACGTCCTGAAGGTGGCACTCGGGCCGGAGGCGTCGAGCAAGTTCGTGTTCCCGATGACGGGCTCCGACGGGGGCTACGACGGCAACAACCCGGCGGTGCCGCCGGAGGGGCTGCGGCTGCGGATCAAGCCATCGGTGAACCTCGAGGGCCTGGGACTGCCCGCGCAGGCGCTCGCCATCGCCCAGGCTCTGCAGCGCTACGGGTTCTACATCGGCGACTCCGGTGGGACAACCGCTCTCAAGCTCGAGAACACCCGCGCAGAAGGACGGGGACAACTGTGGACGATTTCCCCCGATGCGCTCTGCGGCCTGCCGTTCACTTCGCGCTACTGGGACGTGATCGCTCCGGGGTACGACCCGAGCCGCTGAGGAGGACCTGGTGAGTGATGGACTGGTGGTGGCGCTGGTCGTCGCACCGTTCGGGATCGCGCTGGCCGTCGCCTGCCTCCGGCAGCCGATGCGGTTCGCGCTCCCGGTCTTCGCCGCGCTGATCCCCTTCGGGGAGCGGCTGTCCCTGGGCGGCTCCCCGTACGCGTCGCTGTCCTCTGTGGTCGGGATGCTGCTCGGGGTCGGACTGCTCCTCCAACTGCTGCTGGGCCGGCGCGGTGCACCCCGGCTCTCCCCGTCGGTGCCGATCTGGCTGCTGTTCCTGGCCGTCGCCGTCGCCACCACCCTCTGGACCGTCGACCTGGCGGCGACGCTCAGCGGGGTCGGTGTGCTGGGCAGCCTGGTCGTGGTCTACGTGCTCACCGTGCTGAACCCTGCCGACCGCCACGTGCTTCGTCGCACCGAGAACGGGCTGCTGTCCGGCGGAGTGGCCGTGGTCTGCTACGGCCTGGTGCAGCTGCTCCTTTTCGGCGGCTTCCCCAACAGCAAGACGACCGGCCTGCCGACCGCGGCCACCACCGGTCGGTTCGGGAACGACCTGCTCGGCCCGGACATCGAGTCGATCACCCTGCTGCTGCCGTTCGTGATCGCGCTGCACCGGGCGTTCACCGAACGTTCCGGTCGGACCGTGAACGGCTGCGTGGCCGCTCTGGTGCTGCTCGGCATCCTCATGACCGGGTCCCGGACCGGCACGCTCGCGGCGGCGGTGGTGGTCCTGGTGCTGGCCTGGGCGGGGCCGCGCAGCGCACGGAGGGGGATCCTGGTCACGTTCGTGGCGGCGGCCGTGCTGGGCGGGGTCATCTGGGTGTTCCACCCCGCCGGCATCGCCGACCGGACGTTCTCGTCGGCCACCTCGTCCTCGGGCCGGACCGACATCTGGAAGGTGGGCGCGGCCGCATGCACGAGGTACTGCGGGCCGGGCGCCGGCTGGGGCACCTTCCCCGACGTCTACGCAGCCACCCAGGCCACCGTGCCGGGCGCCCGGGTGCTGGTGGGTCCGCAGGGCTCCTACCAGGCGCACAACCTGTGGCTGCTGATCGGGGTCGAGCTCGGCACCGCCGGCCTGGTGCTGTTCCTGGCCGGCCTCGGCGTGGCCTTCGTGGAGGCGTTGCGCATCCCTCGCGCACTCCGCGGGCCGCCGCTCGCGGCTCTGGTCGGGCTGTGCGTCGGGGTGTTCTTCCTCTCCAGCATGGAGTTCAAGTTCTTCTGGATGGTGCTGATCCTGATCGCCATGACCCGCAACGTGGCCGAGGCGGAGAGGCACGGCTCCGAGGCGTCAGTCGTCCGCGGAGAGCCCCATGTGCCGGTCGGAGCGCCGCTTGGCGGGGGCTGAGGCCACCGCGACGCGCGAGCGGGCGGGAAGCAGGATCGGCCGCCACCGGAACGGTCGCCACCGCTGGCCGCGCACCAGCACCACCCCGGCGCGACCACCGTCGAGGTACTTCTCCGCCTGCCGCACGAGCGCGGTGTGCCCGATTCCCTCCGGGACCACGAGGAGCACCAGCGAGGAGTCCGGGCGCTCCGCGACCTGCCACTGGCTCGGCCCGTCGATGATCGTGACCGGACGCTGCGAGAGCAGCCTAGCCAGCTCGTTGACCAGCGCCTGACGCAGCCGCGCCGTCCGCTGCGGCCCGGCTACCAGGAGCAGGGGGCAGTCCTCCACGCGCAGCCGGTGGCACAGCTGCGGGAGGCCACGCATGCCCTCGGCCGAGCGGGCCAGCCGCAGCCGGCCGAAGGCGCGGGCGCCGGTCACCTGCTCGGCACTCGCCCCGTTGAGCACCGGCCGGCGCGCCGCCAGCACCATCACGACCGCGCCCACTCCGGCGAGCAGGCCGGCGAGGATCCCGATCAGGGCAGCCAGCGCGCTGCCCAGCGGAGGCTGCACGGGGGACGCCGGCGGGGTGGCGAGCTTCTGGACCGCGAAGGAGCCGACCGAGTGGGCGTACTTGTTGAGCTCCTCGGTGAAGGTCGTGGCCGCCAGGTTCGCGTACCTCGCGGCTGCCCGCGGAGTGGACCCGTGCCCGACGACCATGAAGACCACGTTGTCCTGGGCGGTGACCAGCTCGACCCGCTGGGGGATCACGCTCACCTGGGCCGGCACGGGCGGGGTCACCGACCTCCTGATGGTGGCCGCGACCGCGCCGTTGGTGAACACCGACTCACCGAGCCGGGGGAGCGGGTCCAGGTTGCTGAAGGTCAGCACGTCGGTCGGGCCGACCTGCGCTTGGGCGTCGTAGTGGGTGGGCGTCCGGTTCAGGAGCCAGGGGAGCAGCAGGCCGACCCCGAGCACGAAGACCGCGACCACCCAGGCATACCTACGGAGCCCCCATCCCAAGACCCCCAGGACATCGCCGCCATCGCTCATGGCACTCCCCTCCCGGCCGTTACCGGCTGGCTCAACTGTAGGTCCGGCTGCCTGGAGGTGCCCAGGAGTCGGTGTGCCCCCACCCCGGTGGCCTGCGCGACGTCCACCAGGAACGGCTTGGGGTCCCGCGCCGACCAGATCGCGTGGGCCTTCGGTCCGCCGCGCACCCAGCGGGCCCATCCCGCCAGCGACAGGGTGCCCTCGCGACGAGCCACGATGGCGGCCTGCAGGTCCCGGCGCAGGTCGATCCACTTCGCTCCGACGTACCGCTGCTCGCGCTCCTCCGGCAGGGGTAGCCCCGCGAGGTCGCAGTAGGCGGTGTGGAGCAGCTCCACACCGCCTGCCTCAGCGATCGCCGACCGGCCCGTCGGCCGGCCGACGTTGGGCTCGATGATCACCAGCCGGCCGGTGCGGACGTCCCGCTTCATCTCCAAGTAGGCCAGCCCCCGGAACCCGAGCCCGCCGAAGAGCGCGACGGTAGCGTCGCGAACCTCGTCGTTGCGGCACTCCTCGCCGGAGGCGCTGGTGCCCACTCGGGGCGGCCACTGCCGCACCTTCCGGGCCACGAAGGTCGCCAGGGGCCGGGCGCCGTCACCGAAGTAGGCGTTGCAGGAGTACAGCCCGGTCTCGGGTCCCTCCACCCACTCCTGGGCCAGCAGCCGCGGCGCCCACCCGGCCACCTCGTCGTAGGTGGCCAGCAGCTCACCGGCGTCGTGGACGGTGAAGGCCTTCACGCTGGTGTGCGCGAGCCATCCCGGTGCCTTGTGCGGGGGCTTGATCACGCACGGGTAGCTGATCCCGGCAGCGACCCGTTCGGCGTCGCTCCGGCCGGCGAGCACCTCCGTGCGAGGCACCGGGAGTCCCTGCGCCGCGGCGTGCCGCGCGAACCGGGTCTTGTCCATCAGCAGTTCCACGACCTCGTGCCGTGGCAGCGCGAGCAGGAACCGGTCGGCGAGCCGCTCCCGGTGCAAGGACACGGTCTCCACGCTGGCGTCGTTGCACGGCACGAGCACGCTCCTGCGGCCGATCCGCGCGCCCGCCTCGAGCAGGCAGCGGACCAGCCCCTCGCCGTGCAGCGGCGACTCGAGCACCTCGACGCACGCGTTGGTGCGGGCCCCCCAGTGCCGCCGGCTGGCGGCCACGCCGAGCACCTGGACCCCCCGGGCGGAGAGGATGCGCGCGCTCTGCAGTCCGGTGATGCTGTCCAGGCCGATGACGACCGCCGGCGGCTCAGCCAACCCCTTCCGACTCCTCCAGCTCGATCTCCTCCCGGGTGTGCACCAGGTCGAAGATGTGGTCCACCGCGGCGATGCTGGGATCCGCGGCCGCGGGCTTGCCCTCGGCCCGGAGGACCCCGAGCGTGTCCTCCATGGCCTGGACGGCCGCGCGCATCGGCTGGTTGGCCAAGATCACCATCGAGAAGCCCTTGGCATGCAGCTGGTCCGCGGTGTAGTCGGGGAACAGCGTCGGGACCGCGACCAGCGGCGTCGTGAGCCCGGTGCTCTGCCACTGGTCGAGGAACGTTTCGATCTCCCCCAGCGTCTTGTCCTTGGAGTGGATCAGGATCGCGTCCGCGCCTGCGTCGGCGTAGGCGACCGCCCGTTCACAGGCGGCGTCGGCGCCGTGGCCGGCGATCAGCGCCTCCACCCGGGCGATCACCACGAAGCTCTCCGACTCCTGGGCAGCCTTGGCCGCCCGGAGCCGCCGGGCCTGCTCGGCCGCCTTCACCAGCTCGCGCTGGGTTTGCCCCTGGTAGAGGCTGTTCCGCTTCGGGAAGAGGTTGTCCTCGATGCAGATCGCCGCCACCCCCGCCCGGTCGAACTCGACCGTGGTGCGCACCACGTTGCCGATCCCGCCGTACCCGTTGTCGCAGTCCACGACGACCGGAAGGTCGGTGCATGCGCAGATCCGGCGGGTCACGTCCAGCGTCTCGGTCATGGTGACCAGGTTCAGGTCGGGCACCCCGTAGGCCATCGCGGAGACGCCGAAGCCGCTGACCCACACGGCGTCGAAGCCGTAGACCTCGATCAGCCGGGCGCTCATCGCGTCGTGCGCACCCACGGCGACGACCGGCCGGTCCGAGCCGAGCTGCGCGCGCAGCCGTTGCCGGCGCTTGTCGGCGCGGCTCGTCGGGTCGCGCCCCTCAAACCACGTGCTCGCCATCACGGACCTCCTCGTCGAGACTTCCTCGTGCGAATGCGTGGACCAGATCGACGACTCGTTCGCCGATCAGTCGCTGGGAGTCCAGGGCCATCGCCCCGATGTGTGGGGTGAGCACGACGTTCGGCAGCTCGGCGAGCGCCGGAACCGTTCCCTCGCCCTCGGTCTCGTGCACGTCGAGCGCGGCGCCGGCCACCGTGCTGCGGTCGATGAGCGCCTCGTAGAGCGCCTTCTCGTCGACCACGCCGCCGCGGGCGACGTTGACCAGCAGCGACCCGGGGCGCATCCGCTCCAGCACCGCCGCGTCGACCATGTGGTGCGTGCTCTCGTCCAGCGGCACATGAAGGGTCACGAAGTCCGCGGAGGAGACCACCTCGTCGAAGCCGCAGAGCCGGATGCCGCGCCGGGACAGGCTGTCCGCGACGGCGTCGCTGGGGTGCGCGACGCAGCCGAGCACCTCCATGCCCCAGGCGGCGGCCAGCTCGCCGACCTCGCCGCCGATGTTGCCTGCGCCGACGATGCCGTGCACCTTGCCGCGCAGCAGCGGGCCGCCGAGGTCCGGCTTCGGCCAGTGGCCGGCCCGGACCAGCCGGTCGGCCAGGGTGACGTTGCGGGCCAAGGAAAGCAGCAGCGCGAAGGTGAACTCGGCGACCGGAGGCGCCGACATCCCTGGCACGCGGACCACCCGGACGCCGCGCCTGCGGGCGCACTCGAGGTCGATGTTGTCCACGCCGGACCCGGCGCGGACCACCAGCCGGAGCGTGTCTGCCGCGCAGAGCACCTCCTCGGTCAGCAGCACGCCGCTGCGCAGCACCACCACCTCACGGTCGGCGCCCGCGGCGCGCAGGTCGGTGCCATTGAGTCGGCGCACGTCGTGGTCGTGCTTCAGCCGCTCGTGCGCGGCCGGGTCGATGGGGCTGGCGAGCAGGATCTTCACGGTGCGGCGACCTTCCGTCGAGCCTCGATAGCGGCGACCACGTCGGCGAACACGCTCGGAAGCGGGCGGTCGGCGTCCACCACGGCGAACGCCGGGACGACCGCGCCCAGGGCGAGGTACTGCTGGCGGCGCTGCTCCAGCCACGCCGCGGAGGCCTCGCCCTTGCGGGCGAACAGCACGTCGCCGGGGGCGTCGAGGCAGACCACCAGGTCGGGCTTCGGGTAGACGTGCTGCAGCAGCCAGCCGTGCACCCGCGCGCCGGCCCGCCGGTCGGTCGCCGGTGCGATGTCGCTGTGGTAGTAGTCGGCGAAGAAGTGCCGGTCGAACACCACCACGTACCCACGTCGGCCGTAGCCGGCGGCGACCAGCTGGCGCAGCCACTCCTCGAGCACCCACACGCCGAGCCGGGCAGAGTCCTTGGCCGATCGGGCCAGGCGGTTGCCAGGGGAGCTCCGCTCCGTCGTCGCGACCGGGTCGGAACCGGCCACGAGGTCGGGCCGCCGGCCGCGGACGCGCTTGACGGCCAGCAGCAGCCGGGTGGTCGGGAGCATCAGCGAGCTGGCCTCGAGGTTGACCCCCATGTAGACCCTCTTGACCGGAAAGGGCACCGGTCCCCGCTCCAGCATCTGGGTGATGGTGCTCTTGCCGGCCCCGTCGGCCCCGACAAGCGCCACCTGCAGCGTCGAGGTCATCGGGCAGGCACCTCGTCCCGGGCCGGCCCCGCGACGGGGGCTTCGAGGGCCGCGCGGCGTACGGCGGCACCGAGCCCGGCCAGGTCGCACGGGTAGGGGTGCGCGATCCGGGCCGCGGGCCGGTGGTCGAAGATCACGCCGAGCAGGCTGGCCTCCCGTTCGGCAGCGGTCTCCACCAGCGCGCTCGTCTGGTCGGGGAAGGCGTACCGGAACTGCCGGTAGTCCTCCATGAACGGCGCCCGCTCTTCGGCGAGGGAGGCCGCCATCCGCCCCGAAACCTCGAGGGGGCCGGCGGGGGAGACGGTGATCTCGTCGGCCTCCTGGCTGAGCAGCAGCACCACCGAGTCCAGCCGGGCGATGGGCACCATCGCGTCCGCGCCGAAGAGCTCGGCCGGCGGCACCTGGACGTAGGCCTGACGGGCCAGGAGCGGCGACCCTCGGCGCAGGGCGGCCGCCCCCGGCAGCCGGCCCCGCGCCCCCGCCTTGGCGACGGCAGCCGCCGCTCGCCAGCCGGACAGCCGCAAGCGGTCGGCCCACGGCCGCGCGCGCAGCACCGCTGGCAGCTGGTCCAGGTGCCAGGCCCACAGCCTGATCGGCTCGGGGACGCCGCACATCCGGCCGTCCGGCGAGAGGTAGACCCACTCGTCGGCGACGTACCGGATGCCCTCGCCGAGACCTGCCAGGAGGGTCTCGGTCTTGCCGCTCTTCGACCACCCGGTGACCAGGACTCCGCGGTCGCCGGCGCAGAAGGCGGAGGCGTGCAGCGGCAGCACGCCGTTGGCGAGGGCGGTGAGGTTGACGATGGCGAGCAGGTGCGGAACCGCCGGCAGCGTGCGCTCGCACACGATCTGCGGCCGCGCCCCGATCTCGGCCATCGGCAGCAGCGCCCGACCGGGGGCCCGCTGCCGGCCGTGCAGCACGAAGAAACCCCCGCTGTTGAAGCCGGTCTGGCCCACGCCGACGTAGGTCAGCGGCTCCGCCGTCACCCGGTCGACGAAACGGACGGTGAGATCGGGCTCCCGGTCCAGGTCGTGGCGCAGCGGCCCCAGCTGGCGGGTCACCGTCGCGATGTCACGGGGCGTGGCGTCGAGCAGCCGCACGCCCACGATCCCGTGCAGGTCGAAGTCGCAGGTGGTGCCGTGCCCCTCCACGTCAGGCCCCGGCCCCGGTGAGCACCGACCAGACGGTGCGGACCATGATCTTGGCGTCCAGCCACAGGGACCAGTTGTCGATGTACCAGTTGTCGAAGCGGGCCCGGTCCTCGATCGAGGTGTCCCCACGCAGGCCGTTCACGGCGGCCAGGCCGGTGAGTCCGGAGGGCACCCGGTGCCGGTGCCGATACCACGGCATGGTGCTGGTGAACCGCTCGACGTACTCCGGACGCTCAGGTCGCGGACCCACCAAGCTCATGTCGCCGCGAAGCACGTTGAGCAGCTGCGGCATCTCGTCGAGGGAGTAGCGCCGGATGAACCGTCCCACTGGCCCGAGACCGTCGGCGGCCACCGACCACGCCTGCTCCCGCTGCGGCAGGGTTTCCGGCAGGGAACGGAACTTCAGCAGCCAGAAGGTCCGCCCGCCTGCGCCGACGCGGACCTGCCGGAAGAGCACACCGGGACCGAGCTCGAGCCGCACCGCGAGGGCCACGGCCACGAACAGCGGGGCCGCGACGAGCATGCCGAGGCCGGCCACCACCACGTCGAAGGCGCGTTTCAACCGCCAGGTGAGCATCCGGTGCGCCGGCCCCCTGACCCGGACCAGCGGCAGTCCGAAGATGTGGTCGTCGCGCCGCCCTGGGTCGAGTTCGAACAGCCGCGGCACCACGTAGATGCCGGTGTCGACGGTGTCACAGGCCCGGATCACGTCGAGCAGGTCGACGGACGAGGTGCCTCCGTAGCCGATGATCACGTCGCTGACGCAGGCTCGCCGGACCACGTCGGCGAGCTCGCGCGGCGTCCCCAGGACCGGGAGCGGCGACGGACCGCGGGGCACCCGGTCCGCGACGGTGCCGACCAGGCGCAGCCCGGAGTCCGGGTGCTCTTGGATGCGTTGGATCAGGGCGGTGGCGGGCGCCCCCGCACCGACCATGAGCGTCCGGTGCACGATCCGTCCGCGAGCCCGCAGGTTCCGGATCACCCCGTAGGCGAGGCCGCGGCCCACCGTCATCCCAGCGACCAGGATGAGCGCGGTGCCGAGCGCCAGGCCGGCGTGCACCGCCGTCCAGCCGCGAGTGAGCACCAGGGCGGGTCCCATCCCGATCACCGGGCCGATGGCCAGCATCGGCAGGTCGTCCAGCAGGGACAGCCCGATCCGCGGCCGGTAGAGGCCCTTGAGCTTCCAGGTCACCACCGCGACGGCGACCGTGGCGGCACTGAACACGGACCGCGTCACCCCCAACAGAGCGACGACCACGAGCGTGTCCACGACCAGCACGATGCCGAGCTCGACGGGGTAGCCGCCGCGCCTCGGCCCGTACGCGCGCGGCAGGGCGCTGGACATGACGTTGACGTCCGTCGGTCGCCGCCGCTGCACCGGGACGATGAGGGGTTCCACGTCCGCGGCGCGGGACGCGCTGGAGTTCTCACCGTGCATCGACAACGCGCAAGCCTCATGTGTCTAGGAGAACGGCCCCCCTTGGCCGTGTCCTCATCACATCGGCGTACCGGACGAGCGGCAAGGTGCCGGTGGCAGGATCACCCCCCGCTCATCTCTTTGCGTGAGCCGTCATGGGTGCATCACCCGCACCAGTCCGGTTCTTCCGGAATGGTCAGCGGCGCGACTTGCGCGACCTACGCCCGGCACGTCCGTAGGTGTCGTCCAGGCGCACGATGTCGTCCTCGCCAAGGTAGGTGCCGGTCTGTACCTCGATGAGGTGCAGCACCTCCGGCCCGGGGTTGGCCAGCCGGTGGTTCACGCCGACCGGCACGTCCACCGACATCTGCTCGTGCAGCGTCAGCACCTGCTTGCCGCGGGTGACCTCGGCCACTCCGGAGATGACGACCCAGTGCTCGGACCGGTGCTTGTGCCGTTGCAGCGAGAGCCGGTGCCCGGGCTTTACGGTGATGTGCTTGACCTGGAACCCCGGGCCGGACTCGAGTGCCTCATAGCTGCCCCACGGGCGGTAGACGGTCCGGTGGCTGAGCGCCTCGTCACGACCCTGCTCCTTGAGCCGCTGCACGATGGCCTTGACGTCCTGGTCACGGCCGCGGTCGGCGACGAGCACCGCGTCCTTGGTGGCCACCACGACGGTGTCGCGCAGGCCGAGGGCGGCAACCAGCACCCCGTCGCCGCGCAGGTAGCAGCCAGAGGCGCCGTCGGTGATCACGTCGCCGAGGAGCGCGTTGCCGGTCTCGTCGTGCTCACCCATCTCCCAGAGCGCCGACCAGCTGCCCACGTCGTTCCAGTCGAAGTCGGTCAGCACCACCGCGGCCCGGTCGGTGTGCTCCATCACCGCATGGTCGACCGAGATGGCCGGGGCGGCGGTGAAGCTCTCCTCATCGAGCCGCAGGAAGTCCAGGTCCGGCCGCGCCTGGGCGACCGCGTCCGAGACGTGCTCGGCGATCTTCGGCTCGAGCGCGGCGAGCTCGTCGAGGTAGAGCCGCGGCGGGAAGACGAACATCCCGCTGTTCCACCACCAGTGGCCGGCCTCCACGAACCCCTCGGCCGCCTCCACGTCCGGCTTCTCGACGAACCGATCGATCCGAAACCCGGGCAGGTCCGCTAGCGCCGCACCCTGCTCGATGTACCCGAACCCGGTCTCCGGCGAGCGTGGCGCGACCCCGAACGTGACCAGGTGCCCCGCCGCCGCCACGGTCGAGGCGCTGCGCACCGCAGCGTGGAACCCGACGGTGTCCTGCACTGCGTGGTCGGACGGGAGCACCAGCATCAGCGCGTCCGGGTCATGGCTGGCGACGAGCTCGGCGGCCGCGGCGACCGCCGGAGCGGTGTCCCTGGGGGTCGGCTCGAGCACGATCGCGAGTGGCTGGATGCCGAGGTCGCGCAACTGCTCGGCGATCACGAACCGGTGCTCGGCGCTGCAGACGACCAACGGAGGGGCGAAGCCGGCGCCGCGCACCCGCCAGGCGGTCTGCTGCAGGAGGCTGACCTCCGACAGCAGCGGCAGCAGCTGCTTGGGGTACAGCTCGCGCGAGAGCGGCCAGAGCCGGGTCCCGGTCCCCCCGGACAGGATCACCGGCACGACCCGCCCCCCGAACCCGTTGCTCATCGGCGGTGCCCCCTTTCCGTGGGCCCCACGGTATCGGTCCGGCGCTTTCCGGGGGAGCCCGACACGTAGGGTTGAGCGGTGGCCGACCCGTCGACGTACCGCCCCGCGCCCGGCTCCATCCCGGCGTCCCCGGGCGTGTACCGGTTCCGGGACGCGCGTCGGCGGGTGGTGTACGTGGGGAAGGCGAAGAACCTGCGCTCCCGGCTCACGTCGTACTTCCAGGACATCGCCAACCTGCACCCCCGCACCGCGACCATGGTCACCACCGCGGCTTCCGTGGAGTGGACCGTGGTCAACACCGAGGTGGAGGCCCTCCAGCTGGAGTACTCCTGGATCAAGGAGTTCGACCCGCGGTTCAACGTCAAGTACCGCGACGACAAGTCCTACCCCTGGCTGGCGGTCACCGTCAACGAGCAGTTCCCGCGGGTGATGGTCGGGCGCGGCGCGAAGAAGAAGGGGGTCCGCTACTTCGGGCCCTACTCGCACGCCTGGGCGATCCGCGAGACCGTCGACCTGCTGCTGCGGGTGTTCCCGATGCGGTCCTGCTCCAACGGGGTGTTCAAGCGGTCCGCGCAGATCGGCCGGCCCTGTCTGCTCGGCTACATCGGCAAGTGCTCCGCCCCGTGCGTGGGCCGGGTGAGCGAGGAGGAGCACCGGGCGATCGTCGAGGACTTCTGCGACTTCATGGCGGGGCAGACGACGGCGTTCGTCAAACGGCTGGAGAAGGAGATGTACGCCGCGTCGGCCGACCTCGACTTCGAGCGCGCGGCCCGGCTCCGCGACGACATCGGGGCGCTGAACCGGGCCATGGAGAAGCAGGCGGTGGTGCTCGGCGACGGCACCGACGCCGACGTGGTCGCGTTCGCCGAGGACCCGCTCGAGGTGGCGGTGCAGATCTTCTACGTGCGCGGCGGCCGGATCCGCGGGCAGCGCGGCTGGGTGGCCGACATCGTCGACGACGCCGGCACCGGCGAGCTGGTCGAGCGGTTCCTGCAGCAGCTGTACGACGGAGAGGCGGGCGACGCCATCCCCCGCGAGGTGCTGGTCCCGGCCGTCCCGGACGACCTCGACGCGCTCGAGCAGTGGCTGACCGACCTGCGCGGGTCCCGGGTCCGGGTGCGTGTCCCACAACGCGGGGACAAGAAGGCGCTCCAGGAGACGGTGGGCCGCAACGCCAAGCAGGCGCTGGCGCTGCATAAGACCAAGCGGGCCAGCGACCTGACCACCCGCAATCGGGCCCTGGAGGAGATCCAGCTGGCCCTCGGGCTGCCGGAGGCGCCGCTGCGCGTCGAGTGCTACGACATCTCCAACCTGCAGGGCACGGAGGTGGTCGGCTCCATGGTGGTCTTCGAGGACGGCCTTCCCCGCAAGGGTGAGTACCGCCGGTTCGTGGTGCGCGGTGTTGAGGGCCAGAACGACGTCGCCTCGATGCACGAGGTGATCACCCGGCGGTTCCGGCGCTACCTCGACGAACGCGCCGAGACGCCCGAGATCGGCTCACCCGACGCAGCCGTCGACGCCCTCGTGGATCCCGAGACCGGCCGCCCCAAGAAGTTCGCCTACGCCCCCGGCCTGGTCGTGGTGGACGGCGGCCCGCCGCAGGTGGCTGCGGCGCAGCGCGCCCTCGACGAGCTCGGCATCGACGACGTGCCGGTGTGCGGGCTGGCCAAGCGGTTGGAGGAGGTGTGGCTGCCCGGTCGGGAGGACCCGGTGATCTTGCCGCGGACGAGCGAGGCGCTCTACCTCCTGCAGCGAGTCCGCGACGAGGCGCACCGGTTCGCGATCACGCACCACCGGTCGCGGCGCTCCAAGAGCATGGTGGAAAGCCTCCTCGACGACGTGCCCGGTCTCGGAGAGGTGCGTCGCAAGACGCTGCTGCGCCGGTTCGGGTCCCTCAAGCGGCTGCGGGCTGCCACAGTGGAGGAGATCGCCGAGGTGCCGGGCATCGGACCTAGGACCGCCGCGGCGATCGCCGCCGCCCTTGCCGACACGCAGCCGGGCGTGACGGTGAACACCGCGACCGGCGAGATATCGGCGGAGCTCGATCCGAGGGCATCGGCGGAGCTCGATACCGAAGTAGAGGAGCGTTGATGGGCGACAACCGGGGGCAGCTCGTGGTGGTGACCGGCATGACCGGCGCCGGCCGCAGCACAGCCGCGAAGGAGCTGGAGGACCTGGGCTTCTTCGTCGTGGACAACCTGCCGCCCCAACTGGTCCCGGACGTGGTCCGGCTGGTGGACGAGTCCCAGGGGCCGCTACAGCCGATCGCGGTGGTCGTCGACGTGCGCTCCGGGTCGTTCTTCGCCTCGCTGCAGGAGGTGCTGGCGCAGGGCAGCACCGGCAGGCAGACCACCCTGTTGTACCTGGAGGCGAACGACGACGTGCTGGTGCGCCGCCAGGAGGCCGCGCGCCGGCCGCACCCGCTGCAGGCCGGAGGGCGCCTGCTCGACGGGCTGCACCGCGAGCGGGCGGTGCTGGCGGCCCTGCGCGGCGACGCCGACCTGATCATCGACACCTCCAGCCTGAACGTGCACCAGCTCACCGACCGGGTCGCCGAGGAGTTCGGGACCAAGGAGACCATGTCGCTCGCGGCCACCGTCGTCAGCTTCGGGTTCAAGTACGGCATCCCGGTCGATGCCGACCTGGTGGCCGACATGCGGTTCCTGCCCAACCCGCACTGGGTGCCGGAGCTGCGCCACCTGTCCGGGCGGGACCGGGCGGTGGCCGACTACGTGAAGAACCGGCCGGAGGCCAAGGAGTTCGTCGAGCAGTACGTCGGTCTCATCGAGACCGTCGCGGAGGGCTACCTGCGGGAGGGCAAGCGCTTCATGACCGTGGCGATCGGCTGCACGGGGGGCAAGCACCGCAGCGTGGCGATGACGGAGGAGATCGCGGCCCTGCTCCGGGCCCGCGGCCTCGACGCGCGCCCGATGCACCGCGACCTGGGCCGGGAATGACCGTGCTGGACCGGCGGGTGGTGGCGTTCGGCGGAGGCCATGGCCTGGCCGCGTCGCTGTCCGCCCTTCGCCGCGTGGTCACCGACCTGACAGCGGTCGTCACGGTCGCCGACAACGGCGGCTCCTCCGGCCGGCTTCGCCGGGAGTTCGGCGCGCTTCCGCCCGGGGACCTGCGCCAGGCGCTGGCGGCGTTGTGCGGTGACGACGACTGGGGCGGCACCTGGGCGAGGGTGCTGCAGCACCGGTTCGTCAGCCCCGGGGCGATGAACCAGCACGCGGTCGGCAACCTGCTCATCGTCGCCCTGTGGGAGCTGCTCGGCGACCACGTCGACGGTCTGGACTGGGTGGGCCGGCTGCTCGGCGCGCACGGCCGGGTGCTGCCGATGTCGGTGACCCCGATCGACATCGCGGCCGAGGTGAGCGGCCTGGTGCCCGGCGATCCGACTTTGCTGACCAGCGTCCGCGGACAGGTGCAGGTCGCCTCCACGCACGGCCGGGTGGTCTCGGTGCGGCTCGAGCCCGCCGACCCGCCGGCCTGCCCCCAGGCGCTCACCGCGGTGGGGTCGGCAGACTGGCTGGTGCTCGGCCCTGGCTCCTGGTACACCAGCGTGATCCCGCACCTGCTCGTCCCGGCGTTGCGCAAGGCGCTGGTGGAGTCCCCGGCGCGCAAGGCGGTGACCGTGAACCTCGAGCCCCAAGCAGGGGAGACCGACGGCTTCACCCCGGAGACGCACCTCGAGGTGCTCGCAGCCCACGCCCCCGACCTCACCCTGGACGTGGTGCTTGCCGACCAGCGGTCGGTGGGCGACGCGGACCGTCTCGGGAAGGTCGCCGCTGCCCTTGGTGCGGAGCTGATGGTCGCCGACCTGGCGGCCGATGACGGCAGCCCACATCACGATCCGGCCAAGTTGGCCAATGCCTATGCGCGGCTGATGGGAGCGGCATAGGGTGAGCGTCCTCACGCATTCGTGAGAAGGGACGTGAACGTGGCAGGATCGGTCGCATGGCGATGACGGCTCAGGTTAAGGCGGAGCTGGCCAGCACCACGGTGACGAAGTCGTGTTGCCGGAAGTCAGAGGTCTCCTCGATGCTGCGGTTCGCCGGTGGGCTGCACATCGTCAGCGGCCGGATCGTGGTCGAGGCCGAGCTGGACACCGGCTCCGCGGCTCGCCGGCTGCGCCGGGACATCGCCGAGGTCTACGGCCACCACTCCGACGTGGTGATGGTCTCCGGCAACGGGCTGCGCAAGGGCAGCCGGTACGTCGTCCGGGTGGTCAAGGACGGGGAGCAGCTGGCCCGCCAGACCGGGCTGCTGGACGGCCGCGGCCGACCGGTCCGCGGGCTGCCGCCGCAAGTGGTGTCCGGGGCCGGC
>DASTWW010000044.1:0-4790 GCA_035765755.1 Nocardioidaceae bacterium
GCGATCGCCTCCTGGGCCTGCTTCTTGGTGCCCACGAACATGATCGTGCCGCCCTTGGCGACCGTGTCCTTGATGAAGGCGAAGCTGCGGTCGATGTAGGCCAGCGACTGCTGCAGGTCGATGATGTAGATGCCGTTGCGCTCCGTCATGATGAAGCGCTTCATCTTCGGGTTCCAGCGCCGGGTCTGGTGCCCGAAGTGGACGCCGCTCTCGAGGAGCTGGCGCATGGTGACGACCGCCATGGCTGTCGAACCTCTTTCGTCATGACCCGGGCACGGGCACGCCGTACCGCCGCGGACGACGGCTGCGGCGCGTCCCGCGGCGCGGGTCGCCTCAGTTGTCGCAGGAGAGCGGGTGCTCCCCTGCCCTGACGCCCGCGCGCGTCCGAACCCGCCGTTTCCGGAGGGACTGAAAGGACGACGCCCACGGTGAGAGGGGCGGCCCGGGGGCCGGTCCCGCTCGTTGCGGAGAGCGAGCGTGCGAAGTCAACCCGCGTGCACGGGTTGCACCCGCGATTCTACGGGACCGTCGCGGTGATCCGCGAATCGTGGGTCGACCCCGGTGCCAGCCATTGCCCCGCCCCGCGCCGTCCATCGTCCCCAGCCTGGCTCTGCCCGCGCGGCGTCCACAGTCCGCCGAGCCAACGTTGGGAGGTCGGACGGGGCGGTCCAGGCTCGCGGCATGACCGTGCTGCTCTCCGTCGCCGTGTCCCTTCTGTCCGGTCTGTCGAGCGTGTCGGTGCTCCTCGCGCTGGCCGCACCGACTTTCTGGGTGCCCCAGCTAGCCGGACCCGCCGTGCCGAGCGCCCAGCCAGCCGGACAGCCGACGCCGGACCAGCCCGTCCTGCCGCCGGTGTCCGCCCCCGCCGCGGACGCGGCTGTCTGGCCGCTGTCGCCGCGCCCGGAGGTGGTCTCGGGCTTCTCCCCACCGGCCGAGCCCTGGGGCTCCGGGCACCGGGGCGTGGACCTCCTGGGCCGCCCGGGACAGCCGGTCCACGCAGCCCAAGCCGGGACCGTGACGTTCGCGGGCAGCATCGCCGGGGTCGGCGTCGTGGTGGTCCAGCACGGCGCCACCCGCAGCACCTACCAGCCGGTCACTGCCTCGGTCGGGGTCGGGCAGCAGGTCGAGGCTGGTGAGGTGCTCGGCACGCTGGCGCTGTTCGGATCCCACTGCCTCCCGCGAGCGTGCCTGCACTGGGGTCTCCTGGAAGGTGACAGCTACCTGGACCCGCTCGGCCTGGTCGGCGCCGCCCCGGTGCGGCTGCTGCCGCTGGGTGCGCCGAGCAGCTGACCCGTTGGCGTCGACCCCGGAAGGTGGTGGAAAGTCCGGCGTTCCCGGCGTCGGAAGGCACCAGCCCGACCGCTCAGGCGCGCGGATGCGCCTGCCGGTAGGCCGCCCGGAGTCGGTCGGTCGTGACGTGGGTGTAGATCTGCGTCGTCGCGAGGGAGGCGTGCCCGAGCAGCTCCTGGACCGCGCGGAGGTCCGCGCCGCCCTCGAGCAGATGGGTGGCCGCGGTGTGCCGCAGGCCATGGGGCCCGAGGTCCGGCGCGCCCGGCACGTCGGCCAGCCGGGCATGAACGAGGGTCCGCACCGCCCGCTGGTCGACCCGCCGCCCCCGGGCGCCGAGGAACAGCGCCGCGCCGGCGCCCGGCGCCATCAGCTCGGGCCGCCCCCGCGCCAGCCAGGTGTCGAGGGCACGGGCGGCGGGCCGGCCGAACGGCACGCTGCGCTCCTTGCGGCCCTTACCGAACACCCGCACCAGGCTGCGCTCGTGGTCCACGTCATCAACATCAAGGCCACACAGCTCACCGACCCGGATCCCGGTGGCGTAGAGCAGCTCCAGGATCGCCACGTCCCGGACCCCGACCGCGCTGCCGTCGTCGGCGCGGGTGGCCGCCGCGTCGAGCAGCCCGCGCACCTCGTCCAGACGGAGGGCCGGCGGCAGGGTCCGGTGCGCCTTGGGCGTGCCGAGCAGGGATCCCGCGTCCGTCGTACTCCTGCCGGTGCGCTGCGCCCACCCGGTGAACACCCGCACCGCGGTCGCCCGCCGGGCCATCGTGGTCCGGGCCCGCCCGAGCGTCTGCTGCTTGGCCAGCCAGCTGCGCAGCGTGCGTACGTCGATGGTGCCCACGTCGTGGTGACCGAGCCGCGCGGCGTGCTCGAGCATCGCGCGCACGTCGGTGAGGTAGGCCCGCACGGTGTGCGGGGCGAGGTCACGCTCGGCGGTGAGGTGCCGCTCGTAGGCCGCGAGCGCGCGGCTCATCTCCTCGGGGAGCTCGAGGTCGGCGGCCACGCTGACGAGGGTAGGCGAGCCGGGCCGGCGGGCGCGGATGCCTCGCGCGTCACAATGCTGGGTTTTGCCAAGGGGCCCGGAATAAGGTGTGCGTGGGGGCGTCGCACGGATGCGTCGGGCATCCGGTCGTACTCACGCACCACAGTTTCGATCGGAGGTCAGCGATGGACACCATTCGCATCCCGCAGGAGCGCAACGCTGCGACGAACGCCGACCACGTCGAGCTGGTGGAGTCGGTGTCCGCACACAACTACCATCCGCTTCCGGTGGTGCTCACCGAGGGCCACGGCGCCTGGGTCACCGACGTGGAGGGCCGGCGCTACCTGGACTGCCTCGCCGGCTACAGCGCGCTCAACTTCGGACACGGCCACCCCGACCTCGTGCAGACCGCGCACGAGCAGCTGGAGCGGCTGACGCTGACCAGCCGCGCGTTCCACAACGATCAGCTCGGGCCGTTCTGCCGCGACCTCGCGAGGCTGGCCGGCCTGGAGACGGTGCTGCCCATGAACACCGGGGCGGAGGCGGTGGAGACCGCGCTGAAGGTGGCGCGCCGCTGGGGCCACCAGGTCAAGGGCGTGCCGGACGGACAGGCGGAGATCATCGTCGCCGCGGGCAACTTCCACGGCCGGACCACGACCATCATCAGCTTCTCGACCGACCCGGAGGCCCGGGAGGGCTTCGGGCCGTACACCCCCGGCTTCCTCGCCGTGCCGTACGGCGACGCCGAGGAGGCCCGCGCTGCGATCACGCCGAACACGGTGGCGATGCTGGTGGAGCCGATCCAGGGCGAGGCCGGGGTGGTGCTTCCCCCGCCCGGCTACCTGCGCGAGCTGCGCCAGATCTGCTCCGAGGCCGGCATCCTGCTCATCGCCGACGAGATCCAGTCCGGGCTCGGCCGCACCGGCGAGACCTTCGCCTGCGAGGCCGAGGGCGTGGTTCCGGACATGTACGTGCTCGGCAAGGCGCTCGGCGGCGGGATCGTCCCGGTCTCGGCGGTGGTCTCCCGCTGGGACGTGATGGGGGTGCTCACCCCGGGCAGCCACGGGTCCACGTTCGGCGGCAACCCGCTGGCCGCCGCGGTCGGGCGCGCGGTCGTCGGGCTGCTGGAGACCGGCGAGTACCAGGAGCGAGCCCGGGTGCTCGGCGAGCTCCTGCACCGCGGGCTGCACGAGCTGGTCGGCCAGGGGCTGCTGGCCGTCCGCGGCCGCGGGCTGTGGGCCGGCATCGACATCGAGCCCACGTTGATGACCGGCCGGCAGATGTGCGAGCGACTGCTGGCCAAGGGCGTGCTGGCCAAGGACACCCATGGCTCCACCGTCCGGCTGGCCCCGCCGCTGGTTGTCGAGCGCGAGGACGTGGAGTGGCTGGTCGCCCAGGTCCGCGCGGTCTTGGAGGAGTCCCGAGCCTAGGCCGGGGCGGGCTCGTCGCCTGACCCCTGGTCACGGCGGGAGCGGAGCGCCTTGCCCAGCTTCAGGTAGAGCGACGGCACCACCAGCAGGTTCAGCAGCGTCGAGGTCACCAGCCCGCCGAGGATCACCACGGCCAGCGGGTACTCGATCTCCTGGCCGGGCCGGTCGCCGAGCACGACCAGCGGCACCAGCGCCAGGCCGGTCGCCAGCGAGGTCATCAGGATCGGCGACAGCCGCTCCCGAGCACCCCGGAGCACGAGCTCGAGACCGAAGGTCTCCCCTTCGTACTTCTCCAGGTGCTGGCAGTGGTTGATGAGCAGGATCCCGTTGCGGGCCGCGATGCCGAACACCGTGAAGAAGCCGACCAACGCGCCGAGCGACACCACGCCGCCGCCTATCCAGACGGCCAACGCCCCGCCGACGAGCGCCATCACCAGGGTGAGCAGGCTGAACACCGCCAGCCGCCAGCTCCCGAAGGACAGCTGCAGGAGCAGCAGGATCGCGGCGAGCGCGATGAACGCCGAGGCGAACAGGGTCCGCTGCGCCGACTGCCGCTCGGCGTACTCGCCCAGCAGCTCCGCGTGGTAGCCGCGAGGATAGGACACGTGGGCCAGCCGCTGCTGGATGTCGGCGACCACCGAGCCCAGGTCGCGACCTTCGACCTGCGCGCCCACGTCGATGCGCCGCGAGCCGCCCTGCCGCTCGATCACGTTCGGGATCGGCATCACCCGCGCGTCGGCCACCTTCCAGAGCGGCACCTTGCCGCCGTTCGGGGTGTCGAGCAGCATGTCGCGCATGTCGGTGACGTTGTTGCGGCTGGCCGGGGTGCTCCACACCATGGTGTCGTAGGCCTTCCCGGACCGGAAGATGTCACCGACCTCCTCACCGGCGATCATCGTCGAGGCCGCCCGCCGCACGTCCCCGGGCTTCAACCCGTACTGCGCGGCCTTCCGCAGCTTCACGGTCACCTCGATCTGCGGCTCGTCCACCTGCAGGTCGGTGTGCAGGTCGGCAAGCCCCGGGACCGAGGCCAGCAGGTGCTGGATCTGGTGGGCCTTGGCGCGGATCACGTGCAGGTTGTCGCCGTA
>DASTWW010000045.1:0-6624 GCA_035765755.1 Nocardioidaceae bacterium
AGGTCACCCGGGCAGAGCTCGACCGGCGTACCGACGGGGCAGTCCATCAGGGACTGGCCGCTCGTATCCCGGCGTACGAGTACGCGCACCCGACGGACCTGCTGGCGGCAGCCGCGGAGCGGGGCGAGGCCCCGCTGGTGGTCGCCCTGGACTCCGTGACCGACCCGCGCAACCTCGGTGCCGTCGTGCGTTCGGCGGCCGGCTTCGGGGCGCACGGAGTGCTGATCCCCGAGCGTCGATCCGCCGGGATGACGGCGTCGGCGTGGAAGACGTCTGCTGGTGCCGCGGCAAGAATGCCGGTGGCCCGGGCGACCAACCTGGTCCGGCAGCTCAAGGACTACCAGCAGGCCGGTTGCATGGTGGTCGGCCTCGACGCCGATGGTGACGTGTCGCTTCCGGCGCTGGACCTGGCCGACGGGCCGCTCGTGATCGTGGTGGGCTCGGAGGGCAAGGGGTTGTCGCGGCTGGTCGCCGAGACCTGCGACGCGCTGGTGTCCATCCCGATGGTCGGCTCGCTGGAGTCGCTCAACGCCGGCGTTGCCGCATCCGTCGCGCTGTACGTCGTCGCCACCCGTCGCTCCGCCTCCTGACCCTCCGGGTCAACGGGTCGCCGGGTCGGTGGAGGCGATTGCCTCTTCCGGGTGCTGGGCGAGCACCTCCTCGACGTACGCCTGCGTCGCGTCGAAGATGTCGACCTCGCGCCCGGCGCGTTCGGAGAGGAACCACCGGTGCTCGAGCATCTCGTGGAACACCTCGGCCGGCTCGAGCCGCCCGCGAAGGTGCTCCGGGACGAGCCCGGTGACCGGCTCGTAGACCTCGGTCAACCACCGCTGTGCCACCACGGCGCGGTCCTCGGCATCAACCCCGTGGCTGGTCGCGAACGACGCAAGGTCGTTCAGCAGCCGGCGGGCCTGGTTGTCCTCGACGTCGAGCCCGGTCAGCGACTGCAGCTCGCGTGAGTGGTGCCCGGCCTCGACCACCTTCGGCTGCAGCCGCACGGTGGCGCCCTGCCAGTCGCTGACGATGTCGAGCTCGTCGACGTCGAAGCCGAGGTCGTTGAGGCGCTCGACGCGCTGCTCGATCCGCCACATCTGGTCGGCACCGAACTCCTCGGAACCCGTGAGCTCGTCCCACAGCGCGTCATACCGGGTGCGCGCGAGGTGCACCGTTGCCAGCGGGTCCACCCGCTCGTCGAGCAGCCGACCCGCCCGCAGGTCGAGCAGCTCGCCGTACAGGTTGGTCTCGGCGAGCTCGAGGTCCTGCTCGCGTTGGCCCTCGCTCAGCTGCGGGTGCAGCTCGCCGGTCTCGGCGTCGACGAGGTACGCCGCGAACTCGCCTGCGCTGCGCCGGAACAGCACGTTCGACAGCGAGACGTCGCCCCAGAAGAAACCGGTCAGGTGCAGCCGGACCAGCAGCACCGCCAGCGCGTCGATCACCCGTGGCAGGCTCTCGGCGCGGAGCCCATGTGCGAACACCGACCGGTACGGCAACGAGAACCTGAGGTGCCGCGTGATCAGGGCCGGCTCGAGCTCATCGCCTCCCTCCGTCGTACGCCCCTCGACCACGCCCACCGGTTCGACCACCGGAAGGCCGAGGCGCTGCAGATCGCGAAGGGTGCGGTACTCGCGGAACGCCATCCGCGGTCGGGTCTCCTTGACCGCATAGACGTCCTGTTCCGCTCGGACCAGGCGAACGACGTGCCGCGAGATGCCTTGGGGCAACGCGACGAGCAGCTCGGGACCCCAGTCCTCGAGCGGGAGGTGCCAGGGGAGCGTGAGCAGATCCGGATAGGGCCGGGTGGCGACGATGCGCAGCGCCATGGGCAAACCCTAGTTCGCCGACGCGGTTGACCACTCGAGCCGAGGGGAGTGACCACTCGACAGCAGGGGTCAGCGGTGGGGCATCACGGCCGCGAGGGAGCGGGCCGCATTGGTCAGGGTGGGCAGGTGCTCCACGAGCTGGGCGACGGTCATCCGGTACGCCGGGGCGGCGGTCGAGAGCGCCGCGACGGCGACCTGCTGCGCGTCGTAGACCGGGACGCTGATCGCTCGGATCCCGGCCTCGTGCTCCTCGTCGGCGACGGCGTACCCCTGCTTGGTCACCCGGTCGATCTCCTCCCGGAACCGGGCCCGGTTGGTGATTGTGTTCGGCCCGCGCGGGCTCAGCTCGAGGGTGGCGAGCAGGTGCTCGCGGACCTCCGGCGGGGCGAACGCGATCAGCACCTTGCCCTGCGAGGTGCAGTGCAGCGGCCCGTGCCGGCCGGGCTCGCCGACCACGCTGACCTGCTGCGGTCCGCCGATGGAGTGCACGTACAGCTGCTGGTCGCCGTCGAGCACGGCGAGCAGGGTGGCCTCCCGGGTGGACGCCGACACCTGCTCGAGGATCGGCCGGGCCAGACCGGTGAACCCGTGCGCGTGCGAGACGCTCTGCGCGAGCTGGAAGACCCGGAGCCCGAGGGTGTAGCGCTTGGTGGACTTGTCGAAGGCCGCGAACCCGTCGCGCACGAGGCCGCCGAGCAGCCGGTGCGCGGTGCTGAGCGGGAAGCCGCACTGGCGCGCGAGCTCGGAGGCCACCACGCCCTGCGGGTACTCGCCGAGCTGGGTGAGCAGGGCGAGCGCCTTCCCGACCATGTCGGTGGGGCGGGCGGATTCGGGCGGCACGGCGCCATCTTCCACTATGCAAGAGCAATTGCCAACATCCGGGAGGAGAGTGTTGACTGGGCGGGCCACCGACGGAAGGACCCGCGTGCAGCTGCAGATCGCCCTGGACCGCATCCCGCTCGACCGCGCGGTCGAGCTCACCGAGGCCGTGGCACCCTACGCCGACTGGATCGAGATGGGCACCTCGATGATCAAGGGCTTCGGCGTGGCGGGCCTGACCCAGGTTGTCGAGGCGGCCGGCGCCACCCCGGTGCTCGCCGACCTGAAGACCGTCGACGACGTGCGGTTCGAGCTGACCATGGCGTACGACGCGGGCGCCCGCTCTGCCACGGTGATGGGCCTGGCCCCCCAGGTCACCCTGGATGCCGCGGTCCAGGTGTCCGAGGAGCGCGAGCGCGAGCTCGTCGTGGACCTGCTCGCCCTCACCGGCGAGCAGATCACCGCCCTCGCGGCCCGGCTGCCCATGACCGTCGTACTCGCTCCGCACGTCGGCAAGGACCTGCAGGCCACCGGCGCGCGGCCCACCGACCTGCTCGGCCCGTGGGCCCAGGGCCGCCGGCTCGCCATCGCCGGCGGGCTGACCGCCGAGGACCTGCCCGGCCTGCGCGACGTCCCGGGCCTGCGCGTGGTCGTCGGCTCCGCAGTGACCAAGGCCGACGACCCGATCAGCGCAGCAAAGGCCCTGCGCCACGCAGCCGACGAAGGAGACGTCCGATGACCGACCTGACCGACCTGATCGACACCGTCCTCGAGGAGATCCGCGGCGTGCTCGCCAAGGTGGAGCGCGCGCAGGTGAGTGCCGTCGCCGAGAAGCTGTACGACGCGGGGCACGTGGTCGTCACGGGCGAGGGCCGGTCGGGCTTCATGGCCAAGGCGTTCGCGATGCGGCTGATGCACCTCGGGCTGTCCGTGCACGTCGCGGGGGAGACCACCACCCCCGCCGTCACGGGTGCCGACACCGTCGTCGCGGTCTCCGGCTCCGGCACCACCGCCGGCACCGTCCGCACCGCGCAGAAGGCGCACGAGCTGGGCGCGACCGTGCTCGCCGTGACCACCGACCCCGAGTCCCCGCTCGCCGCGGCCGCCGACCAGCTGCTCGTGCTGCCCGCGGCGACCAAGTACCGACGCGCCGACGAGGCGCCGACCATCCAGCCGCTGTCCAGCCTCTTCGACCAGACCACGCACGTCGTGCTCGACGTGGTCTGCCTGGAGCTGGCCCAGCGCCGCGGGGTCGACAACGCCGGCGCGTTCCGGGCGCACGCCAACACGGAGTGAGCCCGCGGCGGTTCACCCGCTTCGCGGCATTCGAGGCTTGACGCGAAGGGCTGGGGCCGCCACACTCTCCCATAACCCAGAAGCCGCTCCCATTATGCGAGAGTGGTTCGATCCGGCCGAAGAGGAAGCGCGGAATGAAGAGATTCACCTCGAAGCTGTTGTTGATACCCCTGCTCGCAGTCGGGCTCGCGGCCGCCGGCTGCACCTCGAGCGCCGGGACCGGCGGGACCGACGCGGGCGGCAGCGCCGACCAGTCGGCCGGCAGCACCACCCCGGCCACCAGCCAGCTCACCAAGGTGGAGAAGTCCGGCACCCTGCGGGTGGCCGTGCTCCCCGACTTCCCGCCGAGCGCGGTGCAGAAGCCGAACGGCGAGTTCGCCGGCTACGAGATCGACATCGCCAAGGACCTCGCCAAGCAGATGGGCGTCAAGCTGCAGCTGGTGCCCACCAACGGCGACAGCCGGCTGCCGCTCCTGCAGTCGAACCGGGTGGACGTGAACATCTCCTCCTGGACGGCCACCAACGAGCGCGCGCTCTCGGTGGGCTTCACGATCCCGTACGTCGCACACGGCGCGGGCGTGATCTACGACAAGAGCAACCCGATCTCGAGCCTGGACGACCTGGCCGGCAAGAAGGTCTCGGTGGCCCGTGGCAGCACCAACGACACGATCATGACCACGGAGTACCCGAAGACCGAGGTGGTCCGCTTCGACACCATCGCCGACGCGCTGGCCGCCCTGAAGGCCGGCAAGGTGGACGCCGCGGTCGAGTCCTACGAGACCGTCAACGACCTGGCCAAGCAGGACCCGCAGCAGCTGGCGGTGCTGGACGTGCCGCCGATCAGCCCGTCGATCGTGTCCATGGGCGTGCTGCCCGGCGACCAGGTGTGGATCAACTACCTGAACAACTACATCCGCAACCTGATCACGTCCGGTGAGGACAACAAGCTCTACGAGAAGTGGTTCCACCGTCCGCTTCCCTCGGTGATCGGCTGAGGCTCGCGCGGTGACCTTCTACTTCGGCGACATCCTGCCCTACCTGCCGGTGCTGCTGCACGCGCTGTGGATCAGCGTGTACGTGACGCTGATCGGGTTCGCGGCGGGCTCTGTCGCCGGAGTACTCATCTCGCTGGCCCGCTCCAGCGGGGTGCGCGCGCTGAGCGCATCCGCCGGGGTGTACATCGAGATCTTCCGCAACACCCCGCTCCTGGTCCAGCTCTACCTGATCTACTTCGGGCTGGGCCAGGTCGGGATCAACTTCAACCCGTTCTGGTCGGCGGTGGTCGGCCTGACCCTGAACAACGCCGCCTACACCGCCGAGATCTTCCGGGCCGGCTTCGAGTCGGTCCCGGCGGGCCTGCGCGAGGCGGCCAGCGCGCTGGGGATGACTCCGGTGCAGAACTTCCGGTACGTCGTGCTCAAGCCCGCCGTGCGCAACGTGCTGCCCTCGCTGACCAACCAGCTGATCGTGCTGTTCCTGTTCTCCTCCGTGGGATCGGTGATCGCGCTTCCCGAGCTGACCAACGAGCTGAGCAACATCAACTCGCTGACGAACCGCACCCTGGAGACCTTCACCTATGGCGCCGTCCTGTACTACCTGGTCTCGGTGGCGATGGCGATGAGCTCCCGGCTCGCCGAGAAGACCCTGTTCCGCTGGTAGGAGACGACCTTGAACGACGGAGGATTCGCCCAGTTCCTGGCCCCGCTGCTGCGGGGCACGGAGCTGACGCTGATGCTCGTCGCCGTGTCCGGGGTGGTCGGCACCATCCTCGGGCTGGTGTTCGGGATGGCCCGGATCTGCCCGGTCCCGCCGCTGCGCTGGGTCGCCGCGGTCTACATCAACTTCCTGCGCGGCCAGCCGGTGCTGATCATCTTGCTGTTCATCTACTTCGCGCTGCCGCTGCTGTTTCCCGCTGCCACCTTCAACCGCGGCTTCACCGCCATCGTCGGGCTGTCCATCTACGCCGGCGCCTACATGGCCGAGATCTTCCGCGGCAGCATCGAGGCGATCCCGAAGGGGCAGGAGGAGGCCGCGGAGGCGCTCGGGATGGGCTACTTCAACAAGTTCCGCTACGTCATCCTCCCGCAGGCCATGAAGATCGCCGTGCCGCCGGCGATCGGCTTCCTGATCTCGCTGGTCAAGGCGTCGGCGCTGGTCTCGGTGATCGGCTTCGTCGAGCTGACTCAGGCCGGCCACATCATCAGCAATATCAACCAGGAGCCGCTGCAGACCTTCCTGGTCGTCGCGGTGCTCTACTTCATCGTGTCCTACCCGATCTCCCTGCTGGGGCGTTGGTACGAACGGAGGCTGGCATGACCACCAGGCCGCTCAACGGGTCCCCGATCATCGAGGTGAACGGTCTGGACAAGAGCTTCGGCAGCAACCAGGTGCTCAAGCAGATCGACGCGCAGGTCGCCCCCAACGAGGTGGTCTGCGTGATCGGACCCTCCGGCTCCGGCAAGAGCACCTTCCTGCGCTGCCTGAACCTGCTGGAGAAGTTCGACGCCGGGCACGTGGTCGTCAACGGGCACGACCTGGCCGCCTCGCGCACCAACCTGAACCTGGTGCGTCGCGACGTCGGCATGGTGTTCCAGTCCTTCAACGTGTTCCCGCACCTGAAGGTCATCGACAACGTGATGCTGGCGCCGATGAAGGTGCTGAAGCTCAGCCGTCGCGAGGCGCGCGAGCG
>DASTWW010000046.1:0-19874 GCA_035765755.1 Nocardioidaceae bacterium
TCGTCTCCTACACCTTCCGGTGCGCAGGTCACCGGATCGGCCCGAAGGCCGGCGCCCGCGCGGTGTGCAGCTTCCGGCACCGCGGCATCCACCGGGTGTGGGTCAAGGTCACCGACTCCAACGGCATGACCGACCGGGCCGTGGCCCGGGTCCGGGTGCGCCGCGGAGTCCTGCCGGTGGCTCGGCTGTCGCTCTCGGCGAACACCGTCTCGGTTGGCGACCGGGCCGTCGCCTTCGCGGGCAGCTCCACGGGGAGCCGCTGGTCGGCCATCAAGGACGTCCGGTTCGTCTGCGGCAACGGCCAGCGCTCGCACTGGCGGGAGTCGATGACCTACCGGTGCCGGTTCGACCAGGCCGGTCGCTACCGGGTCGTCGTGGTGGTCCGCAACACCCTCGGCCTCCGGGACCGGGCGTCCGAGGTCGTCCGGGTTCGCTGAGGCTGAGCAGGCTCCTTGGGGGCGTGCCGTGCAATCCAGCACGGCATGCCCCCGAGGCGTGTCCCGTTATGGTCGTGCCTGGGCCGAGACAGCCGCACTACCGTGTCGCATGACCTGTTACGGCTGCTCCAGGCCCAAACCGGTCGCAATGACGGGTCACACGAACCGTTGTTGCCCCGACCCGGAGCCTCCCGGCTCAGGAGCCGGCCCGCTTGCGCAGCTCGGGCAGCACGTCCTTGCCGTAGGCGTGGATCATGTCGCGGTAGTTCGGTCCCATGTTCGCGACGTACACCTCGTCGAACCCCACATCGACGTACGGCTGCAACGACGCCAGGTGGGTGTCGACGTCACTGCCGCAGGCCACCGACTCGCGGGTGCTGTCCGGGGTGACCAGCTGGGAGGCCTGCTCGAAGTGCTTGGGGCTGGGCAGCACCTGGGAGAGCTCACCGGGGAGCCCGGAGTTCGCCCAGAGGCCGTGAGCGATCTCGACGCCCTCGTCCTCGCTCGACGCCCAGGCCACCTTCACCCCGGCCTGCGCCGGCTTCCCGCCGGACTTCTGGCGGAACAGCCCGAGCAGCTCCTCGTCGGGCGTGGTGGTGATGTACCCGTCGCCGATCTGCGCAGCCAGCTCCGTCGCCTTCGGGCCGAAGCCCGAGACGTACACCGGCGGCGGCTGGTCCGGGATCGTGTAGAGCCGGGCGGAGTCGACCGTGTAGTACTTCCCGTGGTGGCTGACCGTCTGGCCCGACCAGAGCATCCGCATCACCTCGACGGCCTCCTCGAGCCACTCCAGTCGTACATCGGCGGTCGGCCACGGGTCGCCGAGGACGTGCTCGTTGAGCGCCTCCCCCGACCCGACCCCGAGGATGAACTTCCCGTCCAGCATCACCGAGGAGGTGGCCGCGGCCTGGGCGATGATCGCGGGATGGATCCGGGTGGTCGGGCAGGTGACAGCGGTGGTGACCGGGAGGTCGCAGACCGCGGAGATTGCTCCGATCACCGGCCAGACCATCGGGCTCTGCCCCTGGTTGTCGTTCCACGGGTGGAAGTGGTCGCTGATCCACAGCGCCTCGAAGCCGGCCTCCTCGGCGAGGCGGGCCTGCTCGACGAGCTGCTGGGGGGTGTACTCCTCGCAGGACAGGAAGTAGCCGATCCGCATGCGTCCTCCTCAGGGTCGGGTGCCGGGAGGTTCCCCGACCTCGGCGGCGGCATGCGTACGACGGAGGCGGCGGAGGACGCGCAGCACCTGGTCATCGAGCGCCAGCAGCAACATCGGGAAGTAGCTCACGACGGGCAACGCCAGCATGATCGCCAGAGCGACGAGCAGCAGCGCCACGTTGACCAGCGGGACCGCCATGTCCGTCGTACCGTCGGCATCGGTGACCACCTGACCGCCGGCGACGACGTGGTCGAGCAGGCCCAGCACGAGCGTGCTGACCGCGATGGTGCCGACGTAGAGAATCTTGCTGGCCGCCTGGTCCCCGGCACGTGCGACCAGCGCCGTGGGGAAGGGCAGGAACACGATGGTCAGCGTCCACACCACCAGCAACAGCTCGAGGCGGTGGCTGCCGGCGAGCACGTGCTCCAGGGCGCGGTGCTGGACGAACCACAGCCGGGCGATCACCGCGAAGCTGAGCAGAAATGCCCAGAACGCCGCCCCGTTCTCCTCCAGCAGCTGGGCGACCGAGGTCGCGCGCCCAACCTCCGCGGTCAGCTCCACCAGGGGCAGCACCAGCAGCGTGATCGCGATCGCGACGACCGCGTCCACGAACGTGAGCAGGCGGTCCAGGTTGCGCTCCCGCCCGTGCGCGCGTGGGCCCACCCCGGCAGGCTAGCCGCCGTCCGGCCGGGGCAACACCGCCTGTCCGGGTCAGTGTGAGCCGCGGAGTACGGCGGGCAGGGCGACCGTGAGCAGGCTCAGCAGCTCGTCCTTCGGCACCTCGCAGCCACCGCGCACCCACTCGAGGACGACCTCCTCGGTCAGCGCCGACCAGCCACGCGCCATCAGCCGCACCGCCGGGGTGTCGGTGACGCCGAGCTCGTCCAACCCATCGCGTCCGGCGGTGGCGAAGATCCGGTCGGTCAGCGCGGCCCGGGTCTCCTCGTAGATCTCCCGCAGCGCGGGGTTCCCGCTCGCGGCGCCACGCACCAGGGAGGAGTACCCCTCGTAATTGGCGAGCACGTAGTCGACGTACGCCTCCAGCGATCCGGCGAGCCGCTCCAGCGCCGTACCGACCGGGCCCGGCTCGGTCACCCGGATCACCTGGTCGGCGGCCCGGCGGACCACCGCGAGATGGAAGTCCTGCTTGTTGCCGAAGTAGTGGTAGAGCAGGCCGCGCGAGATGCCCGCCTTCTCCGCGAGCAGGTCGATGGACAGCTCCTCGAGCGACCGGGTGGACAGCAGCTGGAGGCCGAGGTCGAGCAGCTGCTCCTTGCGCAGGTCGGGGCTCATCCGGGTGCGGGTGCTGGCCATGCCGCTCACTGTAACTGAATCGGGTTCAGTACGGCTATTGACGACAATTCAATACCGCCGGTACGGTGGCGTCCATGGACGCCCCTCCCCCTCTGCCCGGCCACGTCGAGGTGCTGGTGATCGGCGCCGGCTTCGGCGGCCTCGGCACCGCGATCAAGCTCGAGGAGCGCGGCGAGCGCGACTTCCTTGTCATCGAGCGCGGCCCCGACGTGGGCGGCACCTGGCGCAACAACACCTACCCGGGAGCGGCCTGCGACGTGCCGTCCCAGCTGTACTCGTTCTCCTTCGCGCCGAACCCGGAGTGGTCCCGGTCGTTCTCGCCGCAGCCGGAGATTCAGGCCTACATCCAGCGAGTCGCCGAGCGCTCGGGGGTGCTGGACCGGTTCCGGTTCGGGGTCGAGCTGCAGGAGGCTTCCTGGGACGACGGCGCCCAGCGGTGGCGGGTGCGCACGTCGGTGGGAGCGTGTACGGCGAAGGTGCTGGTGTCCGCCGCGGGAGCGCTGTCCGACCCGAAGCTGCCCGACATCGACGGCATCGACTCCTTCGCCGGGGAGGTGTTCCACTCCGCGCAGTGGAACCACGACTCGGAGCTGTCCGGGAAGCGGGTCGCGGTGATCGGCACGGGCGCGTCGGCGGTGCAGATCGTGCCGGAGATCGCCGAGAAGGTGGCGCACCTCGACGTCTACCAGCGCACCGCCCCGTGGGTGATGCCGCGGCACGACCGCCCCTACAAGCCGATCGAGCAGCTCGGCTTCCGGCACGTCCCGGGCCTGCAGAAGCTCTACCGGACCGCGATCTACTGGGGCCGGGAAACGTTCGTGCCGGCGTTCACCGTCAACCCGAAGCTCGCCGCTCCGGCCAAGAAGGCCGCGCTGAAGAACATCGCCGTGGGCATCAAGGATCCCGAGCTGCGCCGCAAGGTGACTCCGACGTTCGAGATGGGCTGCAAGCGGATCCTGATCTCCAACGACTGGTACCCGACCCTCGACCGCGACGACGTCGACCTGGTCACCGACCCGATCGAGAAGATCACCCCCTCGGGCATCGTGACCAGCGACGGCGTCGAGCGCGAGGTCGACGTGCTGATCGTGGCCACCGGGTTCCATACCACCGACCTGCCCATCGGCGAGCGGATCACCGGTCGCGGCAACGTGCGCCTGGTCGACTACTTCCGCGCGCACGGCATGCAAGCCTACAAGGGAACCACGGTGGCGGGCTTCCCGAACCTGTTCTTCGTGGTCGGGCCGAACACCGGCCTGGGGCACTCGAGCATGGTGTTCGTCATCGAGTCGCAGATCGCCTACGTGATGGGGGCGCTGGAGACCATGAGGCAGCGCGGCATCGGCGCGCTGGAGCCGGACCCGGCGGCGCAGCAGCGATGGAACGACGACATCCAGCGCCGGATGAAGCGCACCGTGTGGAGCTCCGGGGGCTGCTCGAGCTGGTACCTCGACGAGCACGGCCGCAACGTCACCCTGTGGCCGCGCACCACGTTCGTGTTCCGGTGGCTGCTGTCCCGCTTCGACGTGGAGAGGTACGTCGTCACGCCGCGTCGTGACGCGCCCGCCGCATCGGCCGTGTCTTCCGCGTCCACCACGCCCACCACGCCCGTCGTACCGGAGACTGCCGGGAGCGCTCGATGAGGACCGTCGACGGCAAGGTGGTCGTGATCACCGGCGCAGGCTCCGGCATCGGCCGGGCCCTCGCCCTGGACGTCGCCAGGCGTGGTGCGATCCTCGTCCTCTCGGACCAGGACGAGGTCGGCCTCCTCGAGACCGCCGAGCGCGCACAGACCCTCACCGACCGCGAAGTACGCACCGACAAGCTCGACGTGCGCGACGCCGCGGCGATGCGCGAGTACGCCGGCTCGGTGGCCTCGGAGCTCGGACGCGTGAACGCGCTGTTCAACAACGCGGGCGTCGCGCTGCACGGGGATTTCGAGGAGGTCCCCTACGAGGACTTCGCCTGGGTCATGGACGTGAACTTCTGGGGTGTGGTGCGCGGCACCAAGGAGTTCTTGCCGCACCTGATCGCCTCCGGCGACGGGCACCTCGTGAACATCTCGAGCCTGTTCGGTCTGCTGGGCATGCCGGGCCAGACGGCGTACAACGCCTCGAAGTTCGGCGTGCGCGGCTTCACCGAGGCGCTGCGGCAGGAGATGCTCATCGCCAAGCACCCAGTGCAGGTCACCTGCGTGCACCCCGGCGGGATCAAGACCGCGATCGCTCGCAACGCCCGCGCCACCGCCTCACACGACCAGGCTGAGGTGGCCCGCTTCTTCGACCGGCGGCTCGCGAAGACCACTGCGGAGAAGGCGGCGGAGACGATCGTGAAGGGCGTGCTCGCGAACAAGCCGCGGGTGCTGGTCGGCACGGACGCCAAGGTGCTCGACCTCGCCGTGCGCGCGCTCGGGTCCCGCTACCAGCGCGCGGTCGCCTCCGTGGCCGGCCGGGTGACCCCGAAGCCGCAGCGCTGAGCTGTCGGCCACAGCCTGCCTCGGATGACCTTGTCGCAGGCGTGGGACGTGGACCGGACCGGGCCTCACTCGAACGGCAGCGGATCGGCGACCCGCGAGACCGCCTTAGCGCGGGCCGCGGTCATCCGGCGCCGGTGGTGCTGGCGGCACAGCACCTCGTAGCCGACCACGGCGCTGTCCTCCGAGGTCGGCTCATCGGTGTCCCCCACCACGATCACCTCGCCCTCGGTGACCATGACCCCGTCCTCGGTGCGCGCGTTGTGGGTGGCCCGCTTGCCGCACCAGCACAGCGCCTCCACCTGGAGAACGTTCACCCGGTCGGCGAGCTCGACCAGCCGGGCCGAGCCGTCGAACAGCTCGGTGCGGAAGTCGGTGAGGATGCCGAAGGCGTACACGTCGATCTGCAGCTCGTCGACGATCCGAGCCATCTGCTCGACCTGCAGAGACGTGTAGAACTGCGCCTCGTCGCAGATCAGATAGTCGATCCGTGCCCCGTGGGTCAGTGAGTCGACCACGTACTTCCAGAAGTCGAAGCCTTCGGACACCTCGATGGCCTGCTGGGTGAGCCCGAGCCGGCTGGAGAGCACCGCCTCGCCGGCGCGGTCGTGGGTGGTGAAGATCCGGCCGATCCGGCCCCGCACCGCGTGGTTGTGGTTCGTCTGCAGTGCGAGGGTGGACTTCCCGGAGTCCATGGTGCCGGTGAAGAACTGGAGCTCAGCCACGACGGGACATCCTGCCATGTGACAGGGGCCGGACCGTGTCAGGCCACGAGCACCGGGATCAGCATCTCCGCCGACGTCAGCGACCCGTGCAGCCCCAGCAGCTTCGCCTCGTGGGGGAACGCCGAGGAGCTCACCACCGCGAACCTGTCCCGGCACGCGACCAGCACGTCCCCGAGCCGGGGCAGAACCAGCGGCATGGTCTGACCGAACCAGCCGCGCTCCAGGGCATCCTTCCTGAGCAGCACCTCCGCGCGGTCCCCGATCTTCTCGCTCCAGGCGGCGGCCACGTCGTCGACCGCACCGGCCTCGCAGTACACGTGCCGGAACCGCGCCTCCCCACCCAGCAGCGCGACACCGCTCATCAGGTCCGGCTGCTCGTCGACGTCCAGGCGTCCGGCGGTCGGGCAGTCGACCATGCCGTGGTCGGCCACCACCACGATGCGCACATCGGCGGGCAGCGTCTCCCGCAGCCGCTCCACGCCCGCATCGATCATGGACAGCTGCTGCTCCCACTGCAGCGAGGCGACGCCGTAGCGGTGCCCCATCCAGTCCAGGTCCCCGTCGTACATGTAGGTCACTGACGGTGCCGACCGGGACGCCTCGAGCACCGCGGCCAGCTGCTCCCCCGGCCGGTCCGCTGCCACGTATTCCGCCCCACGTTGCCCGGCCACCGTCAGCCCGGACGTGGCGAAGCTGCGCTTGTTCACCACGGTCACCTGCACCCCGGCCGCGGCCAGCCGCGCGAACGCCGTGGTGTGCGGCTGCCACTCTCGCGGGTCGACCCGGTCGTCCCACTGCAGGGCGTTCAGCAGCCGCTCGGTGCCCGGGATCCGCGAGGTGTAGCCGACCAGCCCGTGCGAGCCCGGCGGCAGCGCGGTGCCCAGCGACGTCAGGCTGGTCGCGGTCGTTGACGGGACACCAGCGGTCGCCTGCTCGCTGCCCCCCAGCAGCGAGTGGAGGTACGGCGCGTGGTCGGGATGCCCCCGCAACAGCTCGAGGCCGAGCCCGTCGACCAGGAACACGACGTAGCGCTGCGCCTCAGGTAGCCGCAGCGACGACCCGGGCAGCCCGGCGTCCACGCCCAGCGCAGCCGCCACAGCCGGGAGCACGTCACCTAGCGAGCGGTCCTGGTAGGCCGGGGCGACGAAGTCGTCGCTCATCGCACGCCTGCGGCTCCGATGGTCCGCCCGGACAGCGCCTCCGCGAACGACAGCAGGTTCGCCACCGCCTCCTGGCCGTCCGCCGCGGCGCTCACGCGCAACGAGAAGTCGTCGGAGGTGACCACGCCGGTGTAGCCGTGGTCGGCCTCGCACTCGGGGTCGCTGCACCCCGCCGGCTCCAGGTCGATGCGGCCCACCGACCCCCAGCCGACCGTCACCACCGCCTCGGTCGGCCCGAGCGAAGGCACCGGCCGCCCGGCGTACGACTCCGGGTTGGCCACCATCCGGTTCACCACCACCGAGCGCACCGCCGACAGGGTGACCGCCTCCGTCGAGCTCGAGGTGTACGGCGCGGGGAGCAGGTCGTCCGGGGCGTGCTCATCGGTATGGGCCAGGATCAGCCTGCTCCCGGTGAGCACGGCGACCGTCATGTGCCGGCGCACCTCATCGCGCTCGTCGATGGTCGGCTCGTGATGCACCAAGAAGGCCTCTACCGGCTCCCCGGCGACTGCCGCGCTCACCGCGTCGGCGACCACGTCGGGGTAGTACCCGGATTTCTCGATGGCGACCCGCAGGTCCGTGGAGCGGTCGATCATGCGGCCAGTCTCCCACGGCCTCACGCGGCGAGGCCGACCTCTGCCGGGGCCACCCCGTCCTGGACCGGGGTCAGGTGCCGGCGCAGCGAGGCGAACAGCACGGCCGCGAGCGCAGTCCCGCCGACCGTGCAGCCGACCCAGACCTCCGACAGCCCGTTGCCGATCAGCACGCCGGCCAGCGCCGGACCGATGATCATCGCCACCGTCCAGGTCATCCCCTGCAGCGCGTTGTACCGGCCGCGCAGCTCCTCGGTGGCCAGCGCGTTCACCAGCGCCGGCGCCAGCGGCGCCCACAGCGTCTCGCCGACCCCGAACAGCCCCAGCCCGGCCACCACGCACAGCACCGCCAGCCAGCCGTCGACCGCGCCGGACAGCGCGATCACCGCCCACGACGCGGACCAGATGCTCGCGCACACCGCCAGCATCGCGGTCCGCCGGCGGCCCTTGACCAGCCGCAGCGTGACCAGCTGGCCGACCACGATCGCGGCGGTGTTCGCCCCGAACGCCAGCCCGAGCGCGCGGGCCGGGATGTGCGCCACGCTCACGGCGTACGCCGCCAGCCCGGCCTCGAACTGGGCGTAGCCGAAGGTGATCACCAGCACCGAGATCGCCACCACCCGCAGCAGCGTGCGGTCGCGCAGCACGACGCCCCAGCCAAGCGGCTTCACCTCGGGATCGCGCGCTGCGACGGGGACGTGCCGCCCGGTGCCCCGCGGCAAGGTGGCCACAATTGCGATGTAGCCGAGGTACGACGCGGCGTCGATCGCGTACACCCGCTGGAACGACGCCGCGTCACCCACGTGGATCAGGGCGGCGCTGACCAGCCCGCCGATCCCGAGCCCGGCGTTCAGCAGCATGAACTGAACGCCGTACACCTTCTCGCGACGCACCTCCGGCACCAGCCGGGTCAGCATCGCGGTCCCCGCCGGCCACAGCCCGACCGTGCCCAGGCACAGGAACGTGGCGACCAGCAGCGCCTGGAACGTGGTGTGCACGAAAGCCAGCGACGCCGTGCCCAGCGCCTCGGTGCACAGTCCGATCACCATCACCGGCCGGGGCCCGAACCGGTCGATCGCCGTGCCGCCCGCCGGCGAGCAGACGAAGCCGAGCAGCCCCATCCACGCGAACAGCAGCCCCACCGTCGTGGTGGGGATGCCGCGCACCTCGGCCAGGTAGACGTAGAGGAACGGCATGGTCAGGCCGCTGCCGAGGGCCGACAGCCCGATGCCCACGAACAGCCGCTTGACCAGCGGGTCGACGCCCGGGACCGGGGTCGGCTCCGCGCGCGGCTCGCCGAGGACAGGAGAAACGGGGGTGCTCACCGGACGATTCTCCCGTAAGAGGCACAACCGCACCACTCAATTACGGGTCTCAGCCCACCGTGTCGCCGGCCTGGCTGCTCAGCCGGCGCACGAACCAGTCCGAGCGCGGATCGGCGACCGGGTCCACCCGGCCGGTGGCGCTCAGCACCGTGGCCCCGTGCGCCCCGGCCAGCACCAGGTTCAGCTCGACCGAGCTCAGCTGCGGCAGGTCGTTCTTCAGCTGCGCCAGGCGCAGCAGCAGGTGCTCGATGGCCTCCACGTCCACCTGCTCGCTGCCCCGGTATCCGAACAGCAGCGGCGCCGCCTTCACCTCGCGGACCATGGACGCCGCCTCCCCGCTGTGCATCGGCGGGATCCGGTAGCTCTTGTCGCCGAGCAGCTCGGTGGCCGCCCCGGACACCCCGAAGGAGACCACCGGCCCGAACAGCGGGTCCTCCATCGCGCCGATGCCCACCGGCACGCCGGGCGCGGCCACCTTCTGCACCACGAACCCCGCCGACGCGGGGTCGTCGATGATCTGGTGCATGGTGTCCCAGGCGTCGCGCATCTCGTCCTCGTTGTCGATGTTGCGCCACACGTGGGCCAGGTCCGGCCGGTCCCTGAGGTGCTCCGCGGTCGCCTTGAGCACCACGTCCCAGCCGAGCTGCTTGCCGGCGCCGACCGCGTCCTCGAGGCTGTTGGTCTCCAGCCGCTGCCACAGGTCGATGCCGTAGGCCGCCAGCAGGTCCCGCAGCTCCTCGTGGGTCAGCGCCCGTCCGTCCGGCTGCTCGGCCAGCACCCGGTTCACCAGTCCCCGGGCGGCCGCCGCGTCCACCTCCTCGGGCACCACGACGTCGCCCTCGGGTCGCTGCAGCCACTCGGCGTACTCCACCACCCGGCCGAGCGCCCGCACGGCGGTCTCCGGGGCGGCGTACGACGGGACGGAGCCGCGCCCCGCCGTGCTTCCGGCGACATCGGGCACGCGCAGCAGCTCCGGGACCCCCTCGCTGGCCAGGAACGTGGACACCAGCGGCTTGTCGGACTGCTCCCCCACCGCCGCGAGCACGTTGGCCACCTCCTCGCCGGTGGTGTTCAGCGGCGGGATGAACACCGCCACCACCGAGTCGACATCGGGGTCGTCGATGGCCGCGTCCAGGGCCTGCTCGAAGTCCTCGGCGTTCGCGTCCGCGCCCAGCGCGACCGACCGGTGCACCTGGAGGCCGGCCGCGGCGGCCGCGTCGGCGGCCAGCAGGCCCAGCGCGTCGGAGTTGCCGACCACCGCGACCCGCGGGCCCCGGGGCAGCGGCTGGTGGGCGACGATCTGGGCCACGTCGAACATCTCGTCGAGGGTGTCGACCTGGATCACCCCGGACTGCCGGAACATCGCGTCCACGGCCGCGGACGGCGCCGCGATCGACCGCACCGCGTGCCCCATCGGCACGCCCTGGGTGGTGCGGCCGGAGCGGACCGCGATGATCGGCTTGCGGCGGGAGACCCGGCGGGTGATCCGGCTGAACTTGCGCGGGTTGCCGATCGACTCCAGGTAGAGCAGCACCACCTCGGTGTCCTGGTCCTCCTCCCAGTACTGCAGCAGGTCGTTGCCGGACACGTCGGCCCGGTTGCCTGCGCTGACGAAGGTGGACAACCCGAGCCCGCGGCGGGCGACCTTCTCCAGGATCGCCACCCCGAGCGCGCCGGACTGGCAGAAGAACCCGGCCCGGCCGCGCGGCGGCATCAGCGGCGACAGGGACGCGTTCAGCGACACGTCCGCGGAGGTGTTGATGATGCCCAGCGCGTTCGGGCCGACCAGCCGCATCCCGTAGCTGCGGGCCAGCCCCACCAGCCGCCGCTGCCGCAGCCGGCCCTCCTCGCCGGTCTCGGCGAAGCCCGAGGAGATCACCACCAGGCCGCCGACGCCCTTCGCCGCGCAGTCGAGCACCACGTCCTGCACCGCGTCGGCGGGCACCGCCACCACCGCCACGTCCACGTCGTCCGGGATGTCCGCGACCGACGGGTACGCCGGCATGCCGGCCACCGACCCCGCGGCCGGGTTCACCACGTACACCCGGCCGGTGTAGTCGCCCATCACCAGGTTCCGCACCAGCGTCTGGCCGATGGTGTCGTGCCGCCGGGAGGCGCCGATCACGGCCACGCTGCGCGAGGCGAAGAACCGCTCGATGGAGGCCGCCTCAGCGCGGTGCTCGCGGGCCTGCATCACCGCGATCGAGGTCTCGGTCGAGTCGATGGCGAACTCGAAGCGCATCACGCCGTCCTCGAACCCGCCGGCCACCTGGTAGCCGGCCTCCCGGAAGATCCGGATCATCCGCTGGTTCTCCGGCAGCACCTCCGCGACGAACTTGTCCACGCCCCGCTCCCGGCCGGCCTGGGCGAGGTGCTCGAGCAGCAGCTGGGCGATGCCGCGGCCCTGGTGCGCGTCCTGCACCAGGAACGCCACCTCCGCCTCGTTCCCGCCGGACCCGTCCGGACGCCGCGGCTCCCGGTCGTACCGGCCGACGGCGACCATCTTGCCGCCGACGGTCAGCACGAATGCCACCCGGTCCACGTGGTCGACGTGGGTGAACCGCTCCACGTCCCGGTCCGACAGCCGCGGCATCGGCGCGAAGAAGCGCAGGTACTTTGACTCGGCGGACACCTGCTCGTAGAACTCCACCAGCAGGTCCGTGTCCTCCGGGCTGATCGGCCGCAGGTGCGCCGTACGCCCGTCACGCAGCAGCACGTCCGCCTCCCAGTGCTTGGGGTACGACGGAGGGACCTCGGCTGCGCTCACCCGACGAAATCTAGCGCCTCGCGCCACACCCCGGCGTGCCCCCGCGCCCCACGTCCGGCCCGCAGGAGACAATGAGCCAATGGCACCGAGCAAGAAGGCAGCACCCGCGGAGGACTTCGAGGAGCACATCGTCGACATCGACGTCGGCGACGAGATGCGCACCAGCTTCCTGGAGTACGCCTACTCGGTGATCTACAGCCGAGCCCTCCCCGACGCGCGGGACGGCCTCAAGCCGGTGCAGCGCCGGATCCTCTACACGATGGCGGACATGAACCTCCGCCCCGACCGCGGGCACGTGAAGAGCGCCCGGGTGGTCGGGGAGGTGATGGGCCGGCTGCACCCGCACGGCGACGGCGCCATCTACGACGCGCTGGTGCGGATGGTCCAGCCCTGGTCGATGCGAGTCCCGCTGGCCGACGGGCACGGCAACTTCGGGTCCCCCGACGACCCGCCCGCGGCGATGCGGTACACCGAGTGCCGGATGGCGCCGGCCACCTTGCCGATGACCGACTCCATCGACGAGGACACCGTCGACTTCCGGCCCAACTACGACAGCCGGGAGCTCGAGCCGGGCGTGCTGCCGGCCGCGCTGCCGAACCTGCTGGTCAACGGTGCCACCGGCATCGCGGTCGGGATGGCCACCAACATCGCCCCACACAACCTGATCGAGGTGGTTCAGGCGCTGCGGCACCTGATCAAGCACCCGAACGCCGACCTCGACGACCTGATGCGGTTCGTGCCCGGCCCGGACCTGCCGACCGGAGGCAAGATCGTCGGGCTGGACGGCATCCGGGACGCCTACGAGACCGGCCGCGGCAGCTTCCGGATGCGAGCCAGCGCCCGGGTGGAGAACATCACCCCGCGCCGCAAGGGCATCGTGGTCACCGAGCTGCCGTACGGCGTCGGGCCGGAGAAGGTCATCGAGCGGATCAAGATCGCGGTGCAGAGCAAGAAGCTGCAGGGCATCTCCGACGTCAAGGACCTCACCGACAAGGACAACGGGCTGCACCTCGTCATCGAGGTCAAGAACGGCTTCCACCCCGACGCGATCCTCGAGCAGCTGTACCGCCAGACCCCCATGGAGGACTCCTTCGGCATCAACGCCGTCTGCCTGGTCGACAGCCAGCCGCGCACGCTCGGCCTGAAGGAGATGCTGGAGGTCTACCTTGACCACCGGTACGACGTGGTGCGCCGGCGCACCACCTTCCGCCGCGGCAAGGCCGCCGACCGGCTCCACCTGGTCGAGGGCCTGTTGATCGCGATCCTGGACATCGACGAGGTGATCCAGCTGATCCGCTCCAGCGACAACACCGAGCAGGCCCGGGAGCGGCTCAGGTCGGTGTTCGACCTCACCGAGATCCAGGCCAACTACATCCTCGAGATGCAGCTGCGCCGACTGACCAAGTTCTCCCGGATCGAGCTGGAGAAGGAGCAGGACCAGCTGCGGCGCACCATCGAGGAGCTCGACGCCATCCTCGCCGACGACGCGCTGCTGCGGAAGGTCGTCTCCGACGAGCTCGCCGAGGTCGCCAAGACCTACGGCACGCCGCGGCGCACCGTGCTCCTGGAGTCGGCCGGCCAGCCCGTCACCTCCAAGGTTCCCCTCGAGGTTGCCGACGACCCGTGCCTGGTCTACCTGTCCTCGAGCGGCCTGCTGGCCCGCACCGTCAACGCGGAGCCGCCGGGCACCGAAGGCGGCCGCGGCAAGCACGACGTGGTCGTCTCCGCGGTGCCGGCCACCGCGCGGGGCCAGGTCGGCGTGGTCACCAGCCGGGGCCGGCTGCTCAAGCTCGACGTGCTGGACCTGCCCACCCTGCCGGCCACCGCGAACGCGCCGCACCTGCAGGGCGGGGCGCCGCTCAGCGAGTTCCTGTCGCTCGACAGCGACGAGCGGGCGCTGGCGCTGTCCACCTTCGACACCGACTCCCCCGGGCTCGCGCTGGGCACCCGCTCCGGCGTGGTGAAGCGGGTGACCCCGGAGTACCTCTCCAACAAGGACTCGTGGGACGTGATCCGGCTCGCCGGCGGCGACGAGCTGGTCGGCGCCGTGGAGCTGCGCACCGGCAAGGAGGAGCTGTGCTTCATCAGCTCCGACGCCCAGCTGCTGCACTTCTCCGCGTCCGGTGTGCGTCCGCAGGGTCGCGCGGGAGGCGGCATCGCCGGCATCCGGCTCGGGTCCGACGCGCAGGCGGTCTTCTTCGGCGCGGTGGACGCCTCCTCCGACGCCGTGCTGGTCAGCGTCTCCGGAAGCGGTACGGCGCTGCCGGGGACCGAGCCCGGCTCGGTGAAGGTCACCCCGTTCGCGGAGTACCCCACCAAGGGCCGCGGCACCGGCGGGGTGCGCTGCCACCGGTTCCTCAAGGGCGAGGATGCCCTGGTGTTCGCCTGGGCAGGCGAGGGCCCGGCCCGGGCGGCCGCGGCCAGCGGCGCCCCGGTACCGCTGCCTGAGGCGAACGGCCGCCGGGACGGCTCGGGCACGCCCGGGCCGCAGCCCATCGTCGCGTGCTCCGGACCGGTGGCCGCGCTGCTGCCCGAGCCGTCCGATACCGTGCCTGGGTGACCTCACCGTTCGACGACCTGCTGTCAGCCAACGAACACTTCGCCCAGAGCTTCCCGCACGCCGACGTCGAAGGCGTTGCCCGGGCCGGCGTGGCGGTGGTGACCTGCATGGACGCCCGGATCCCGCCGCTGGAGATGCTCGGTCTGCGCCTCGGGGACGCCAAGGTGGTCCGCAACCCCGGCGGCCGGGTGACCCCGGTCGCGATGGAAGCCCTGGTGCTCGCGGTGAACCTGCTGGGAGTGAACCGGATCCTGGTGGTGCCGCACACCCGGTGCGCCATGGCCTCGTCGACGCAGGAGGAGATGCGCGCCCGGGTCGCCGAGTCCTCCGGCGGAGACACCTCCGACGTGACCTTCAGCGTGGTCGACGACCAGCGCGCGGCGCTCGTCGAGGACGTGAAGGCGGTCCGCGACCACCCGCTGGTGCCGGCCTCGGTCGCGGTGGGCGGCTTCGTCTACGACGTGGACACCGGCCGGCTGGAGCAGGTGGTCTGAGCCGGGTCGCCCAGAGGACCGGGTCATCTGAGCCATGGACCTCATCGGCGCAGACACCTGACAATCGCAGGTAGTGCGATGGCCCCGTCGCTCCCGGACGACATCGATCCACCGGAGGGGTCATGAACCGATCCATGCGTCCGTTCGTAGCCGCCATCGTCGCGATGGCGGCGCTCGCCGCCAGCCAAGTCGCCGGTGTCGCCCAGGCGGCTGGTCCAGCGACCCCAGCGGCGGGGCCGATGGCCCAGGTGCAGGCCGCTCGCGCGGCGACCGACAAGTACCACAAGCTGAGCACCGCCAAGGCCGCCGGCTTCACAAAGCTTGTGGACAAGGACGGGATCGCCTGCATCGCCGAGCCTGGAATGGGCGCCATGGGCGTGCACTACGTGAAGGCCACCCTGGTGGGAGACCCGGCGATCCGGCTCCGGCACCCCGAGGCACTCGTGTACCGGCCAACCAGCAACGGACTCCGGCTCGTCGCGCTGGAGTATGTCGTGCTCCGGAAGGACTGGCGCTCGGCCCACGGCATGAACGCGCCCAGGCCGAACCTGTACGGCCACAGCTTCAACTTCACACCGAAGGGCAACCGTTACGGACTACCGGCGTTCTACTCGCTGCACGCCTGGATCTGGTATGCCAACCCTTCAGGCATGTTCACGATGTGGAACCCGCGGGTGCACTGCCCGTGACGCGGCGACCGGCCTAGGTGTCGATGGCGTCCGCGTCCACCTCGTAGGCCCCCTGCACCAGGAACTCCTTGCGGGGGGCTACCTCCGAGCCCATCAACAGCTCGAACACCTCCGCGGCGGCCTCGGCGTCGTCGACGGTGATCCGCCGCAGGGTGCGGTACCGCGGGTCCATCGTGGTCTCCGCCAGCTGGGTGGCGTCCATCTCGCCCAGACCCTTGTAACGCTGCACCGGGTCCTTCCAGCGCACACCCTTCTTGGACAGCTCCGCGAGCTTCCGCTGCAGCTCGGCGTCGGAGTAGGTGTAGACGTACTTGTCCATGCCCTTCTTCGGGTTGGACAGCTCGATGCGGTGGAGCGGCGGCACTGCGCTGTAGACCCGACCCTGCTCGATGAGGCCGGGCATGTACTTGAAGAACAGCGTGGCCAGCAGGCAGCGGATGTGCGCGCCGTCGGAGTCCGCGTCGGCCATGAAGATGACCCGGCCGTAGCGCCGCGCCTCGACGTCGAAGGTCCGGCCGGACCCTGCGCCGACGACCTGGATGATGGCCGCGCACTCGGCGTTCTTGAGCATGTCGCCCACCGACGCCTTCTGGACGTTGAGGATCTTCCCGCGGATCGGTAGCAGCGCCTGGAACTCGGAGCTGCGGGCCAGCTTGGCGGTGCCGAGCGCGGAGTCGCCCTCGACGATGAACAGCTCGCTGCGGTCGATGTCGTTGGAGCGGCAGTCGGCCAGCTTCGCGGGCAGCGCGCTGGACTCCAGAGCGTTCTTGCGCCGCTGGGTCTCCCGGTGCTGGCGGGCGGCGATGCGCGTCCGGGAGGCCCCGACCACCTTCTCCAGGACCTGCTTGGCCTGCTGCTTGTCCTTGGTCTTCTTCGAGGTCAGGAACGCCTTGAGCTCGGCCGAGACCACCTTGCGCACGATCCGCCGGGCGTCGGAGGTGCCGAGCACCTCCTTGGTCTGCCCCTCGAACTGCGGCTCGGCGAGCCGGACCGTGACCACCGCGGTCAGGCCCTCGAGCACGTCGTCCTTGATGACGTCGGCATCGTTGGCCTTCAGCATCCTGCTGCCCTTGAGCACGTCGTTGAAGGTCTTGGTCAGCGCCTGCTCGAAGCCGGACACGTGCGTGCCACCCTTCGGGGTGGCGATCACGTTCACGAACGAGCGCAGCTCGGTGTCGTAGCCGGCGCCCCAGCGCAACGCCACGTCCACGACGAGGTCGCGCACGACGTCCTGCGGGGTCATGTGCCCCTTGTCGTCGAGCAGCGGGACCGTCTCGGTGAACGTGTCGTGACCCTCCAGCCGCAGCACGTCGGTGACCGGCTCGTCGCTGGCCAGGAAGTCGCAGAACTCGCTGATCCCGCCGTCGTGGCGGAACCGCTCCTCCAAGGGCTGCTCGCCACGCAGATCCCGGATCACCAGCTCGAGGCCGGGCACGATGAACGACGTCTGCCGGGCGCGGGTGACCAGCTCGTCGAAGACGAACGTGGCGTTCTTGGTGAAGATCTGGCGGTCCGGCCAGAACCGGACCCGGGTGCCGCTGACCCCCTTCTTGACCTTGCCGCCCTTCCGGCTCAGCCCGGACTTGGCCGTGAAGTCCGCGTCCGGGCCGTCCGCGTCGAAGACGCCCGGCACGCCGCGCTGGAAGGAGATGCCCTGGGTGGCCGGCGTCCGGTCCACGTCGACGTCCAGCCGCGCCGACAGCGCGTTGACGACCGACGCGCCCACGCCGTGCAGCCCACCGGTGGCGACGTACGACCCGCCGCCGAACTTCCCGCCCGCATGCAGCTTGGTGTAGACCACCTCCACGCCGGGCAGGCCGGTCTTCGGCTCCTTGTCGACCGGGATGCCGCGCCCATCGTCGTACACCTCCACCGACCCGTCGGCGTGCAGGGTCACCTCGATGCGCTGCGCGGCCCCCGCGAGTGCCTCGTCCACGCCGTTGTCGATGATCTCCCAGACGCAGTGCATCAGGCCCCGGGTGTCGGTGGACCCGATGTACATGCCCGGCCGCTTGCGCACCGCCTCCAGTCCCTCCAGGACGAGGAGGTGCTGGGCGTTGTAGGCGTTGTCGATCTTGGTCCCTCCGGCGCTCCGGGCTGGCACGGGTCTCCTTGGGTGCGTCTCACGGTGAACGGGTTTCGCGCCAAATCTACCCGCGACACGCCCAACCCCAGCGAAACGCCACACCTCCCGTGGATAGCGCCGCGGAGGGGCCACGATGGGGGCTCCGAGGGCGAAGGAGGTTTCAACTCGGGCGGTTCGGCAACTATTCAGGTCCGAGGTCATGGCCAAGGCCGGAACGATGTGGTCAGGCTCACGTGGTCTCACGGGCCGAACCCGAACGCTTCGGGGAACGAGCACGCGTGATTGGATGTTGTTCCAGGTGAGACGCAGCGGTGGCTTGAACCACCCGCTACGTTGACTAGGACGCCTAGGGAAGGAAAAGAGGCACAAGTGACCACTGCAGTTGCCCCCAGGACACCGCTGACGGCGGATGACCGCTGCGACCGGTGCGGTGCCCAGGCCTACCTGCGCGTGGAGCTCGCCGGCGGCGGTGACCTGCTGTTCTGCGCCCACCACGCCAGGGAGCACGGTGACAAGCTCCGCGAGATCGCTGTCAGTGTCCACGACGAGACCGACAAGCTCACCGACACCTCGGCGACCGCCCCGGAGGGTGAGCGCTGAGCCGGCTATCCCCAGACTGCAACCGAGGCCCCGGGCGATCCGCCCGGGGCCTCGGTGCGTGAGAGGGTGTCGGGATGGCCGTGCTGCTCGCCTTGTGCTCCGCGGTCGCCTACGGCGTCTCCGACTTCATCGGCGGGGTGGTCGCCCGCCGCACCTCGGCCTGGCAGGTGGCCGTGGTCGCGCAGTTCTCCTCGACCCTGTGCATCCTGGTGGTGGCCCTGCTGCTGCCCGGCTCCCCCACCCGCACGGACCTGGCCTGGGGGGCGGTGGCCGGGATCGGCAGCGGCCTGGGCACCGGATTCCTCTACCGGGGCTTCGCCTCGGGACGGATCAGCGTGGTCTCCCCCGTCTCGGCGGTCGGCTCCGCCGCGGTGCCGGTGCTCGTGGGCGCCGCCACCGGCGAACGGCCGTCCCCCCTGATCTGGGCCGGGATCGCCCTCGCCCTGCCCGGGATCTGGGCCGTGTCGGCGGTTCCCGACCCCGATGGCGGACGCCGCGGGTCGCTCGGCGAGGGCTTACTGGACGGGGTGCTGTCCGGTCTCGGGTTCGGCGGCCTGTTCGCCGCCCTGGGGCAGGTGCCAGCCGCTGCGGGGCTGATGCCGCTCGTGGCCGCGAATGCCGTGTCGGTGCCCACCGTCGTCGTACTCGCCCTGGCGCTGCGGTCCAGCTGGCGGCCCCGGGGCCGGACGGTGTGGTGGGCGCTGGCGGCCGGACCGTTCGGTGCCTCGGCGACCGCGGCGTTCCTGCTGGCCAGCCAGCGCGGCTTCCTCAGCGTCGCCGGGGTGCTGTCCGCGCTCTACCCGGCCACCACCGTGCTGCTCGCCGTCGCCGTGCTGCACGAGCGCATCCACCGGCTGCAGGCGGTTGGCCTGGCCATGTGCGCGCTCGCGATCGCCCTGGTCGCCGGCGGCTGACACACCGACATCGTGTCGCTACCGCGACCTATACGTCGCGGTAGGCGCACCGACATCGTGTCGCTAACGCGATCCATACGTCGCGGTAGACGCACCGACATCGTGTCGATAACGCGACCTATGCGTCGCGGTAGGCGCACCGACATCGTGTCGATAACGCGACCTATACGTCGCGGTAGACGCACCAATATCGGTAAGGCGGTCAGTCCAGGTAGTCGCGCAGCACCTGGGACCGGGACGGGTGGCGCAGCTTCGACATGGTCTTGGACTCGATCTGGCGGATCCGCTCCCGGGTCACGCCATAGACCTTGCCGATCTCGTCGAGGGTCTTCGGCTGGCCGTCGGTGAGGCCGAACCGCATGGACACAACGCCCGCCTCACGCTCGGACAGCGTGTCCAGCACGGCGTGCAGCTGCTCCTGCAGCAGCGTGAACGAGACCGCGTCGGCGGGCACGATCGCCTCGGAGTCCTCGATCAGGTCGCCGAACTCGGAGTCGCCGTCCTCACCGAGCGGGGTGTGCAGCGAGATCGGCTCGCGGCCGTACTTCTGCACCTCGATGACCTTCTCCGGAGTCATG
>DASTWW010000047.1:0-2478 GCA_035765755.1 Nocardioidaceae bacterium
TGGCCGCCCCGGACTGCGCACTGTTGCTCTGCCGGGCCTGGCTGGATGCGGCGCCACTGGCGAAGCCGTGGTCGGCCTGCGGCGTGCCCGGGCCGTTGCTGAGCGTCACCACCGCTGCGACGGTGGCCGCGGTGGCGACCACCGCGGATCCGGCCCCCCACAGCCACCCCCGCCGGCCGTGCCGGGCCGCGGTGGACGAGGTGCGCTGCCGGATCGAGTCCAGGCCGTGCTCGGGTGCCACGTCGGACACCGCGTCCTCCAGCAGGCCGCGCACCCACTCCTCGTGCGGCGTGGTCTGGTCCATCACAGGTCCTCCAGTCGATCACCCAGCCGGTCGCGGAGCTGCTCGCGAAGCGCCGCCACCCCGCGTGAGGCGTGGCTCTTCACGGCTCCCCGGCTGATGCCCAGGGTCTCGGCGATCTCGGCCTCGGAGAGGTCGAGGTAGTAGCGCAGTGCGAGCACCTCCCGCTGTCGTCCGGGCAGCTCGCGCATCGCGTCCAGCACGCGGCCACGGCGCTCGTCGGCGAGTGCTCGCTCGTCGGCTCCTGGCTCCGCCGGCATCGGTGCGGCTCGGTGCGTCGCGACGTACCTCGAGTGCACGCCGCGGTGCCGCAGCACCGACCGGGCCCGGTTCACCACCGTCTGGCGCAGGTAGGCCAGCCCGCTGTCCGGATCCTTCAGGGTGCGCCACTTGCCGTGCATGGCCACGAACGAGTCCTGGACCACCTCCTCGGCGGTCTCCGGGTCGCGCACGAGGAGGATCGCGAGGCGCACCAGCCGCCGGTAGTGGGCTGCGTACAGCTCCTCGACGGCCGTGTCCGCGTCCCACCGCGCGGTGACGGTCATGTTGCTCCCCAGCCGCGTCAGCGGTGCTCGTAGTGCCGGTGCTTGGGTCAACACGCTAGTTGCACGCACGGGGTCCGGCCGAGGTTTACACGCCGACGTGACCGAATCGGACGTTTGCCCTGTTCCCGGCGCGGGCGCCGGTAGCTAGTCTGACCGAATGGCGACCGATGCTGCGACCGATCCAAATTGCGTCTTCTGCAAGATCGTGGCGGGGGAGGTGCCCGCCGAGGTGGTGCACCGCACCGAGACCACGCTGGCCTTCCGGGACCTGCAGCCGCAGGCGCCCACGCATGTGCTGGTGATCCCCACCAGCCACCACCCCGACGCCGTCTCGCTCGTCGCCGCCGAGCCGCAGGTGGCGGTGGACCTGTTCAACTCGGTGGCCGTGGTGGCCGAGAAGGAGGGGCTCGGCGAGGGCTACCGGCTGGTGTTCAACACCGGTGCGCTGGCCCACCAGACCGTGTTCCACGCGCACCTGCACGTGCTCGGCGGTCGGCGGATGACCTGGCCGCCCGGGTGAGTGAGCCGGGCTAGACGAGCTCCTGCCAGAGCGTGGTCACCAGGGGCACGGTGACCGCGAGGAGCATCAGCCAGGCGACCACCTTGTGGGAGAGCTTGGCCGGGTCCAGGTTCGCGGCGAACGCGATCATGCAGCCCCCGTCGCCGGTCCACCGGTCGAAGCCCATCCGCTGTGCATCGAGCGGGAAGGGGTTCGGCGGCAGGAAGTCCTCCGGGGTGATCAGCTCCGGCTGCTCGTCGTACGCCTCCGCCTCCATGAACTGACTCTAGCCCCGGGCGGGCGCGGTGAACCCGGCCGATCGGACTACGAACCGGCGCGATCGGGAGCGCTCCCGTAGCATGGAGGGGAGAAGCGTTCCAGCGAACCCGGGGAGGGTGGCCCACCGCGGCCAGTCGATGACTCAGACCGACTTACCTCAGCACACCATCGTCGTGCCGGCGAGCATTCCCATGGTCGCCCTGCTCGGCCCCGGGGACGAGCACCTCACGCAGATCGAGAACGCGTTCGAGGCAGACGTCCACGTCCGCGGCAACCAGATCACGCTGCGCGGAGACCCGGCCGAGGTGGCCCTCGCCGAGCGGCTCATCGACGAGCTGGTGACCATCATCCGCACCGGGCAGGGGTTGACCCCGGAGACCGTCGAGCGGGTCGCGTCCATGCTGCGCGCGGAGACCAAGGAGCGGCCGGCCGACGTGCTGAGCCTGAACATCCTGTCCAACCGTGGCCGCACCATCCGCCCGAAGACGCTGAACCAGAAGCGGTACGTCGACGCGATCGACAAGCACACCATCGTGTTCGGGATCGGCCCGGCCGGCACCGGCAAGACGTACCTGGCGATGGCCAAGGCCGTGCAGGCGCTGCAGTCGAAGAAGGTCAACCGGATCATCCTCAGCCGCCCGGCGGTGGAGGCGGGGGAGAAGCTCGGCTTCCTGCCGGGCACGCTGACGGAGAAGATCGACCCGTACCTGCGGCCGTTGTACGACGCGCTGCACGACATGGTCGACCCGGACTCGATCCCCAAGCTGCTGACCGCCGGCACCATCGAGGTGGCGCCGCTGGCGTTCCTCCGCGGCCGGTCCCTCAACGACGCGTTCATCATCCTCGACGAGGCG
>DASTWW010000048.1:0-5406 GCA_035765755.1 Nocardioidaceae bacterium
ACTGACCGGCCGATAGTGCGCACGATGCCCGTAGGTGACACGCGCGAGGCGCTAGCGGATCTCGCGGCGGGTGAGGTCGACGCGCCGGATCGCATCGCACGCTGGACGCGACGCGACACGCTGGCGCAAGTCTGGGAGCGCTTGGACGACAGCGGCCGGGCGATCATGGGTGATCTTCGTCACGCTGACGTATGGGGGGGGCGTGGTGCACGTGACGTGAATGTGTCCGCACTGGCACGGCGCGCGTACGGCAACCGTCCGACCGGCAAGGCTCGCGCGGCACTGGCAAGCGTGCTTGCCGATGTTCTGGCTGACATGCGCGAGATCGGCCGTCGTCTCCCGCGCGAGGCTCTGCCGACCATGCCGACCGGCCTAGACCCGACGCCCGGAACACTGCGTGACACGCGCGTACCGACGTCCGGCACGGCGTCGCTTGTGGTGCGGTCTACGGCGGCGTCTCGCGCCGTCGGTGCTGCCGGATGGCTCACGCTAGATGACCGTTCCATCATGATCTCGGACGAGGCTAGGGCTACTGCCCTAGCGCACGCCGACGTCGTGCCCGCGTACGACGGGGGTCGCGTTGCCGAGGTCACCCGCGCCAGCCTTGATGCGGCATGGGAGACCGCGGCCACGATGCCCGCGCGGCGCCCGGCAGGCGTCCCGGCGGGTGCGCGCTACGGCGTACGGATCGCGGGCAACGGGACCCCTGAGCCTCGCCCGCAGGGGTCCCGGCGTCGCAAGCGTGATGGTGGCATCGGTTCCCCGATGGTGCCCGCGTGACCGCGTAGGCCGATCGTCAGGGCGCGCCGACCCCCGGGTTTCTCCCCGGACGGACGGCGCGCCCGGGCCCAGGTACGGCGGGCGGTCTCCCGCGATGAACGCAGCTCGCGGTGAGAACCGTTCTCACAATGGGCGTTGACAGCGGACTTAGGCTGGCGCTGCGGAGCCCGAGCTGCAGCGAGCGGGTCCGCAGAGTGCCCACGAACGCGCGTTGACAGCCAGCCGATCAGATAGCTGGCCGTCGAGCCCGATTTCTCTCTCGTGCCGGAAACGGACCGGCCCGATGAGAGGACCCACATGACTCAGCCCACCGAGCCGACGGCCGCGCAGGAGCAGGCCCAGGCCGACGCCGACCTTGCCCACGCGGTCGCCGAGGAGAAGCTGGCCGACGACCTGGCGGCGCGCGACGCCGAGCAGGCCGCGGTCGCCGAGGACGAGGCAGCGCTCGGCCAGAACCCGGCGACGACCCCCGAGCCCCCGGCCGACGCTCCCAGTGCGGCCAGCCCGGCGCCGGTGACCAACGGTCTCGGCGACGGCGACACCTCTGGCGGCGGCGGCGTGGCGCCCACCGAGCCGTCCAGCAACGCGCCAACGGACGTTGTCACCCCGGGTGACACCGGCGCCGACCAGCCCGCCACGGCCGCGCCCTTCGACCCCAGCTCCGGGTCGGGTGCCAACGCCGGTGCCGCGGTGGCGCCCAGCCAGGGCGAGCCGACGTCAACGGCCGAGGCCCCAGCGCCGACCGAGGCCCCAGCGCCGACCGAGGCCGAAGGGACTCCCGGGGCGAGCGCGTGAGGCGGCTCGGCGAGCAGGTGCACTACGTCTCGCGCACCGGCGCCTACGAGGTGCCCGCGATCGTCACGGCCACCGAGCTGACGCTCAACCGGGACAACGTGGCGGCCGGGTACATCCCGGACCTGCAGACCGGCCACGTGCACCTGACGGTGTTCTCCCCCGGCCCTGGTGGCCGCCGGGCCGACGCGACGGACTTCGTCACGGAGAGCCCGCACGGCCGCAACGAGAACCAGGGCGGCACCTACACCGAGTGGGACATCCGCGACGACCCGCACGGCGGCCCCGGGACGTTCCACGATCCGCTGCTCTGCCCGTTCGGCTCCTACGGGGGTGTGCCCGGTGGCCGGTAGCTTCGCCAAGCTCGACGACGACGGTCGCCAGACGGTGCTCGATGCGCTCTACGCACTGGAGCACTCGGCGGGCTACTTGTCGGCGGTGGACGTCTCCAATGCGGAGGCGAACCTCGCCGAACCGAAGTACCGCCCACTGACCAAGACCTGCATCGAGGCGGCGACCAAGCTGCGCGCGCAGGTCGAGGAGGTGTGGGGCCTGCCATCGGGGCTGCATGTCGGCGAGGTCCCTGGAGAGGTCGTGCCGCTGAGCCGCTGACCCCTCCCCGCCAACGCCCGTCCATCTTTCCTGCCAAGGTGGACGGGCGTTGTGCTGTCATGAGGCATGACCGCCCACGTACTGCTGATCCCGCCGGAGGCCAGTCCCACCGTTACCCAGGTGCCGGACGACCTGGCCCCCGGCGGCGCGGCGGCGTTGCAGGCGCTGCAGCAGCTCGTCGGCGGCTACATCACGGCGGTCCACCTGTCGAACGACACCGTGTTGATCTACCGGGAGTTCGACACCCCGCAGGAGGAGCAGGAGGCCGCGTTCAACTCGGTGGTCGCCGTGCTCACCGCGGTGCCGGTTCGAGGGGTCGCAGTGCTCGCCGGAGCCAACCGTGACCGCGTCGTCGACGTCCCGCAGCGATGGGTCGACCGGGTCGCAGCTTCGGACAGCTGAGTCGAGCAGGGTCCTGCTAACGGACGTTCGCATCACCTTTTCGCGGTTGTCGCGCGCATCCTGCCGATCAGACGATCATGCCGACGGAGCCAGACCAGGACGCCGGGCAGCCCAACAAGCAGCTCCGGAAGGCCGTCTGGCTCCGTCGCGTCCACGGCACGGCCACAGCCCTGTGGGCCGCGATGATCCCGGTGTCGCTGCTCACCGGGCTCAAGAACTCGGTGCCCTACCTGGTGATGCTCAGCGTCTACGCGCTCGCGGTGGGTCATTTCGCTAGTTGGCAGGGGGCGCGCGCCGAAGTCTCCAGCGAGACGAACCCACCGTCCGAGGAGGCCCAGTGACCGAGAGCGCGCTGCCGCGCGAAACGGGCGCGGAGAAGGCGGGTCGCACCTGCCCGAACTGCGGCACGCAGATGCAGGTGACCGAGACCAGCTACGGCTCCCTCGTGGCCGTCTGCCCCAAGTGCTCCGACCAGAGCCAGCTGGCGCCGCAGACCGCCAGCGAGGCGTCGACGACGACCCCGCGGGTCACCGGCACCACGGTCGAGCCGCAGGCGCCCGCGAGCACCCCCGAGGGAGCGACCAATGGCTGACGCCAACGGCATCCAGACCAACGCCGAGCAGTACGCCTACTACAACCCCGGCCCCGGCGAGGTCGCGGTCGGCAGCTCCGCGGTGAGCCAGTCCACCGAGGCCAGCCACTACGACCTCAACCCGGCGTTCAAGACCGCCGTCGACACCCAGGGCCAGCAGGCCGGGCTCGGCGTGGCCAGCCCCGAGGGTGCCGAGCCCTACGGCGCCGCGGACACCGACAACCCGATCGTCGGCATGGACCAGCGTGAGGGCGAGCCTGCCCCGACCGACCACAGCGCCCAGATCCCGGGCGTGCCCACCGGGGTCACCGCGGTCGCGGGCGGTACCGCCGGGCACGTCACGGTCAGCTGGACGGCGCCGGTCGACCTCGACGGCTACGCGCTGACCGGCTACACGGTGACCGGTACGTCGGGCACCGGCGGTGCGACCACACCGGTGACCATGAACGTGTCCGGCGACGTCGTGACGGCCGACGTCGCCGGGCTCACCTCGGCGGCCACCTACATGTTCACGGTGCACGCCACGAACAGCGCGGGCTCCAGCGCGGAGAGCGCGGCCAGCCCGGGTGTGGTGGTGCCCTGATCGTGCCCAGGCGCGCAGCGGTCCCGGACCTCACCAACCCCCCGCAAGGCCGGGACCGCTGCGCTTGCGCCGGGCAGCTCACCCTCGACGAGGTCGTCGAGATGGAGCACGTGCCCGGCGACCCGGAGTTCACCGCGGCCTACGCCGCGGCGCTGGCCACCCGGGTGCCAGCCAGGGCCTGACGCCCTACAGCCGCGTGTGGATGCGCCCGCCGAGCAGGGCGGCCACGATCACCAGGACGATGCCGATCACCACACAGGTGATCCCTGGCACGGTGAGCACCGCGACGAGGCCCAGGACGCCCACGACGATCAGGACGACCCCGATCAGCGAGAGCAGGCCGGGGATGGTGACGGTCATGATGGGGCACCTCCAACAGCCCCCGCGGCAACGTCGTACCCAGCTGGGCGCTGCGAACGGGCGTTCGCAGGTAGGAATCTTCTGGCGGACCGGAGGCCGACCTGGGCTCTTGCAGGTTCGTGGCCGTTAGGCCACGCTGCGGCCTAGCGTGAAATTTGACGAACTCGATAGGATGCACAGCCTGGGGGTCTGGGGGGCGGCTGCGGAGCGCCCCCAGATGAGGCCATGACTTCTGGTCTCGACATGAGGCCCTCCAGTCACAACCTGATGATGTTCTCCAGTACTCATCTGACGTGCGCGCGCGAGGCGCGCACCGTGTCCGAAGGCGCTCAGTTGTTCTCGCCGCCGGGTCGAGCGATGGCCCGTGACCCGAGCAACCTGGCGACTCGCCGTCGCGCTCGCGCTCGTGCTGCTGGCTGGCCTGCTGACCGCCCAGTGCGCCTCGGCACAGCACGTCGAGGGCCAGCCGCCCTCCAGTCGAACGCCCGTTCGACACCTGGTGGCGATCCGCTCGTGCGCCCAGCTGCCGTCCCTGTGTCGCGCCAGCCGTAGCGCCGTACGGCCGCCGCTGTCCGCGGTGACCGTGGTCCCCCGCGTGCCCAGCACACCCTCACCGCGGCCGACGCCGGTTGTCCACAAGGCTGTGGACACCTCCTGCGGTACGGGCAACTGGGCTGGCCTGCTCGACCCGGACGAGCGCTGGATCGACGAGCACGAGTCCGGGCTGGACCCGACCAGCGTCAACTCCAGCAGCGGCGCCTACGGCCTGGGCCAGCTGCTCCCCAGCACCTACACCGATCTTGGGTTACCGATGAGTAGCAACCCATGTGACCAAATGCGTGCTCAAGAGGCCTATATGAGGGATCGTTATGGGACATGGTCGGCAGCTCGTGCGTTCTGGCAGGTCCACCGGTGGTGGTGAAGCGCCAGGACCCCGAGCGCACGGGGGGAGATAGGGACTTGAACCCGACCGCGAAACAGTGTACGTTTGGACACAGTGACCGAGGAGAGAGCTTCTGATGGCCGGGGCCAAGCTGATCGCACAGGGGATCGAGCGGCGGCGCGCGATCATGCGCTTCGTCAAGAGCTACATCAAGCGCAACGGATACGCGCCGAGTGTGGGCGAGATCGCCGAGGCGGTGGACTTGTCCAGCAAGACCGCGGTGCGTCACCACCTCGCGATCCTGGTCGAGGAGGGCGAACTCGCGGTGACGCCGGGCCGGTACCGGTCGTTGCGGGTGGTGTCCAAGGGCGCGAGCAAGAAGGCCGACAGCAAGAAGTAGGG
>DASTWW010000049.1:0-13515 GCA_035765755.1 Nocardioidaceae bacterium
GTTCGCCACCAGGACGGCGATCGTGCCCGAACCGACTGAGCGGACCAAAGCGTCAGGCCGACGGGTTCTCGGCAAGCACCACCGCCACGTCGTCACTGAGGTGACCACCTGCGTGCTTGTCCAGGTGAGCGAGCAGGCGCTTGAGCGCCTCGTCAGGGTCGCCTGTCCGCAGGCTCTCGATGGTGCCGTTGAAGGGGAAGAACTCCCCGCGCGCGTCCCGGGTCTCCACGAGTCCGTCGGTGTAGAGAAGGATCCGGTCCCCCTTCGACCAGCTCGCGGTTGCGACGACCGGCACCGGGTGGAGGCCGAGGGGAGGCTGAGGCTCACCGGTGTCGAGTGCCTGGTGCTTGTGAGCGTTCGACAGCAGCAGCGGTCTGTGGTGCCCGCAGTTCACCCAGCTGATGGTGTGGTCCTCGTGGAACTCGCCGAGCACGGCAGTGACGAAGTCCTCGTCGGTGGCAACGGTGGCCACCGAGGCGTCCAGGTTCCTGGCGATGTCGGCCAGGTTCGTCTCCGCGAACGCCGCCCGCCGGAAGGCGGCCAGCACGGTGAGGGTCAGGTGGACGGCCTCGAGTCCCTTGCCGCGGACGTCGCCGACGATGATCCGGACGCCGTGGGGCGTGTCGAGCACTTCGTACAGGTCGCCGCCGACGAGCGCCTCGGTCGTCGCGGACCGGTAGCCGGCGGCCAGCCGGATGCTCCCCAGGCTGGATGGCAGCGGCCTGAGGATCGCGCGCTCGACGTACTCGGCGATGACCGTCATCCGCTGCAGCTGCTGCTCCCGCCGGACGCGGACCGTCGACAGCACGACGGCGATCGCCCCGAGGATGGCCGTGGTCACCACCCGGATCCACCAGTCAGGGGTGTCGAGGTTCTGGTTCCAGGTCGCTGACAACGCCGCCAGTGCCGTCGCGACGGCGGCGAACACGGCGGTCCAGCGAGGTGTGGCCAGCACACAGGCGACGAAGACCGCGACCTCGAAGGCGCCGACGATGATCATCGTGGGTGGAAGCAGATAGTCGGCCACCACCATCGCCCCCAGGACGACCACCGGCACGGTCAGATTGCGAGCCCCCGCCCAGGACGAAGTCCCCATTCCGGCTCCCCACCCACACCCCCACAACCGCCTTGCTCCAGGGTACGGCGAACGCGCGGTTCCGGCCTCCCTCATCGAGTGGCCGAGCCCGGCCAGGCCGCGCTCGGACGCCGCAGGGCACCCTGGAAGGATGTCCGCCGGCCCGGGCCCCGTCTGGACCAGTCACAGCACCGCACCTCAGGATGGCTTCGATGACGCGCGAACCGGCCGACCGCCCCGTCGGGAAGGACTCCGACGAGGCGTCCCCCGACGACTCCCCCAGGTCGGCGATCGGTTCCCGCGCCGGAAGCGCGCTGGTAGTGGCGGCGCTCGGCGTCGTGTTCGGGGACATCGGTACCAGCCCGCTGTACGCGCTGCAGACCGTGTTCAGCATCGACAACGGCGCCGTGCGGCCCACCCCGGACGACGTGTACGGCGTGATCTCGCTGATGTTCTGGAGCGCGACGCTCATCGTCACGGTGAAGTACGTGATGGTGCTGATGCGCGCGGACAACGACGGCGAGGGCGGCGTGATGGCGCTGGCCGCGCTGGCCCAGCGGCTCTACGCCGGCCGTGGCCGGGCGGCCGTCCTGCTGGTGGTCGGCGTGGTCGGGGTGTCCCTGTTCTACGGCGACTCGGTGATCACCCCCGCCATCAGCGTGCTGTCCGCGGTGGAGGGCCTGCACGTCGCGGCGCCCAGCATCAGCCACCTGGTGGTCCCGATCGCAGCGGTCATCCTGGCCTGCCTGTTCGCGATCCAGCGGTTCGGCACCAGCCGGGTCGGGCGACTGTTCGGACCGGTGATGCTCCTCTGGTTCGGGGCCCTCGCCGTGGCCGGGCTCGGCACCGTCGTCCAGCATCCCGGCGTGCTGTGGGGCCTCTCCCCGTCGTACGCCGCGGTCTTCATCGGCGCCCACCCGATCACCACGTTCATCGCGATGGGCGCGATCGTGCTGGTGATCACCGGCGCGGAGGCGCTGTACGCCGACATGGCCCACTTCGGCCGAATCCCGATCCGCCGCGCCTGGCTGCTCGTCGTACTCCCGGCGCTGGCCCTCAACTACCTCGGTCAGGCCGCGCTGATCCTGGACGACCCGCACGCCAGGACCAACCCGTTCTTCCTGCTGCTGCCCGGCTGGGCGCAGCTTCCCATGGTGGTGCTGGCCACCGGCGCGACCGTGATCGCCAGCCAGGCGGTGATCTCCGGGGCGTTCTCGCTGTCCCGGCAGGCCGTGCAGCTCGGGCTGGTGCCTCCGCTGACCGTGCACCAGACCTCCGAGCGCGAAGGCGGCCAGATCTACCTGCCGGCGGTCAATCTGCTGCTGTTCGTCGGGGTGCTGGCGGTGATGCTCACGTTCGGGTCCTCGCAGGCGCTGGCCACGGCGTACGGCGTGTCGGTCACCGGCGCCCTGGTGGTGGACACCGGGCTGCTCCTGATCGTGGCTCCGCTGCTGTGGCACTGGCAGCCCTGGAAGATCGTGCTGGCCGCGCTCGCCTTCGGCGGCCTGGAGGTGACGTTCCTCGCCGCCAACCTGTCCAAGGTGATCCACGGCGGCTGGGTACCGGTGCTGATCGCGACCGCGGTGCTGACGGTGATGACCACCTGGCGCCGCGGGCGGAACCTGGTGATGGGCAACCGCCGGGAGAAGGAGGGACCCCTGTCGGACTTCGTGGAACGGGTCCGGGAGGAGCGGATCCGCCGCGTGCCCGGTGTCGCGGTCTTCCCCCATCCCAACAAGGACACCGCCCCGCTGGCGCTGCGCGCGACCGTGGACCACAACCACGTGCTGCACCGCGACGTCCTCATCGTGTCGGTGCGCACCGTGAACGCCCCGCACGTGCCGCTCAGCGAGGCGTTCGCCTACGACGACCTCGGGTACGCCGATGACGGCATCCACCACCTGGCCATCAAGACCGGCTTCTCCGACGACTTCGACATGCCGCAAGCGCTGCGTGCCGCCCGGGCCATGCACGTGTTCGACCTGCGCCGCGGCGACGAGCGCCAGCCGGTCTCCTACTTCCTCTCCCGCGGCGCGATCAACGCCACCCACGGCCCCGGGATGGCGATGTGGCGCAAGAAGCTGTTCGTGTTCTTGTCCCACAACGCCGCGAACCCGGCCGCGCGCTTCAACCTGCCGCCCGAGCGCACCGTCACCATGGGCAGCGACGTCCAGATCTGACGGTGGAGCCCGCTGACAGATGCAAGGGGCAACCGGCTCACGGACCTGTGGATGAGCGACGACGGTCGGTACACCCCGGCGCCGTCCACGCGCCACCAGCGGGCATCGGCCCGGCTCCACCTGCAGCTGGCCGCGAGCTGCCCCACGGATCTCGAGCTGCTGTTCGCCCCGTTCGACGTCGCACTCGGCGATGACACGGTGCTCCAGCCGGACCTGCTGGTCGCGCGCAAGGCCGACTTCACCGAACGGGATCTGCCCACCGCACCCCTGCTCGCCGTGGAGATCCTGTCCCCGAGCACCCGGCGGGTGGACCTGACCTTGAAGCGGTCGCGCTTCGAGGCGGCCGGCTGCCCGTCGTACTGGGTGGTCGACCCCGACGAGCCCTCCGTCACAGTCTGGCAGCTCCAGGGCGACGCGTACGTCGAGGTGGCACACGTCGTGGACGAGGAGCCGGTCGACCTCCGGGCGCCGTACCCCGTGACCTTCGTCCCGCCGGAGCTCGTCAGCTGACACGCCGCCGGCGCGTGGAGTGTTAGCGTCTCGGCACAAGGAGGACCGATGCGCGCACTCGTCTTCACAGGCCCCGGACAGGTGGAGCTCCGCGATGAGCCCGCTCCGACTGTGGGGAGCGACGAAGAGCTCGTCGCCGTGCGGGCGAGTGGCATCTGCGGAAGCGAGCTCCACGGGTTTCGCGCCACCGGCTTCCGCGTCCCGCCGCTGATCATGGGCCACGAGTTCGTGGGCACGACGACCGACGGTCGCCGGGTGGCCGTCAACCCTCTGCGCGCGTGCGGCAGCTGCGACTCTTGCGAGCGCGGCCGCCCGCAGCTTTGCCGGAACCGGAGCCTGCTGGGCATCCACCGGCCCGGGGGCTTCGCCGAGCAGGTGTCCGTGCCGCGGTCCGCAGTGCACGTGCTGCCCGACGGCCTGACCTTCGCCGCGGCCGCCCTGATCGAGCCGCTCGCCAACGCGATCCATGCCTGGTCCTTGCTTCCAGAGCCGCCGGACCGTTTGGCCGTCCTGGGCGCAGGCCCGATCGGCCTGCTGTGCGCGATGGTCGCGCGCACCCGCGGTGTCGAGGTGCAGATCACCGACCCGAGCGGCAGCCGCCGCGCCGCGGCCCAACGGCTCGCGCTCGAGGCGGTGGCCGAGCCGACCGGCGAGTACGACGTGGTGATCGACGCTGTCGGCGTACCGGCAACCCGACAGGCCACGATCGACCACACGCGACCGGGCGGCACCGGAGTCTGGATCGGCCTGGCGCACGACACCGCTGAGGTCTCGGGCAACACCCTCGTCCGAGGGGAGCGGACCATTCGCGGATCGTTCGCCTACACGCCGGACGAGTTCGCGCGGGCGGTCGCGCTGGCACCAGGCCTCGACCTCAGCTGGGCGACCGAGGTGCCGCTGGAGCGGTCGAGGGAGGTCTTCTACTCGCTGGCCGAGGGCAACACCGAGATCATCAAGGCTGTGATCGTTCCCGAGTCGGCGTGATGCGAGGTCTTGCCGGACGCGGCGTGCTCGTCAGCGGCGGGACGAGCGGCATCGGGCTGGCCGCCGCGCAACGCTTCCTGGAGGAAGACTGCAAGGTCTTCGTGGTCGGGCACTCCCCCGAGGATCTCGATCGGGCCATGGAGACGATGGGCACGAGCGACGGCTTCGCCGGCGGCAGGCTCTTCGACGTCCGGAAGTACGACGCGGCGGCAACGGTCGTCGAAGCCGCAGATCAGGCATGTGGCGGGGTGTCGATCCTCGCCAACAACGCCGGCATCGCTCGACGTGCACCGTTCCTCGACATCGACCTAGTCGACTGGCAAGAGATCCTCGACGTGAACCTGACTGGCATGTTCGCCATGGCCCAGGCGCTCGCGCGCCTGCTGGCGCGCGTGGGCCGGACCGGGTCGATCGTGAACATGGCCTCCACCAACGCCTTCGGCGGCGAGGAGGACTACGCGCACTACAACGCGTCCAAGGGCGGCGTCATCCAGCTGACCCGCTCGATGGCGGTGGAGCTGGGCGAGCGCGGCATCCGGGTCAATGCGCTGTGCCCCGGCTACATCGACACCCCACTGAACGCCGGCATCGCCGGGGATCTCGATGCCGCGTTCAGCGAGCGCTACGCGCAGGAGCGGATCCCGCTGAGGCGAGTGGGCCGGGTGGAGGAGGTCGCGGCGGCGTACGCGTTCCTGGCGAGCGACGAAGCCTCGTTCGTCCACGGCGCCACCCTGGTCGTCGACGGTGGCCAGCTGGCGGTGATGTGATGGCGTCTGACACCGCGAGGAGACCACCATGCGCCGCACCGAGATCCGCACCGACACCGCGCCAACACCAAAGGGCACCTACTCGCAGGCCTTGCGGGTCGGGGACTTCGTCTACACCAGCGGCTTCGGGCCGCATGACCCTGGAACCGGCGAGGTGGTCGGCTCCGACATCGGCGAGCAGACCGAGCAGACCCTGCACAACGTCGACGCCGCACTGCGCGCCGCCGGCGCGTCACTCGCCGCCGCCGTCAAGATGACGGTGCACCTCTCGGACCTCAACGACTTCGCCGGCTTCGACGCGGTCTACCGCAGCAAGCTCAGCGAGCCCTATCCGGTGCGCACAACCGTCGGCTCGAGGCTGGCCGGCATCCTGGTCGAGATCGATGCCGTGGCCGTCGTGGGCGAGGACGACTGACGGCGACGCGGCCGCACCACACCGCCACGCGTGCACCAGCGCATCGTCGGCCTCAGCTCGTGAGTCAGCGTCGGCTCAACGCGCCCAGCGCCAGCGCCACAGCACCGGCCGTCCCTGCGTCCGCGCCGAAGCGAGCGCGACGCAGCTCGGGTGGGTACGGCGCGAAGTCGGCGAGCCTTGCCCGGATCGCGTCGAGCACCATGTCCGACGTACGTGCATAGCCACCACCGACGACCATCCGCTCCGGGTCGATGGCGATCGCGAGGTTGGTGGCATGCAGCGCGATCTCGTCGTAGAGGTCCTCCAGGAAGGCGTGGGACGCTGTGTCGGATGTGCCCTGCAGCGCCGCCACGCCACCGTCGACGCCGAGCTCGGTCCGGGCGCGCAGCAGCGCCCCCGCTCCCCCGGCGTACTCCTCGAACGGTGCGTGCCCGGCCGCGGCGCCGGCGTTGTCCGCGTGAGACCGGATCCAGTAGCCGATCTCTCCCGCGGCGCCGTGCGCGCCTTCCAGGACAGCGCCGTCGACGACGACGGCGGCCGCGATGCCGGTGCCGAGGTTGAGGTAGATGCCAGTGCGCACGCCACGCAGCTCGCCCCAGGTGAGCTCGGCAAGAGCCGCGGCTTTCACGTCGTTGCCGATCGCGACAGGCGCCGGGCCGAAGGTCTCGCGCAGCATCGACGGCAACGTCAGCCGGTCCCAGCCGGGCACGTTGGGGGCGAGCTCGACCCGGGTCTCGTGGGTGATGCCCATGGTCGCCACGCCCACGGCGGCCGCGACGGCCGCCTGGTCCTCGAGCATCCGCTGCGCGGTGACGATGGCCCGCCGCACGGCCTGTTCGGCGCCACGTCCGGCTTCGGTGGCAAGCACGTCGCCGGCCACCCGGGTTCCGTCCCGTTCCGCCAGTGTGATCGCGAGCTTGGTGCCCCCGAAGTCGAAGCCGACCAGCAGCCGGGCACTCACCCTCGCAGGGCTGCCGGCATCAGCTCGCCGTGCGCCTGGATCAGCTCGTCGCACAGGGCGACGATCTCACGAGTGGTCAGGGTGGCGCCGCAGTTCGGGTCCAGCATCGCGGCCTGGTAGACGTGCTGCCGATCGCCCTCCAGCACCGCACGGACGGTCAGCTCGACGACGTTGAGGAACGTGCGGTTGAGCGCCGCGAGCTGCGGCGGCAACGCGCCGACCGTGCGTGGGTGCGGCCCGTCCGCATCCACGAGGCAGGGCACCTCCACGCAGCAGTCGTCGGGCAGGCTGGTGATCTTGCCGTCGTTGCGGACGTTGACGTAGACCTCTCGGGGGTTGCCGGTCTGGTGGGCGTGGATGAACTCCGACGCCAGCTCGGAGGCGGGCTCGAGGGTGAGCGGCTCGTCGCTCTCCAGCTCGCGACGAGTCTGCTCGTACTCGTCGATGTTCTCCTCGGAGCGGTGCAGATAGTCACCGACGAAGATCCGGAAGTGGTCGATCTCGCCGTCGTGGCGCATAAACCAGGGCAGGTACTCGGCGGAGTGCTCGCTCGACTCCGTCGGGAAGTAGCCGAAGCGCCGGAAGATCTCGACCCGCACGCGACGCTGCAGGTCCGGGTCGCCGTCGATCACCTCGCGCAGCTGCGGGTACAGGTCCTCGCCCTGGTGCTCGAAGCGCAGCACGAACGCCTGGTGGTTGAAGCCGGCGGTGGTGAAGTCGACCTCGGAGGGCTGCAGGCCGAGCAGCCCGGACAGGAACCGGTGGGTGTCGCGCACGGAGTGGCACAGGCCGAGGACCCGGTCGAAGGGCGACCCGGCATAGACCGCCCAGGGCAGCATCGCCATCGGGTTGCTGTAGTTGAGCAGGTAGGCGTCCGGGCACGCCTTGGCCATGTCCTCGCCGATGCCGACGAGCACGGGGATCGTGCGCAGGCCGCGGAAGATGCCGCCGATGCCGAGGGTGTCGGCGATCGTTTGCCGCACGCCGTACCTGGCCGGGATGTCGAAGTCAGTGCGGGTCGCCGCGTAGCCGCCCACCTGGATCTCGTTGACGACGTAGTCCGCGCCCTCGATGGCGGAGACGCGGTCCAGGTGCGACGTGATCGTCGCCCCGGCGCCGGTCTGGGCGTTGATCCGCTCCGCCATCGTCTCGGCGTGCCCGAGCCGCTCGGCGTCGATGTCGTGCAGCGCGAGCTCGAGCCGGCCCTCCAGCTCGGAGTAGGTGCACAGGTCGGTGACGACGTTCCGAGTGAACTCGACGCTGCCCGCGCCGATAAAAGCTACCTTGGCCATGCGCGAAACTATCGCAGCAGCCGTCCATTCGAGCAAGACCGAGCATCACGGCCAATCGAAATTGCTCAACCTTGCGCGATCAGCACATTCACGCCAGCGTCGCGGAGCCGGGCCAGGAAGTCCGGATCCGCACCGGAGTCGGTGACCAGGTCGCTGATCTCGTCGGTGCGGCAGATGCGGGCGAAGGTGCACTTGCCGAGCTTGGTGCTGTCGGCGATCACGATGGTCCGCCGGGCCCGGCCGATGAAGGCGTGGTCGGTGTGCGCCTCCATCTCGTCGTAGGTGCTGCAGCCCTCCTCGATGGTGAGCCCGTCGATGCCGATGAACGACACGTCGAGGTGGTAGCGCTCGATGACCATCTCGGCGGCCGGCCCGACGAGCTCGTAGCTCGCGTGGCGGGCCGCGCCGCCCACCACGACGACCCGCAGCGACGGGCGGAGCACCAGCTCGGTGGCGATGTTCAGCGCGTTCGTGACCACCGTGATGTTCGCGTCGTTCTTCAGTGCCCTGGCCACTTCGGTCGCCGTCGTGCCGCCGGTCATCCCGACGACGGCTCCCGCCGGCACCAGCGCGGCCGCCAGCTGACCGATCGCACGCTTCTCGGGATGGTGGCGCGCCTCGCGGTGGCGCAGGGGCAGCTCGAACCCGACGCCGTTGGTGACCGCGCCGCCGTGCGTGCGCACCAGGAGCCCCTGGTCGTGCAGCGCGGTGAGATCGCGCCGCAAGGTCGCCGGCGACACCGACAGGTCCGCCGAGATCTGCGCGACGTCGACGCTGCCCGCCTCGGCGAGGTGTTCCAAGATGGCGGCCATCCGGTCCGCTTTCAGCATGCGCTCCCTCGTCTCTGTCGGGGTTCGGTCGGGCAGGTGCCGCCTGGTAGCAGTATCGCGGCCCCGCCGGAAGGATCCGCGATGACCATTGCAGGGTGATCGGCCATGTCATATAGTCCAGCGAAACGAGCCGGAACGCGCAAGCAAACGATCAAATCCGCGCGTTCGACGTACAACCCAGGCGAGGAGCGGGGCGGTGCGAATGAAGCGGTCGAGACGTGTTGCGGTGGCGGCTTCGGTGGCCTTGGCCGTGCTGGGGCTGGCCGGCTGCGGCTCCGGGGGTTCCAGCAGCGGGAAGACCGACATCACCATCTGGGAGGGCTACACCGACGTGGAGGGCAACGCGTTCCACCAGCTGGTCAACGACTTCAACAGCTCGCAGAAGAAGATCCACGTCAGCGTGCTCGAGACCAACAATGACTACGCCCTGCAGAAGGTGCTCACCGCCGTCCGCGGCGGCACCCCGCCCGACATCGCCTACCTCTACGGCAGCTGGGCGCCGAACGTCGCGAAGATCCCGTCAGTGGTCGACCTGTCCTCGGTGGTGAACAAGCCCTCGGTGAACTGGCAGGACTTCTACCCGGGCGAGCGGGCGGTGACCACCGTGAACGGCAAGGTGATCGGGATGCCCGCCCTCGTCGACAACCTGGCCATCGTCTACAACAAGTCGCTCTTCGACAAGGCCGGCGTCGCGCCCCCGTCTCCGAGCTGGACCTGGGACAACTTCCGGGCCGCGGCGAAGAAGCTGACCGATCCGGCCACCAAGCAGTACGGCTGGTCCTACGCGGCCGACGCCAGCGAGGACACCGTCTGGCGTTGGGAGGCCATGCTCTGGGAGGCGGGCGGCCAGATCCTCAACCCGAGCAACACCAAGGCCGCCTTCAACTCCCCGCAGGGCCTGCAGGCCATGACGATGCTCCATGACATGGCCGTCGTCGACAAGTCCGTCTACGTCGACACCACGAACTCCAAGTACATGGACCTGTTCAACTCCAACAAGATCGGCATGCTGGTGACCGGTCCCTGGGACCTGTCCAGCATCCACGTCCCGTACGGCGTGCAGATCATGCCGACCTTCGCCGGCTCCTCGGCGGGCCACCAGAGCATCTCCGGACCGGACAACTGGGTCGTCTTCAACAACGGCGACACCCAGACCAAGGCAGCGGAGACGTTCCTGACCTGGCTCACCGCGCCCGCCCAGGTCAAGACGTTCTCCCTGGCGACCGGTGACCTGCCGACCCGGGCGTCCGTGGGCAACGACCCGGCCGTCGTCGACCAGATGAACAAGAAGCTGCCCGGACTGAAGACGTTCATCGAGAACCTCAAGAACGTCAAGCAGGCGCGGCCGCAGGTCACCTCCTACCCGCAGATCTCCCAGGCGCTCGGCAACTCGATCGTCGGCGTGCTGCTCGGCAAGATGTCGCCGCAGCAGGCACTGAGCCAGTCCGCGGCGGCCACCAACCAGGCCCTCGCCTCGCAGTGACCGCTCCCATGGCCACCGCGACCGCCGCACCGCCGGCTCCGCCGAGGCCGGGGATCCTCCGCCGGGCGAGCAGGTCCGAGCACGCCGTGGGCTGGGCCTTCGTCTCCCCTGCGGTGCTGATCATCGGCATCTTCGGGCTGCTGCCGATCCTGTGGTCGCTGCTGCTGTCGTTCCAGAAGTCGGACCTGCTCACGCCGCAGACGCCGTGGGTGGGCCTGCAGAACTACAAGCAGATTCCGGGCGACGCCACGTTCCGGCTCGCCATCGAGCACACGATCATCTACACCGCCCTGTTCGTGCCCTGCACCATGGTGGTCGGCCTGGTCATCGCGGCGGCCCTGAACCGCAAGGTCCGGGGCATCTCGATCTACCGCACCGCGGCGTACGTCACCATGGCGGTCTCGACGATCAACGAGGCCCTCGTGTTCATGTGGTTGTTCGAGCCGTCGTTCGGGGTCGTCAACGCCGGGCTGCAGGCAGTCGGGATTCCTCAACAGCAGTGGCTGTCCGACCCCAACGAGGCGCTCTACGTCATCGTGGCGATGACCGTCTGGGGCTGGACCGGCTTCGCCGTGGTGATCTACCTCGCCGCCCTTCAGGGCGTGCCGCAGGACCTGCAGGACGCCGCCGCGATCGACGGTGCGAAACGGTTCACGATCTTCCGGACCATCACCTTCCCACTGCTCAGCCCGGCGACGCTCTTCCTCGCGGTGTGGCTGAGCATCAACGCGCTGCAGTTGTTTGACGAGGTGTACCTGACCACCCGGGGTGGGCCGTTGTACTCCACGACCGTCATCGTCTACTACCTCTACGACCAGGCCTTCCAGCAGTTCAACGCCGGCTATGCGGCGGCGCTGGCGTACGTCCTGTTCATGGTGATCGTCGTGATCACGTTCATCCAGTTCCGCATCGGCAACCGGTTCGTCCACTACAACCGATGACCACCAGCGCCTCCCCCACGACCGAGGGCCGCACTGAACAGGCGGCACCGCCCCGGGTGTCCAGCGACCGCCGGCGCTTCCGGCTGCGCCGGCCCAGCCCTTGGCACCTGGTGCTGATCCCGATCAGCTTCATCCTGCTCTTCCCGTTCTACCTGATGGTGGTCACCTCGCTGCAGACCGAGGCGCAGACCCGCCGCTTCCCGCCACTGCTCACCCCGCCGACCCCGCAGTGGTCGAATTATGCGACGGCGCTGAACGCCGCGCCGTTCGTGCAGTTCATGGTCAACAGCGCGGTGGTGGCCCTGATCATCGTGGCCGGCAACCTGGTGCTGTGCAGCATCGCGGGCTACGCGTTCGCACGGCTCCGCTTCGCCGGCCGTGGCCTGGTCTTCGGCCTGCTGATGGCGACCTTGATGGTGCCCTTCCAGGTGACCATGATCCCGGAGTTCCTGATCGTGAAGTGGCTGGGAACCAACGTGTGGGACCAGCTCGGCGTCGACCATCTCGGGGCGCTGGTGCTGCCGACGCTGGCGACCGCCTTCGGCATCTTCTTCTTACGGCAGTTCTTCCTCACCGTGCCGATCGAGCTGGAGGAGGCGGCCCGCATGGACGGCACCTCACGGCTGGGAGTGCTGTTCAAGATCGTGCTGCCGCTGTCGTTGCCCGCACTGTCCACGGTTGCCGCGATCACCTTCCTCGACGCCTGGAACTCATTCCTCTGGCCACTGATCGTGATCAACACTGAGAGCCATATGACTCTCCCGCTCGGCCTGACCACCTTCCAGGGCTCGCACGACACGCACTGGGAGCTGCTCATGGCCGGGAACGTGTTCAGCCTCGTGCCGATGCTGCTGGTCTTCTTCGTCGCTCAGCGCTACTTCGTTCGTTCCGTCGCCGCTACCGGGCTGAAGGGCTGAAAGCAGTGGCCGAAGTCGAATACCGAAAGATCTCCAAGAGGTACCCGAACGGAGTCGTCGCCCTGAAGGAGTTCGACCTCACCGTCGCCGACGGCGAGTTCGTGGTTCTCGTCGGCCCGTCCGGGTGCGGGAAGAGTACGGCGCTGCGGCTGCTCGCCGGACTCGACAAGCCGACCTCGGGCGAGATCTTCATCGGGAGCTCCCCGGTCACCGGACACGGCCCCGGCGAGCGGGACATCGCGATGGTCTTCCAGAACTACGCGCTCTACCCGCACATGAGCGTGTACAAGAACCTGGCGTACGGGTTGCGGCAGCGCAAGACGCCGAAGGAGGAGATCAAGCGGCGCGTCGGCGAGGTCGGCGACATCCTCGGCATCACCGAGCTGCTCGACCGGCGGCCGGCGCAGCTGTCGGGCGGGCAGCGCCAGCGGGTGGCCATGGGCCGGGCTCTCGTCAGGGAGCCGCAGGCGTTCCTGCTCGACGAACCGCTGTCCAACCTCGACGCCAAGCTGCGCGGACAGGTCCGGGCCGAGCTGAAGCGGCTGCACCACCGCCTGGGCATCACCTCGATCTACGTCACCCACGACCAAGTCGAGGCGATGACGCTCGCCGACCGGATCTGTGTGATGAACGGTGGCGAGCTGCAGCAGGTCGGCACGCCCGAGGAGATCTACGAACATCCGGCGAACATCTTCGTGGCCGGCTTCATGGGCAGCCCGGCGATGAACCTGGTGCCGGCCACCGTCGCTGACGGACAGGTGCAGCTGGCCGGTCACCCCGTGGCTCCCGCGCCGGAAGGGCCGACCGAGGTGGTCGTCGGCATCAGGCCGGAGGACCTCGCCGTCCGGTCCGACGGCGCAGCCGGGATCCCGGTCACCGTCGACTTCCACGAGCCGCTGGGCAGCCACGTCCTGGTGCACGCCCAGCTCGGCGACGCGTCGGTGCCCATCGTCGGTGAGCAGCCGGGCATCGTCGTCCAGGCGGCCCCGGACATCCGCCCCGCACCCGGCCGCCGGCTCACGCTCACGGCCGATCCGAAGCACATCTACCTGTTCGACGCCTCGACCGGAGCAGCGCTGAACAACGACGGGCGCGCCCAGGTGGTCGCCTCGTGACCAGACAGGAGGACGCAGTGGGCGACGAACGGGTTCGGGACACTG
>DASTWW010000050.1:0-2461 GCA_035765755.1 Nocardioidaceae bacterium
TCGCCGTACACCAGCGCGTGCCGGATGAACAGCTCCCGCGACAGCGCCGGGTCGACCTTGCCGTAGGACACCAGCCGGTCGGTGGCCAGCGGCACGCCGTACAACGTGACCCGCTCGTAGGCCATCACCGCGGCCCGCTTCTTCGACCAGTGCGGCTCGGACCAGCTGCGCTTGACCAGGTCGGCGCCGAGCCGCTCGGCCCACTCGGGGGACACCTTGGCGTTCGTCCGCGCCCACAGCTTGGAGGTCTCGACCAGCTCGGCCGCCATCACGTACTGCGGCTGCTTCTTGAACAGCGCGGACCCCGGGAAGATCGAGAACCGCGCGTTGCGGGCGCCCAGGTAGTCGCGACGCTCGGGGTCGCGCAGCCCGATGTGGGACAGCAGCCCGGACATCAGCGCCTGGTGCACCGCGTCCTCGTCGATCCCCTCCCGCAAGGGACCAGCGTGGAAGCCGAGCTGCTTGGCGACCCGGCGCAGCTGGGACTCCAGCTCCTGCCACTCCCGGATCCGCAGGTAGTTGAGGAACTCCGAGCGGCACATCCGGCGGAACGCGCTCGAGCCCAGCTGCTTCTGCTGGGTGCGCAGGTAACGCCACAGGTTGAGCAGGGCCAGGAAGTCCGAGCTCTGGTCCCGGAACCGGGCGTGCTTCTGGTCGGCCTGCGCCCGCTGGTCGACCGGTCGCTCTCGCGGGTCCTGCAGGGACAGCGCCGCGGCCAGCACCAGCACCTCGCGCAGGCAGCCGAGCCGGTCGGCCTCCACGACCATCCGCGCCAGCCGCGGGTCGATGGGCAGCGCGACGAGCTGCTGGCCGACCTTGGTCAACCGGTGACCCTTCTCCCCTGGCGCCAGCGCCGACAGCTCCTCCAGGAGCTGGATGCCGGCCTTCACGTGTCGCTGGTCCGGAGGCTGCACGAACGGGAACTTGGCCACGTCGCCGAGGCCGAGCGCGGTCATCTGCAGGATGACCGAGGCCAGGTTGGTGCGCAGGATCTCCGGGTCGGTGAACGGCGGCCGGGCCTCGAAGTCCTCTTCCGAGTACAGCCTGATGCACACCCCCGCCTCGACCCGGCCGCAGCGGCCGGCGCGCTGGTTGGCCGAGGCTTGGCTGATCGGCTCGATCGGCAGCCGCTGCACCTTGGTGCGGGTGGAGTAGCGCGAGATGCGTGCGACGCCGGTGTCCACGACGTACCTGATGCCCGGCACTGTCAGCGACGTCTCGGCGACGTTGGTGGCGAGCACGACGCGGCGGCCGGTGTGCGCCTCGAAGACCCGGTGCTGCTCGGCGCCGGACAGCCGGGCGTAGAGCGGCACCACCTCGAACCGGTCCACGGGCCGGGCCTTGGCGGCGGCCTTGGTCAGCACCTCCGCGGTGTCGCGGATCTCCCTCTCGCCCGGCAGGAACACCAAGATGTCCCCGGGCCCCTCGGCGGTGAGCTCGGCGACGGCGTGCTCGATCGCCTCGGTCTGGTCCCGGATGACCATCTCGCCCTCAGCGCCGAGCTCCGGATCGTCGTACGCCTCCTCCACCAGCGGCCGGTAGCGCACCTCGACCGGGTAGGTGCGTCCGGACACCTCCACGATCGGCGCACCGGTCCCGTCCGGGCCCGCGAAGTGCCGGGAGAACCGGTCGGGGTCGATCGTCGCGGAGGTGATCACCACCTTCAGGTCCGGCCGGCGCGGCAGCAGCCGCTTGAGGTAGCCGAGGATGAAGTCGATGTTGAGGCTGCGCTCGTGCGCCTCGTCGATGATCAGGGTGTCGTACGACGCGAGCATCCGGTCATGCTGCAGCTCGGCCAGCAGCACGCCGTCGGTCATCAGCTTGACCAGCGTGTCCGGACCGGTGTGGTCGGCGAACCGCACCTGGTAACCGACCACGCCGCCCAGCGGCGAACCGACCTCCTCGGCGATGCGCTCGGCCACGCTTCGCGCGGCGATCCGGCGTGGCTGGGTGTGCCCGATCAGGCCGTGGACCCCGCGGCCGAGCTCGAGGCAGATCTTCGGGATCTGGGTGGTCTTCCCCGACCCGGTCTCACCGGCCACGATGACCACTTGGTGCTCGGCGATCACCTCGGCCAGCTGGTCGCGGTGCGCGCTGACCGGCAGCTCGTCGGGGAAGGTGAGGGCCGGGACCAGGCCGCGGCGGCGCTCCACCTCTTCCGGGGGCGGACCAGACCGGCGGGGCCGTCTCCGCGCGGACCTGCGGCGAGGACGGTCGGCTTCGGGCATGACGCGAGGAAGTCTAAGCGTCCTGGCAACCGGAATACCGGGGCCAGGGGTTGAGTCACCGCGCCGGGGCGGGCACGGTGGTGGGGACCGCTCAAACCAGCGAACAGGAGATGCACGTCGTGCTCACCTTGACCGAGAACGCCAACACCGTGGTGAAGAACATCGTCGACCAGGCAGGCACCGGCCAGGATGCCGGGCTGCGGATCAGCCAGGACGAGCCGGAGTCCCCCGCC
>DASTWW010000051.1:0-14534 GCA_035765755.1 Nocardioidaceae bacterium
AGCCGCGGCTCGACGCGGAGCAGCCTGACCTTGGTCCAGGCGTGCAACAAGCCGGTGAGCAGGTCGCAGGTCTCCCAGAGCACCACGCGCTCCCTCGACACGACGGCGTGTCGCTGGTACTCACCGAGGAAGTGCTCGCACAGGTCGTCGAGCAGCCGCAGGCTCGCCTCAACGCGCTCGACATCGACCGGCTGCTCGCCCAGCCCCAGCGTGGAGACACCGATGTCGCGCAGCTTGGCGCGGAACCGCCCCAGGTCCAGCGCGGGCTCGACCATGCACGCGCCGTCGAAGTCGATGAAGCCGACGTGTCCGTCGTGGAGCAGCACCTGGGCCGGTCGGAAGTCGTGGTGGGCGGGCACCGCCGCTTCGGCCGGGACGGCGGCCGCCCGATCACCGAGCACCGCCAGCAGTGGCGCCGCTGCGGTGCCGATGTCCGGCACGCTGAGGCTCAGACGACGGACCACGCCGTCGACCTCGAGCAGCTCGTCCTCGAAGCTCTCCGTCCGGGGGTACGACGCGCGGCAACCGTGCAGGGCAGCCAGAGCACGCGCCGTCTTGGCCAGCTCCTCACGCAGCCGGTCCAGGCCGTCGCGATCCGCTCGAGCTATCGCCTCCCTGGCCAGCTCCTTGAGGGTGAGCGTCTCCGGGACCGGGCCCTGGACGAGGATCCGCTGTTCGCGCAGGTAGCCGAGTGGCTCGGCGAGCCGCACCGCGTCCCGCCAGGCCTCCTGCCTTGCCCACAAGGCGTTCATCGCCGCCCACGCGGACTGGCCCTTGTCCCCCTGGTGGATCTTCAGGACCACTGGGGACGGCCCCCCGACCGGGCCGGCGTACCCGAGATGCACCACGACGGTGCAGCGGCTTCCCGGCTTGTAGCGCACCACCACCGGCTCGCACGAGGTGATCCGCGCCCCGTCGTACCCCGCCTCCTGGAGCACCGGCTCGAGGAGCTCCGCCGCCGCGCACGGCTGCACCAGGCTCTCGAGGGCGGGCAGGGCCTCGTCCCGCTCCTGCGGATGCAGCTCGAGTCCGAGGTCGGGGAGCACGCAGTGCCAGCCGTCCGATCGAAAAGCCCCGTCGCCGCGCCGGCCCCGCACCGGGTGGCCAGGGGGCCGCAGCTCCCCGACCAGGACCACCGTGCGGGGTTCGCCGCCGGGCTCGGCGACGGTCAGCTCGTAGCGGGCCAGCCAGTCGCTCCCCTTGGCCCGCAGGCGTTGTGGCGCGCAGTCGAGGAGGGCGAGCCGGCCACCGGAGAGCTGCGGCACGTGCCGCGCGAGGCTCTCTGCCACGCGGGCCGACTGCATCGCCGCCGCCAGCCAGTCCGGCAGCGACGCGAACGCAGCCAGCGGTTCGACCAGCTCGTCGGTGTCGAAGGTCGCGGTCACAGCTCGATCCTTCCGGGGTGTGCACGGGCGAGCAGGGACTCCGCCAGCTCGAGCCGGTGGTCCTTGAGCTGGCGGCACGAGTGCAGCGCCGTCCGGGCCAGCGTGGTGGCCTTGTAGAAGCCGATCCGGTCCACGGAGGCAGCCGCCCGCGCCGTACGCGGCGTGACCTCGCCGTAACCGCCGAGCAGCTCCTGGGTCAGCGTCTCGATGAGCGGGCGCGCTGCCTGGCCGCCGGCCCTCGACGCCGCCAGCTCGAGGTGGGCGAGATAGCGGCCGAGGTCCAGCGCCGGGTCCGCCCAGCACAGCGTATCGAGGTCCACCACCGCAGGACCCCGGCCGTCCAGCAACACCTGGGAAGGTGTGAAGTCGCCGTGCGAGAGCACCATGTCCGGTGCGGGCGGAACCTCGGCCGCGAGCGTGTCGACCCGACCACCCAACCGCTCGGCGACCTGCGGCCAGAACCGGCCGACCAGCTCGAGATCGGCGCGCAGCAAGGTGAGCTCCTGGTGGCCGGGGTGGACCGGGGCGGTGGCCAGATCGCTGCCGTGCAACGCGGCGAGCGCCCGGCCGGTGTCCCGCACGGCCGACCTGAGCTGCGCTTCCTGTACGGCGTGCGGGCGGTCCGGCCCACGGACCACCGCCTTCACGAGGCGGGGCACCAGCGGCTCCCCGGTCAGCGACTCGGTGAGAAGCAGTCGCAGGGCGGGGTGGTAGAGCACCGGCTTGGGGAAGCGCACCAGCAGGTGGATGTCGTGGTGGTCGTGCTCGCGGGCGAGCGCCCGCAGGAAGCCGTCCACGACGTCCCCACGGCCGTTGCCGTAGACCTTGCCGTACAGGGTCGGCCCGGCGGCATCCGGCGAGGTCCGGTAGCGCAGCACGCACGCGCCCTCACGGGGATGGTGCACCACGGCCACGTCCGGAGGCCGAGCCTCGCCGAGGAACGGCCCCAGCCTGCCGAGCACTGCCGGGTCGACGGCGTCCGCCAGGGTCGGGAGGTCCGGGTCCAGGGGGAACCGGTAGAGCGCGAGGGCCGCCTCGGGCGCGGCGCCCACCCAGGCCCGCCAGGGTGTCACAGTGGCCCGCCGCCCGTGCACACCGCGGGTGCCGCTCGACAGGTACGACGCGACGGACGCCTCTGCGGCGCCGCCGCCGCGATGCACCCGGCCGAGCACCACGGCCGAGTCGTCCGTGCTCAGGTCCGGTCCGGACAGGTGCAGCCGGTACCGGACCCCGCAGGTCCCGTCGCGACGCAGCCACAGCTTCTCGGCCGCGACCTCCGCGGCCCGGACGCCCGGGTCGAGGAGCGCACGCTCGAGCCCGACAGTGACGGCCTCCGGGTCGAGCGCCCGGGCCAGGTCGGGCAGCTGCCGGCCCATGCCGTCCAGCAGGCTGCTCGTCTCCGGGGCCGCCGGGCCGGCGTCGTGCCTGCCGCGCTCCACGATCTGGCCGCCGGAGATCACCAGCACCCGGTCCGCGCACTCGATGAGCCCCGGGTCGTGCGAGATCACGATGGTGCTGGTGCCCTGCATCAGGCTGCGCAGCGCGACCACGACGCTCCGAGCCGACTCGTGGTCGAGCCCGGTCGTCGGCTCGTCGAGGATCAGGATCGGGGCGCGCCGGATGAACGCCCGGGCGATCGCGATCCGTTGTCGTTGCCCGCCCGACAGCGTGGCCGCACGCTCGCCGAGTTGCGTGCGGTAGCCGTCGGGCAGGGCAACGATGAAGTCGTGCGCGTTCGCCATCCGGGCGGCGGCCTCGATGTCGTCCTGGGTGGCGTCGGCGATGCCGTAACCGATGTTCTCCGCGACCGTCCCGCTCAGCAGCACCGTCTCCTGCAGCACCACGCTGATCTGGCTGCGCAGCGACGCGAGGGTCAGGCTTCGCACCGGCAGCCCGTCGACCAGCACCTCACCCTGGTCGGGGTCGTACAGCCGAGGGACCAGCTGCGCGATGGTGCTCTTGCCCGCGCCGCTGAAGCCGATCAGCCCCACCACCTCGCCGGGTGCAACGTCGAAGTCGATGTCGTTGAGCACTTGCGGCCGTCGTTCGCCGCGGGAGCCGTCCTCATGCTCGACGGGGTAGGTGAAGCTGACGTTGCGGAAGCTGAGCCGGCCCTGCAGCCGGGGAGCGGGCCGCGCACCCGGTAGGTCCTCGACGACGACCTCGCGGTCCAGGAGGTCCTGGATCCGCTCGACGGAGGCGAAGACCTTGCCGACCTTGTACCACTCGCTGACGATCTTCCGCGCCGGCTTGAACATGTTCTGCAGCAGCAGCACGAACAGCACCAGGGTGCCGATGGTGATCGCGTTGCGGTCGACCAGCCACACCCCGAGCCAGATCACCGCGGAGATCGAGAGAGCCTCGACCATGGCGATGACGAAGCCGAACTGCGCCTGGATGTTCGCCGTCCCGACCGAAGCGTGCATGCTCTCCTCGGTTTGGCGGGAGAACCGCTCCAGGTCCACGGTGCCTCGGCCATAACTCTGCACGAGCCGGATCGAGGTGAGCATCTCCTGCGCCGTCGAGGCCAGCTCGCCCTCGCGGTCGCGCTGGGTCTTGGACGCCACCTTGATGCGGTGCGAGAAGTGGTTGGACACCACCGCGAGCAGCGGAACCACCACCAGAGCCACCATGGCGACGTTCCAGGACTTGGTGAGCAGGAACACGAAGCTTCCGACCAGCACCAGGAAGCTGCCCACGATGTTGCTGACGGACTGTACGACGAAGTCCTCGACCACCAGGACGTCCCCAGTGACCCGGGTCAGCACGTCTCCGGTGCGCCGCTTGTCGTGGTAGGCCAGGGACAGCCGCTGCAGCAGGGAGTACATCGCCACCCGGATGCTGTAGCCGAGGGACCGGCCGCCCCTGGCCATGCAGACCTCCGCGAACGAGTCCGTCGCGCTGTTGATGGCCACGATCAGCACGATCGCCAGCGTCAGCAGCAGGATGGTCTCGACGCGCGCCGAGGCCAGGAACGCGGGCGCGCCCATCTGCTGGAGCCCGGGCTTGGCTCCCTGCAGGAAGTCGATCAGGTAGGCGATCGGCCACGGCTCCACCACCGCGGTGCCCGCCTCGATGGCAAGCAGCACCATGCCGACGACGTACGGTCTCCGGCTGCCCATGAAGCGCCGGAACAGCCGCGCGGTGCGCAGCAGGTCGCTGGCGCGCGGATGGGTCCCGTGCTTGACGCGTCGGCCCTTCACCGTCCCACCTCCAGCTCGTCCAGGCAGCGGTGCGCAGCGGCCGCCAGGGTCGGCGCGAACGGCGAGCGTGGAGCCCGCGCGTACGCCCGGAGGGCCTTGCGCTCCAGGGCCGCCGCCTCGTGCCAGCGGATCCGGGCAGGCTCCACCGGCCGAGCGCGGACCTGCCGGTAGGCCTCGAGGAAGCTCGCCGCCAGCGCACAAGTCCGGGCGCGCGGCCTGACGGAGTCGCGGCCGAGGCTTCGCCGGATCTCGAGCTGACGCAGCGAGGCCAGGAAGGTGCCGACGTCGACCGCCTGGTCGGAGATCCCGACGTGGTCGAGATCGGTGAGGAAGGTCCGCCCGCCGTCGACCCGGAACTGGGAGGGGGTGCAGTCGCCGTGCACCGGACCGGGACGGGAAGAAGGCAGGGCCTGCCAACTGATCAGCAGCCGCTCCGCCAGCGAGACGAGGACCTCGCCGGCACCCGGGTCACCCGCCGCGATGCCGAGGGCCCGGCTGCGGAACCGGCGCAGCTCCCGCTCCACCGGCCGGTCCCGGACGGTGGCCGGGGCGAGCTCGTGGAACTCCGCCAGCGCGTGCGCTGCGGACACCACCGCGGCCCTAGCCGCGAACTCGCCGCAGCCAAGCAGGACGTCCAGCGGCGTGCCCGGCACGGCGCGCTGCACGAGCACCCGCAGCGCCGGGAGGTGCGCCACCACCGGTGCGAAGGCCAGCGTCCTCGCGCCGGAGGCGGCGGAGCCCAGCGCGGGTGCCTCGGCGGCGACCGCCGCCGCCTTCTTGCCGTCGTGGTAGGCCTTGACGACGTACCGAGCCCGGTCCCCCCCGAGGGCAGCCAGGAAGGTGGCCCGCTTGCCTGGCCGGTAGCGCAGCAGCAGGGTCCGGCAGCGCGGCCGGAGGAGGTACGACGGAGTCGCGACCGCCTCGGCGAGCGCCCGGCCCAGCACGTCCCGGTCGGCCACCCGTGCCAGGGTGGGCATTCCCTGGTCCTGCGGGAACGCGAGCACCCGCACCCCCGGTGCCACGACGACCCCGGACGGCTCTGGATCCAGCTCACCGGTGAGCAGGTCGCCGCCACGGCGGTACAGCAGCATCGCCCGGACACCGGGCTCGTACTTCGCGTCCAGCACGTGACAGGGCAGATCTGCGCCGCCGAGCGCCGCGGTCAGCCGGGGGCCCAGGAGGCCCGGCTGCATCGCCTCCACGAACCGGTCGAGCCGGGCTGAGGCAGCCTCGTCCGCCACCGGCACGATGGTGTCGGTGCGGTCGGCCCGGAGCAGCGTCATGCCAGCACGACCTCCGTCCCGGGCAGGAGCAGCTCCTCGAGCTGGCCTGCGGCGGCGTCGACGTCGTAGTCGTCCTCGACCGTGGCCCGCGCAGCCGATCCGAACCGGGCCCGTAGCTCGCCGTCGTCGAGGAGCCGGCACAGTGCGGCCGCGATCGCCGGCGGTTCTCCAGGCGGGCAGAGCAGCCCGTTACGCTCGTGCTGGACCAGCTCGGCGGTCCCGCCCGCGCTGGTCGTGACCACCAGGAGGCCACACGCCATAGCCTCGACCAGCACGTTCGGGATGCCGTCCCGGTCTCCGTCGGAGGTCACTCGCGGCGTCAGCACGAACGCGTCCGCGTGGTCGAGCGCGCGCCGGATCCGGTCGTTGCTGCGCGGGCCGACGAACCGCACCTGATCCTCCAGGGACAGCGTGTCCCGAAGCGCGCGCAGGTCGTGCCAGAGCGGTCCGTCGCCGTAGATGTCGCAGCGGAACGGCCGGCCGGTCGCGGCGACGCCGGCGAGGGCGTGCAGCAGGTCGACGTGCCCCTTCTTCTCCACCAGCCGCCCGACGGAGACCAGCCGTGGCACCGCGACGTCCGGGCCGCGCGGGACTGGCCGGAAGCGGTCGAGGTCCACGCCGTGGTGCACCACGCGCACGGGTGGGCGTCGGCCCTCCGGGACGACGTGGTGGAGGTAGTCCGCGTTCTCCTGGCAGCAGGTCACCACGGTGGTGGCAGCGGCGGTCCGCGCCGCAAGGCTGGCCGGTGGGATCTGCACGAGGTCGCGTGCGTGGGCGGTGAAGCTGAACGGCAGGCCCGTCAGCTTCGACACCAGCAGTCCGACCAGGGCGGGGTCGTGAGCGAAGTGGGCGTGCACCCGCACCGGCTCGTCCCGCATCGCGCCGAACCGCGCGGCCAGCATCACCGCGTGCGTGAAGCAGCGGAGGGTGGAGCACTCGCCGTAGCCGGCGGCCAGACCGGGCCGGCTCAGGCAGAAGAGCAGCACGCGCAGGTAGCGCGCGGGGTCGGCGGCGCACGCGGCCAGGTGGATCCGCACCCGCCGGGCCCAGGGCTTCGCGAGGTCGTCCGCGAGGTAGCGCACCGGAGCGCGCACCTGCCCGACCTGGCTCTGGACGAGGTACTCCTCGGAGCGGACCAGGCTGAAGATCGCCAGGTCCACGCCGCGCCGCTCGAGCGCGAGCACCTCGTTCACGATGAAGGTCTGGGAGAGACGCGGCCAGCTGCGCACGATGTAGACGACCCGTTCAGACATGCCCACCCCCTTTCGAGTGCCAGGGCTGCGCCCGTGGCCCGCTCCGCCGGCAACGAGTCCCGGCACGGGCCGCTGCCCATTGCCCACTGCTTGGCGATCTTGAGCCAGGTGTAGGCGAGGAACGGCCCGAGACGGCCGCTGTCCTGCCAGCCGGTCTCGGCGCCGTACTCCCGCATGAACAGGTCCGCCAAGCGGTCGCCGGCTGCTTCCCCGAAGGCGAGGCCGAGGTAGGCGCAGAAGTGGGCGACGTCGTACGACGGATGGCCCTGGCGTGCCTCGTCCAGGTCGATCACCCAGGTCTCCTCGCCGAGCAGGACATGGCCGGGGTGGTAGTCCTTGTGGATCGGCACCTCCCTTGCGGGCGGCAGCAGCCGGACCGCGTCCGCCCAGCTCTCCGCGAGGTCGCAGGCGTTGCGGCCGAGCTCCGGATGGGCGCCCCCGACGACCGCCGCCCAGGCGCGGGCGCTGACCGTCTCCGCCTCAATCGAGAGCCTGCGCGGAAAGCCGACGTCACTGCGGTGCAGCCGCGCCAGCCAGCGGGCGGCCCGCCGCACCCCCTCGGCGGCCAGATCTGGGTCGGTGAGGGTGTCCAGCGGAATCCCGGCACAGTGCCGGTAGAGGACCAGCCGCTGCGCGGGCAGCAGGCCGAGCGGCTCGGGCACCCGCAGCGGCCCTCGGCCGAACGGGCCGTCGTGCAGCAGACTCAAGTGCTCGTGGAGCAGACGTGCCCGCCGGCCCTCGGTGAAGGACTTGCCCACGACCAGCGTGGGCTGGTCCCCTGTGAGTCCGCGGACGCGGTAGCACACCACCGCGCGCTTTCCGGACGCGCTGGGCAGTGGGTCCGCGGTCTCCACCGCGAGACTCTCCGGGAAGTCGGCGACCCCGCCGAGGGCCAGCCGCAGCAGCACCGCCGTCTGGTCGGGCTGGAGAGCCTCGAGCAGCTGGGCCGCGTCGTCGAGCAGCGCAGGGATCAACGGCCAGTCCGTGACCTCCAGCCGCCGGTAGCGCCGGGCCGCCACCTGCAGCAGGCCGGCCGCCCGCCACCACAGCAGACGTTCGGGGTCGACCCGACCGGCGCGGGCCTGGTAGCCGCCGAGCGCGGCCCGTTCGGCGACGCGGAGCACCTGGCGCTGGGCCGGCAGCCGGACGCCCTGCCATCGCAGGTGGGCGAGGACGGTGCCGAGGTCGCGTTCCGGGTCGCTGCGGCACAGGCCGTCGACGTCCAGGGCGACCAACCGGCCGTCAGGGCCACGCAGCACCTGGCCGGCGCGGAAGCCTCCGTGCCCGAGCACCGTGGCACCCTCACCCAGTGCGGCGTCCGCGAGCACGTTGGTCAACGCCGACAGCCGCCGACCGATGCCCGCGTCGGCGGACCGGACCGCGGCTTCCAGACCGCGCAGCGACTCGACCTGGTCGGCGGCGGTCCGGGGCGGCGCGTCGACGTCGTGCACGTCGTGGAGCCGCGCCAGCAGGTCGCCGAGTCCGCGCGCGAGACGGACCCGCTCGACGGCCGGTACCCGCGCGTCGCCCAGCAGCGAGGAGAGCGTCCTTCCGGGAACAGCCTCGGTGACCGCCACCTGCACGTCTGGCCACGACGCGACGAGGCGCGGGACCAGTCCGGTGCGAGCGAGCAGTGCCAAGTGCCGGGCGGTGCGGGTGAAGCACTCCGGTCGCAGCGCCTTCGCGTAGAGCTCGCGGCCACCGGACGGGGTCTCCAGGAGGTACCTCCACACGCAGCGGGACCCGGGCCGGTACCGCACCGGCCGGACGCGACACCCGAGAACCGGCTCGCCCAGCGCCGGAGCCAGCCGACCGGCCACCCAGCCCGGGTCCGAGGCCAGCGCCGTCCCGGGCAGCCGCGGGTCCTGGCGGTAGTCGGTGCGCCCGACACCGGTCGGGGTCATCTCGACGAACACGAACGTCGTGTCCGCGCCGGGCTCGTCGAGCAGGAACGCGAGCCGACAGCCCGTGCCCGGCTCCCAGCTCACGTCGTGGAGCCGGCCCATCACCGGCTCCTCGCGAGCGAGAAGGTGTCGACCGCGCGCAGCACCCGGGCGCGGACCACCAGCTGCCAGGCGCCGTGGTGGAGGACCGCCCGACGAGCAGCGAGCTCGAGCAGGAAAAGGGACGTCAGCAGCTCCGCGCGCGCCCAGCGCACCGGGTCACAGGCGCCGTAGCCCGCACGAAACGCCGCCTGCAGCGCGGCGGCGTCGGCCGCGGGGCTCCACCACCACAGGTCGGCCAGGAACTTGCCGAGGTCGAGGGCGGGCTCGGCCCACCGGACGCGGTCCAGGTCGAGGACCCGCAGCAGGGCGCCGTCGACCAGGAGGTTGTCGGCCTTGAGGTCGCCGTGGGCCAGGGTCACCGGCTCGCCGGGCAGCCGGTCGAGCTCGTCGAGGACCACCTGTGCCAGCCCCTGGTAGGTCCGGCCCACCGCCGGCAGCAGGGCGGCGATGTGCTCGCCGGCCCGCAGCGCCGTGACCGCCTCCGCATGCACGTCGTGGCGTCCGAGCGCTTCCGGAGCGTTCGGGTGGTCGTGGATCACCCGGGCCACCCGGCCGGCCAGTGCCGCGACCGGGGCGGCGGTTCTGCCCTCGGCGACCAGGGCGGTCGCCGGACGTCCGGGGGCCCGCCACCACAGCGAGGCCCGCTCCTGCGGGGCGTGCCCGAGCGGCTCGGCAACCCGGGCGCCGACGCCGCGCTCTTCCAGCGCCGCCGCGAGGAACCTGGCGGCGGGCACGGCGCGTGCCCCGGAGTCGTCCCGGTCGGTCTTGACGTAGACCGCCGGACCGCGTGGGTCGGACGCCACCAGGACGTGACGCTGTCCAGGTCGGTACCGCACGGCGCGGACCACCGGCCGGGAGTACGAGGGACCGGCGAACGTCTCGAGCAGGGCGGCCAGCGTGGCCGGGTCGGTCAACCGGGCCAGCTGGGGCATCGACGGGTCGGCCGGGGAGCGCAGCACGTCCACCTGGCCGCCCGCGTGCCAGCTGATCGCGACGTTCTCCGCATCGGCCGCCCGGTAGTAGCCGGTCAGCTTCCGCCCCGGCTTGTACTTCGACCGCACCAGCTCGCCGAGCGGCAGCGGCAGCCGGTCGCCGAGCCCGCCGTAGCCCATCGGGTCGGTGACGACCGCCTGCACCGGCCGCCAACCCCGATGGCCCTCCACCGCCTCCCGGACCAGGTCGGCGCGGTGGGCAGGTGCCACCGTCATGGCCGGCCGCCACCGATCAGCGGCACCGCCTCCGCACCGGCCGCGGCGACCGTGGGCCGGGCGCGGTCGATGCCGTCGAGGGCGCCGCCGGTCGACCGGTCCAGCAGCAGCGCGGCCGCGCGCTGCCGGCCACGCAGGTCCGGTCCAGGCCCGGTGCCGGCGGCGCGGTCGTCGAGCGCGGTCCTCATCGCGGCGGCCAGCGAAACCGGCGACAACGTGTCGGGCCGCAGCCAGCGCACCCAGCCCCGGTCCGCGAAGCTGCTGGCCCGCATCTGCTGCTCCGCGCTGGGTCCCGCGCGAGGCACCAGCAGCGCATGGGCGCCGAGGTTGAGGATCTCCGCGGTGGTGTTGTAGCCCGCCATCGCCACCACCAGGTCGGCGGCGGCCAGATAGCCGGCGGTGTTCTTCACGGTCGGGAGCACGTGCACCGGCAGCCCGTCCGCGAGACGCTCCAGCCGCGCCCGGTCGGCCGGCGGCAGGAACGGCCCGGTGACCACCACGACCACGCACCTGTGCTCGCCGTGCAGCAGCGGCACCGTGTGCAAGAGCGTCTCGAACAGCCCGTAGGCATCCGCACCACCACCCGCCATCGCCACGACGAGCCGCTCGCGTCGCCGGCGCGCGAGGTGCTCGTCTCGCACGGCCTCCACGTCCGCGTCCACCACGGTCGCCGGCGCGCAGACATAGCCGCAGTAGTGCAGCCGGTCGGCCAGGTGGGCGGGCCAGGCGTACTCAACCGCCACGTCGAAGACATCGCGGGACCCGTAGACGAGCACGTCGTCGAAGTACTCCTCGACCGCCTCGAAGGCGCCCTCGAGGCGCCAGCGCTGCCGGATGGTGGCCGGCGCGTCCAGGATGTCCCGGAGCCCGAGCACCACCCGGGTGCTGGAGCCCTCGAGTGCCTGCAGGGTCGGCACCAGCTCGCCCATCGCGCCGTGCGGCATGTGGTCGACGAGCAGCACGTCCGGGGCGAAGGCAAGGGTGGTGGTGCGGATGGCCTCTTGCCGCAGCCTGAGCACGTCGGCGAAGCCGAGACCGAGCGACACCGGCGACCAGTTCCCGGGACTGATCTTGCGGATCGAGGGAAGCTTGAGGTTGTCGTGGCCGTCCCGGGTGTCGAAGAACTGGCCGGCCGGTGAGTCGCTGATCGTCAGCACGCTGCTTCCCGGGAGGGCGTCCAGGAACGCGCCGGCCAGCGAGGTGGTACGACGCAGGTGCCCGAGGCCGAGACCGTCCTGGGAGTAGATCAGCAGCCGTGGCCTGACGCCGTTCGGACCCATGTCAGGCACCCGACGCCGGCAGGAGCGCCTCGTCGAGCAGCGCGTCGGCATGGTCCGAGTCGACCGGCGCACCGAGCCGAAGCTGCTGGTGCCAGGCGACCTGCTGCAGCAGGCCGGTGGGCAGGTCGGTCCGCGGCGACCAGCCCAGGTGTTCCCGGGCGGTGCCGATCTCCCCGGCCGTCCGAGGCACGTCGCCTCGGCGCTCCTCCAGCCGCTCCAGCGGGACGCTGCCGTCGCCAACTAGGCTCCGGACCTGTGCGATGAGGGTGCCGACCTCGGTCGGGTGGCCACTGGCCACGTCGAGGACCGCGGCGCGCGGCAGGTCCGCGAACAGCGCGAGGACCGTCGCCTCCACCACGTCCCCGACGTAGGTGAAGTCACGGACTTGGCGGCCGTCCCCGAACAGCTGCAGCGGCCGGCCGTCGAGCAACGCCTCGATGAACCGGTGCGCCGCCATGTCCGGGCGCTGCCGCGGACCGTAGACGGAGAAGTACCGCAGCGAGACGGCCGGGAGCCTGTACCCGTGCGCATAGGCGCCGACCAGCGCCTCGGCGGCCAGCTTGCTGACGCCGTACGGGCTCGCCGGGCGCGGCTCCCCTCGGGCCCGCAGCGTCTCGCCGCCCGCGCCGTACACCGACGAGCTCGACGCGTGCACGAACCGCGCGACCGAACTCGTCGAGACCGCCTCGAGCAGCCGCTGGGTGGCCAGCACGTTGCGGTCCAGGTAGCGGGCGAACGACCCGCCCCAGGACGTGGTCACCCCCGGCTCACCGGCCAGGTGCGCCACCGCGTCGACATCGGCCAGCGCATCGTCCAGGTCGACCTCGAGCAGGTCTCCCTGCACCAGCTCGAACCGCGGGTGGCCCGACAGAGGTCGAAGGTTGAGGTGTTTGCGCTGTGGGTCGTAGAACGTCGTGAACGCGTCGAGCGCCCGGACGTGACAACCCCGTGCCAGAAGGGCTTCGCACAAATGGCTTCCGATGAAACCGGCGGCCCCTGTGACGAGAACACGGGACATGGCTTCCCCGAGATGGTGTTACGCGTGAACGTCGGTCATATGCATCGCAGACAATCTGAAGACATCCTGAGAGTTCTCCGCCTTGTTCTTAAGGTTGAACGCAGCGGTGCCGTCTTTACCATGACCCGTTGTGCGTATCCGCCGATGACCCACAGGAAGCATCGCCGGGGACCAGCCCATGAGCCGTCGGGGCTCTGGTCGACCCCGCTCACGTCGGCGTAACGTCTCGACCACAGCGGCGACCGGTCCACCATGGCATGTCTGAGCTCCGCCTTCCTCAGTTGCGTCACCGGCCGGTTGCCGTGCACGCGAGGAGGGCGGGCTATGCCGCTACGCGTCACTGTCATCGGCACCGGCTATCTCGGCGTCACGCACGCCGCGTGCCTGGCCGAGTCCGGCTGCGAGGTGCTCGGGGTCGACGTCGACCCGGACCGGATCGCGACGCTGGCCACGGGTGCCGCCCCGTTCCACGAACCGGGCCTCGCGGCGCTGCTGTCTCGCCACGTGGCGAGTGGCCGGCTCACGTTCACGACGTCGTTCACCCAGGCCGGCGCGTTCGGGGACGTGCACTTCCTGTGCGTCGGCACCCCGCAACGAGAGGGTTCGCTGCACCCTGACCTTCGGCAGCTCGAAGCCGCTCTGACGGCACTGGCCCCCCACCTGCGCGGCCAGTGCCTCGTGGTCGGGAAGTCCACGGTGCCGGCGGGGACGGCGGAGGCCCTGGCGCGCCGGCTGGCGGCCGTCGCGCCTGCCGGCGGGGACGTGGATTTGGCCTGGAACCCCGAGTTCCTCCGCGAGGGGACGGCGGTTGCCGACACCCTGCGCCCGGACCGCATCGTCATCGGGGTGCAGTCGGAGATGGCCGAGAAGCTGCTGCGTGAGGTGTATGCGGCCCAGCTCGACGGCGGAGTGCCGCTGATGGTGACCGACCTCGCCACCGCCGAGCTGGCCAAGGTGGCGGCGAACGCGTTCCTGGCCACCAAGGTGTCGTTCATGAACGCGATGGCCGAGCTGTGCGAGGCGACCGGCGCGGACGTCGAGGGGCTTCGTGAGGCGATCGGCCAGGACCACCGGATCGGTCGGCGCTACCTGCACGCCGGGCTGGGGTTCGGCGGAGGGTGCCTGCCCAAGGACGTGCGGGCGCTGATGGCCCAGGCGGCAGACCTCGGGGTCGACCGCGCGGTGGCGCTGATGGGGCAGGTGGAGGCGATCAACGAGAGCCGTCGTGGCCGGGTGGTCGAGCTCACCGAGCAGGCCTGCGGCGGGTCGGTGCACGGCTCCCGGCTGGCCGTGCTGGGCGCCGCGTTCAAACCGGACTCCGACGACGTCCGGGACTCTCCGGCCCTGAGCGTCGCCGCCGAGCTCTGGTCGCGCGGCGCGATCGTACGCGTCTACGACCCGGCGGCAACCGCGAACGCCGCGCGGGCGCGTCCCGCGCTCCGCTTCACGGCGTCGCCGCGGGAGGCAGCAGAAGGTGCCGACGCCGTGCTGCACCTGACCGAGTGGCAGGAGTTCCGGGACCTGCACCCGCGGGTGCTCGGCGAGGTGGTCCGCCGGAGGTACATCCTCGACGGCCGCAACGCGCTCGACCCGGCACTGTGGCGGCGCGAGGGGTGGACCTACCGCGCGCTGGGACGGCCCTGAGCAGCTGGTCCTTGGACGACAACACGAGAACAGTTCGGAATGAGGTGGGACGGATGGGCTCCATCCGCGTGGCGGTCATCGGGGTCGGCAACTGCGCGACCTCACTCATCCAAGGCGTCCAGTACTACCGGGACGCCGACCCAGCGGGCTCGGTCCCCGGGCTGATGCACGTCAAGTTCGGCGACTACCACGTCCGCGACATCGAGTTCGTGGCCGCCTTCGACGTCGACGCCAAGAAGGTCGGCTTCGACCTG
>DASTWW010000052.1:0-3214 GCA_035765755.1 Nocardioidaceae bacterium
GTCACGCTCCCGGCAGGCGTCGGTGACGAACGGGCACCGGGACGCGAACCGGCAGCCGGTCGGTACCGCGACCGGGTCCGGCGCCTCGCCCTGCAGGATGTGGGGAGTGGTACGACGACGGGGGTCGCGCGGCGGGACGACCGAGAGCAGTGCCCTGGTGTAGGGGTGCCGCGGATGCCGGACCACCTCCTTCGCGGGGCCGCGCTCCACGATCCGCCCGAAGTACATCACCGCGATCTCGTCGGCGAAGTGCGAGGCGGTGGACAGGTCGTGGGTGATCATCAGCACGCCCATCGTGAACTCCCGGCGCAGGCTGTCCAGGAGCTCGAGAACCCCCGCGCGCACCGAGACGTCGAGCATCGACACCGGCTCGTCGGTGACCAGCAGCCGCGGGTTGAGCACCAGGCTGGCCGCGATCGCCAGCCGCTGCCGCTGGCCCCCGGACATCTCGTGCGGGTAGCGGTCGGCGTAGAGGTCGGGAGGGGTCAGCCCGACCCGCTCCAGGAGCTCGTCGACCAGCGCACGCCGCTCCGCCCTCCCGGAGCCGATGCCGTGCACCAGCATCGGCTCCTCGACGGTCTGCCGGGCCCGGAACCGCGGGTCGAGCGACTCGTAGGGGTCCTGGTAGACCATCTGCATGGTGCGTCGCAGCGGACGCAGCTCCCGCTGCCCGAGGTGGGTGATGTCGCGGCCGTCGAGCCGGATGGTCCCTGAGGTCGGCTCCACCATCCGCAGCAGCGACTGGGCCGTGGTGGTCTTGCCGCAGCCGGACTCACCGACCAGGGCGAGCATCTGGCCGCCGTGCAGGTCGAAGGAGATCCCGTCCACGGCATGCGCCCACTGGCGGGGCCGGCGTTGCAGGGAGTCGATGAACGACCGGCGGACCGGATAGTGAGTCACCAGGTCCCGCACCTCGAGCAGGGGAGGCTCGGGGTGGGCGCCGTTGCTCAGCGTGGTCACGCCGTCACCTCCCGGGCCCGGGTGTTCAGGTGGCAGGCGGCGACGTGCCCGGTGCCGATGGTCAGCGGCGGCGGCTCCTCCTGCCGGCAGACGTCCATCGCCTTCGGGCAGCGCGGCGCGAACGGGCAGCCGACCAGCTTCCGGTCCAGCCGCGGCGGGTTGCCCGGGATGGAGACCACGTCCTCCTCACCGTAGAGGTCCGGCGTGGCCGCGAACAACAGCTCGGTGTAGGGGTGCCGGGGGTCGTGGAACAGCACGTCCATGTCGGCCCGCTCGGCGACCCGCCCGGCGTACATCACCATCGCCCGGTCGCAGGCCTGCGCGACCACCGGCAGGTCGTGGGTGACCAGCACCAGCGCCAGGTCCAGATCGTCGGCCAGCTCGACCAGCCGCTTGAGGATCTGCGCCTGCACCATCACGTCGAGTGCGGTGGTCGGCTCGTCGGCGAACAGCACCTTGGGGTCGCAGGCCAGCGCCATCGCGAGCGCGGCGCGCTGCCGCATGCCGCCGGAGAACTCGTGCGGGTAGCGGTTGGCGGCGGAGGCGGGGATGCCGACCATCTCGAGCAGCTCGGAGGTACGACGGTGGGCCGCCTGCCCGGACGCCACCCCGTGCAGCTCCATCGGCTCCACGATCTGCCGGCCGACCGTCTGCACCGGGTTGAACGCGTTCATCGCGCCCTGGAACACCATCGCCATGTCCACCCAGCGGTGCGGCCGGATGCTGTCCTCGCCGCCGGCGAGGATGTCCTCCCCGTCCAGCCGGATCTCCCCGGACACGGTGGCGCTCGACGGCAGCAGGCCCATGATCGCCATCATCACCGTGGTCTTGCCGCAGCCGGACTCGCCGACCAGGCCGAGCCGTTCGCCGCGGTCCACGGCGAGGTCGACGCCCTGGACGGCGTGCAGCCTCCCACCGCCCGGCAGGTCGAACCAGGCGTTGAGGTCGGTCACCTCCAGCAGGCTCATCGGTCGGCCACTTTTCCGAGCCGGCGCGGCAGGATCCGGAAGCCGCGGATGGACAGGTGCGCGACCCGCAGCCGCGGATTGGTGGCGTCCTCGATGGCCTGGCCGAGCAGGGAGCAGGCCATGATCACCAGCGACACGGCAATGCCCGGAGGCACCACCGCCCACCAGGCGCCCGCGCTGATCGCGGTGCGCTCGAAGGCGTGCTCGATCATGGTTCCCCAGGTGATCGCCGTCGGGTCCGAGAGACCGAGGAACGCCAGCGCGGTCTCGTCGAAGATGGCCACGGCGATGGTCAGCACCGTGTTGGCCACGAGCAGCGGCGCCACCTGGGGCAGGATGTGCCGGAAGATGACCCGGGTGTGCGAGGCGCCGACGGAGCGGGCACGCCGGACGTAGACCCGCTCCCGGACGCTCTTCACCTGGGAGCGGATGATGCGGGCGGTGCCGGTCCACAGCAGCAGGCCGATGACCAGGATGATGTGGGAAAGGCTCGGGCCCCAGACCGCCGCGATGATGATCATCAGCGGGATGTCGGGGATCACCAGGAAGTAGTCGGTGATCCGCATCAGCACGGTGTCGGTCGCGCCGCCGAAGTAGCCGGACAGGATGCCGATGCCGCCGCCCAGGATGGTGGCGACCAGGGTGGCTGCGAAGCCGACCACCATCGAGATCCGGCCGCCCTGGATGATCAGGCTGAGCACGTCGTACCCGCCGTCGTCGAGCCCGAGCGGGTGCGCGAGGGACGGCGTCCCGAACACCGGGCCGACCTGCTGGTAGGGGTCGTACGGCATCAACCACTGTGCGAAGACCGCCATCAGGATGAACAGCGCGAGCAGCACGGCGCCGACGGTGGCGGCCGGGCGCTCCTTGACCAGCTGTCCGAACCGCCACCTGCCGCGCGGGGCGGCCTCGCGGGCCTCGAGCTCGATGGTCGTCATTCGGTCACCCTCGGGTCGAGCCGGAAATAGAGCAGGTCGGCGATCAGGTTGAACGCCACCACGGACAGGGTCAGCACCAGGAACGCGCCCTGCAGCATCGGGTAGTCGCGCTGCAGCACGGCCTGGTAGACCGCGCGCCCGATGCCCGGCCACGAGAACACCGTCTCGATCAGGATCGCGCCGCCGACGACGTACCCCAGCGACAGTGCCACCAGCGTGGTGGTCGGCAGCAGCGCGTTGCGGAACGCGTGCCGGCGGACCACGGTCGCGTTGGACAGGCCCTTGGCCCGTGCGGTGAGCACGTAGTCCTCCGAGAGCGTCTCCAGCATCGAGGAGCGCGCGATCAGG